>JBARPB010000023.1:0-26191 GCA_049642705.1 Candidatus Omnitrophota bacterium
AGAAATCACGAAGCAGAGCTCCCAGGAAATTACGGAGAAAATATTAGAGATTCCCGCCGGCACCAAGGTCATGCTTCTTGCGCCGAAGATTAGGGGAAGGAAGGGAGAATACAGGGAACTCTTTAACCAGTTAAGAAAAGACGGCTTCTTAAGGGCGCGCATCGACGGAAAAATAATAAACCTTGAAAACGAAGACATAAAACTGCACAAGAATAAAAAACATACAATAGAGGTTGTAATAGACAGGCTCGTTATCGCAAACGGCGTAAAGAAACGGCTTACCGACTCCATTGAGACGGCGCTTGCGATGGGAAACGGTGTCGTTATTGTAAACCAATTCCGTTCCGGGACAAGATCCGGTCCCGGAACGGAAATTCTATTCAGCGAAAAAAACGCGTGCGTAACTTGCGGATTAAGTTTTGAAGAACTCGTGCCGAGGGCATTTTCTTTTAACAGCCCTTACGGCGCGTGCGGGCTTTGCGGCGGGCTCGGAAATAAAATAGAGATAGACCCAGAGCTTGTAATTCCGGACAAGTCAAGGCCCCTTTTAGAGGCGATAGCGCCGTGGAGGCGGGGAGGAAAGGGGCTGATACTTTATTTCAGGCGCTACCTAAGGGCGCTGGCGAGGAATTACGGCTTTGATGTTTTCACGCCGTTTAACAGGCTGCCTAAGGAGACGAGGAAAATCGTCCTTTTTGGCGACGAGGAAAGGGGCGGGGATTTCGAAGGGGTGATACCGAATCTCGAGCGCAGGTTCCGCGAGACGGAGTCCGAGTTCATCAAGACAGAAATCAACAAATACATGTCGGTTTTGCCGTGCCCCTCATGCAGGGGTAAAAGATTAAGGCCGGAGGCACTCGCGGTTACTATCGGCGGGAAGAATATAATGGAGGTAACCGAGTTATCCGTCAAGGAAGCGAAGAAATTTTTCGGCGGTTTGAAACTCACACCGACCGAGAAGCTGATATCGCACCAGGCGCTAAAAGAAATTGTTTCGCGGCTTACCTTTATGAAAAACGTGGGACTTGAATACCTTACCCTCGATAGAAGATCGGGCACATTATCAGGAGGCGAGGCGCAGCGCATACGGCTTGCCACGCAGATCGGCGCGGGGCTGGTCGGCGTCCTGTATATCCTCGACGAACCGAGCATCGGGCTTCACCAGAGGGACAATTCAAAACTTCTGGATACCCTTATGGCGCTTCGCGACCTGGGGAATACCCTGATTGTCGTCGAGCACGACGAGGCGACTATGCGGAA
Source organism: Candidatus Omnitrophota bacterium (assembly GCA_049642705.1). GTDB lineage: Bacteria > Omnitrophota > Gorgyraeia > JABMRN01 > RBG-13-46-9 > CAZYPU01. Next base: position 1,261 of record JBARPB010000023.1, read on the forward strand.
GTCCGACTACCTGATCGACCTCGGGCCGGGAGCGGGCGAGCATGGTGGGGAGGTCGTGGCATGCGGCACCTTCGAGGATATCCTGAAGGAGAAAAGGTCGATAACCGGCAAATACCTGAGGGGCGAATTAAAAATAAGCGTTCCCGAAAAAAGGCGAAGCTATAAACACAAAAAGGCCCTTGAAGTTATCGGCGCCGCGGAACATAACCTGAAAAACATCGACGCCGTAATGCCCCTGGGCGTTTTTATCTGCGTTACAGGCGTATCGGGCTCCGGCAAGAGCACGCTCGTCGACGAAATTCTCTACAGGGCGCTGGCCAAGAAGTTCTACAGGGCAAAGGAAAAGCCGGGCCTGCATAAAAAAATAATAGGTGCGGAATTCATCGACAAGGTGATCGTGATAGACCAGTCCCCGATCGGAAGGACGCCAAGGAGCAACCCCACCACATATACGGGCGCCTTCGGTCCTATTCGGCTTCTCTTCTCAAGGCTTCCGGAGTCAAGGATGCGGGGCTATAAACCGGGGAGATTCAGTTTTAACGTCAAGGGCGGAAGGTGCGAGGCGTGTGCCGGAGACGGCATAAAAAAGATAGAGATGCATTTTTTGCCCGACGTGTATGTCCCCTGCGAGATCTGCAAGGGGAGGCGTTTCAACGAGCAGACGCTGGCGGTAAAGTACAAGGGGAAATCCATAGCGGATGTTCTCCAGATGAGCGTCGAGGAGGCGCTCGGCCTTTTTGAAAACATTCCCCCGGTAAAGGCAAAACTTAAGACGCTTTACGACGTGGGGCTCGGTTATATCAAGCTGGGCCAGTCAGCGACAACCCTCTCCGGAGGGGAGGCGCAAAGGGTAAAGCTCTCGACCGAGCTTTCAAAGCGCGCTACCGGCAGGACCTTCTACATCCTCGACGAACCCACGACGGGGCTTCATTTCGCCGATATAGACAAGCTCTTAAGCGTCCTGCAACGGCTCGTTGACGACGGAAACACGGTTCTCGTTATCGAGCATAACCTCGACGTCGTAAAACAGGCCGACTACATTATTGACCTCGGGCCCGAAGGCGGCGACCTGGGCGGAAGGGTCGTGGCCAAGGGCTCGCCCGAAGAACTCACCAAAATCAGATCTTCCTACACCGGCCAGTTCCTGAAGAAGGTTCTAAGCAAGGCGTAAAGAAGAAGGAAGCCTATATTCCGGCCGCTGAAGATTTTTCCAGCACTAATTTTATTCTAAAATTATTGCTGGACCGCCTTTTATCTCAATTTTTAGAGGGGGCGGTTGAACTCGCCTCACACCGACAGGTGTGGGCTCAAACAACAACCGCCCTTTTTGTGTCAAAATTTGTCACAAAAGAAACCTCTAAAAATCTCGATAAAAGGCTAAAATCTTCTTAATGCGTCCAGAATACAGACTTCCTTCTTCTTTACTTACTGGCAAACCAGGAGGCTAAGCAGGAGGCGGTGTTGAAGAGCTGCGCATTACGATACCCCAGGGCCCCAGCGGCGTTAATTCTTACGGTGTCCCTGGTTTAAGCAGCTCTGAAACACTGCCTCCTGCTTAGCCATAAGGAAAACTCTTGCACCCCGGCTGCTTAAGTGGTAATATATTAAGTTATCTATGGGCACTATATATAAGATTATCATACCCCTAATACTTTGTATATTGGCATCCAATTGTCCGCTATACGCGCAGCACGAGGAAGGCGAGATACTTTTTGCCAGAAAGGCCTTTAGAGACGGATTTTACGACCTCGCCGAAGAAAAATTGCAGTCATTCCTGAGGAAACACCCCGAATCCGCGCACAAGGGCGAGGTTTATATCTTGCTGGGCAAGTGTTTTTACAACATGGGGGAATTCAAGAAAGCGCTGTATGAATTCCAGATGGTGACCGATAGCCCCGGGATGGTCGAGCTTGCGGGCGAGGCGGTCTTCTGGAGGGCCGAGGTCTATTTCAAGTCAAACGATTTCAACAAGGCAATAGACAATTACCAGAAAATAATAGACGAATTTCAGGATTCCCCGTTTCTCTCAAGTAGCTATTATTCGATGGCATGGTGTTATTACAAGCTCGGCGACTATACCCTAGCCTCCCGTGGTTTTGAAGCGGTTTTATCGAGGTTCCCGCTGGATGCGCTGGCGGTAAAAGCAGATTACCTGGTATGCAAGATACTTTACGAAAAAGAGGAATTTGCCAAGGCGCGCTTGAGGATTTATAACTTTCTGAAAAAATACCCGCTGAACGACAAAAGAGCCGACGCTTACTACATGCTTGCGGATGCCAGCTTCAACCTCGGCGATTTTAAAGACGCAATAAGGAATTTTGACGAAGCGATTTCAATGTCGGAAAGCGCCGCGTGGAAAAACCTGGCTTTATACAAGAAGGGCGGGGCGCATTTCAAATTAGGAAATTTTTCGAAAGCCATTGAAGTTTTCGGCGAATGCCGAAAGAATTCCCGCGAGCCGGACATTATTTCGGCAAGTTTATTCGGCGCAGCCCAATCCCACGGAAGTCTCGGCAATTTCAGCGAAGCAAAAGAGATGTACCGCGAGATTATCAAGGATTTCGGGGATACCCAGTGGGCCGACGACGCGTTCTACTGGCTGGGTGAACTCCACTACAAGAAGAAGGACTTCGAAAGGGCCATAGGGGCCTACCGCGCCGCCATAGAGAAATTCCCTACCGGCGAACTGGCCGACGACTTCCATTACAACCTCGGCTGGGCCTTGAGGGAGAGCGGCCGGCTTCATGAGGCGCTTGAAGAATTCAATGAAGTCCTTGCGGGATCTCATGATCCCGAGATTGTCGTAGGCGCGCTTTGCAGGATGGCCGAGATTAACGAAAAACTCGAAAGATACGACGAGGCGATCGAAACCTACGACATTATATTATCGAAATATCCCAAAAGCGTGTGGGCGGACTACGCGCAGTACGAAGTAGGCAGGCTCCTTTCGCTTGAGGGCAGGGTTGATTCGAGCATCCTGACGTTCCAGTATCTCCTGGCGAATTTCCCGAATTCACATCTTAAGGGAAAGGCGCATTACCAGCTGGGGACTCTTTATTTCAAGAAAGGAAATTTCGACCTGGCGGCTGATCAGTTCGACGAAATTGCAAGTAAAGCGCCCGAAAGCCCCCTCGGCCAAAGTGCGCTGTTTCAGAGAGCCCTCTCCCTTTATAACGCGAACAGGTATAACGAGGCGATCCCGATCTTTACGAAAATCATAAACAAATCCCACGACACCGAACTCAAAAGGACAGCGCGCTACCAGCTGGGGTGGTGTTACTACAGGCTGCACAGGGAAAAAGAGGCCCTGAAAGAATTTGAGGCAATTCTTAAAGAATACCCCGACGCCGAGCTTACCGTGGGCGTAAAGATGTGGTTCGGGGAGTATTTCTACCGGAAGGGGAAGCTCAAGGAGGCCAAAAAGCGGTTTAGCTCCGTTATTTCGGAATATCCGCGTTCCAGTTTTGTGGACGACGCTTTTTACTGGCTTGCGTGGACCCTTTACGAAGAAGGAAGGCCTCAAGCGGCCATACGCGAATTCAGGACGCTTTACAAAAGCTACCCCGATAGCGAGTGGAGCCAGGAGGCGATGTTCAGAACCGGTGATATCCTCCTGGAGCAGGGAAAGAAAGACGAGGCGCTTGAAGAATTTAACACCGTTATAACCCGATATAAAAATACGCCGTTTGCAAGGACAGCCAACAGGAAAATAGGCCGGATTTTTATGCAGAAAGGTGATTTTCCCAGGGCGATCGAGTACCTCAAGAAAGCCCGCATGCCGGAAGACAACAATTTTAACGCCGGGATACAGTACGATATAGCCGAATCATACGAACTAAACCGAAATTTCGAATCGGCAATTCTTGAGTATTTAAAGGTAAGTTATATGTTTCCGAGGAGCACCTTCTGGTCGGCGAGGGCGGAGTTAAAATGCGCCGCGCTTCTTGAAAACATGAAGAAATGGGACCAGGCCAGGCGTGTGTATGAACGGCTGGCGAAAAGGGACGTTAAAGAGTCGGAGTACGCGAAGGAAAGGCTCGAGTGGCTTCGTGCGGGGAGGGGTCGCAATGGGGACAGGTCTCTTTAAGACACTATGCCTGATAATGAGACCTGTCCCCATACGAGTGTTAAGATAACACCTGTCCCCGCCAAACAGATTTGGAGGAAAAGATGTGGGAATTTATAATTAAAGGCGGGCCCATAATGGGCCTGATTATACTGTGCTCCATAACGGCATTCGCTGTTTTTCTCGAAAGGATGTGGTGCCTCAGGAATGCCAAGATCGATACGGGCAAATTCATGCAGGCGATATCGGCAAAGGTAAAAAGCAACAAGGTAATGGAAGCCCTGGATATGTGCAACATAACCAAGGGCCCCATCGCGCGCATACTAAAATCCGGCATCATAAAATACGACAGGCCGCGCCAGGATATAAAAGAAGCCATTGAAGACGCCGGCATCCACGAGGTTCCCCTTTTGGAGAAGAATTTGGGCGTCTTGGCCACCATAGCGCATATCGCGCCGCTTTTGGGTCTCCTCGGCACCGTCGTCGGAATGCTCAAGGCTTTCCAGGTTATAGAGGCAAAAGCGATGAGCATGGTCCCCGTGAACCCCGGTGACCTGGCAGGAGGGATTTGGGAGGCACTCATAACGACCGTGGCGGGATTGTCCGTAGCCATCCCGACTTATGTGGTTTACAACTACCTCGTGAGCAGGGTCGATGGCTTCGTGCTGGAGATGGAGAAGAGCGCGACGGAACTTGTAAACGTATTGTCGGACCAGCGAGAGGCGGCATGAGATTCAAGAGAAGGGTATTTCTGGAGAAGGGCCTCCTGGATATCGCGCCCCTTATAGATGTGATATTCCTTCTCCTTATTTTTTTCATGTTGACATCCAGTTTTGTATTCCAGCCGGGCATAAAAATAAACCTTCCCAAGGCGCTCACCAGTGAGGTCATCCAGAGGGAGAATTTGATAATTGTTGTAACGGACGATAATTCGCTTTACATTGACGAAAGGCTGATCGGCCCCGAGGAGCTCTCTTCACGTCTCGGAATAGCCGCGAAAGAATCAAAGCCGATTCTGATAAAAGCCGACAGAAAAACGTCGCTTGGAAAAGTGGTGGAAGTCTGGGATTTGTGCAGGGCGGAGGGCATACAGAAGATAAATATTGCTACAACCCCCAAGAGGTAACGTTGTTCAAAGACCGGATTTTTAATCTGTCAATTTTGTTTTCGACTGTATGGCATTTGTTTTGGATTTCGCTTATCGGCATCATCGTAACGCCGAGCGTTCAGCCAAGCAACGTCCATCAAGAGATAGATTTTTTGGGACCGATCCTGGAAAAAACCGCTTTCGACCTTATGGTTGAAAACGTGAAACCGCAGGCGGAGACGCTTTACGCAAGTTCGGCTTTATTCCCGGATAAAGTGTACCTGAAGCCGAAAGGGCCGGGAAGGAAAGTCCGAAAGGGATTTATGCCCGAGGCGCTGCCGGACAGGTTCATTTTTTCCCTGCGGGAATACGTTAAGGATACGAGGGAGATCCCGCTATATCTCGCGCAGGGCTTGGAAATAGCGCGCCGCAGCGCGGGCGATAAAAAATCACCGGCCGTAGAAGGTCCCGCGGCCGAGAGGGGAATCATTTTTAAACCGAATTTCCCTGCGGTTCCGCGCGGACTTTACGGCGATAACGAAGAATATGCCGTTAAACTGAAGTTCTTTGTATCCGATAACGGGCTTGTTTACGACGTGGAGCCGGTCCTATCAAGCGGGTTTCCCGAGATCGACATGGAGGCCACGAAATTTTTGAAGAGGTGGCGTTTTTCGCCGTCCGGCGCGGCCAAAGAAGCTAAATCCAGATGGGGCGTCGTTACGATAACGGTGGAAGCGAGATAATGATAAAGCTAGACATTTCTATCGCATTGTTTATTTATCTTTTTTTTACAGTGATATGTATTTTGGTATTGTGGATATGGCTGGAGAGGGGTTCCGGGTTTACCGCCTTCAAGGTAAACCGCGAGAGCGTATGGCAGTGTTCGGTTTGCAGTTATGTCTATATCGACGGCAAGAATGAAGACTTCTCCAGGTGTCCGAGGTGTAAGAGTATTAACCAGAAGGGGGTGCGGGTATCATGATTACGCAAATCGGTATAGTGGCCGGAGGAATCTGGCACTACCTCGAGAACAACAATAAGACTGATACCCTCGAGAATATCGTGAAAAACGGCGATAAACCGAGGGATATCGTTCTCATGAGCGTCGGCTGGCTCGCGAGAGAAGGGCATATTGTGCTCGAAGGCGAAGCACCGGATTATAAGGTTCGTTTAAGGAAATAGAAGGAGGTTGTTATGGATCGGCCTACGAGAAGAGAGACGGAAAAGGTACCGATTATAGCGCCGCTTAAGGTCATCACTCATAAGACGATCAATAAGCGGTTCGGCTGGTGGTCGGCGGTGGTTCTCCTGGAAAGCTACGGGAGAAAACAGGTATGCTTCTATCTCTGGCAGAAAAGGGATGAGAGGTGGAAGAGGAAGCAGAAGTTCGCCATACACTCGCAGGAAGACTGGGAACTTATCACTGACGCCACAAACGGCATGATTGATGAGCTGACTTAATCCAGGATTAAGGATTAAGCTATAAGCAAGAAAAAGTGAAGACGAGGATTGTCTACACGGATAGATACTATATTGACATCGGTGCTCACGTATTCCCTACGGCGAAATACAGGCTAATAAAGAAAAGGCTTTCGCAGGATTTAGGCATCGTAAACAAGATTGCTTTTGTCGAACCGGACATGGCCTCCGAGAGGGACATCCTGCGCGTTCATGAGAGGCGCTACCTCGAGAAGCTGAAACACGGAAAACTGTCCTTAGCGGAAATACTGACGCTGGAGATGCCGTATTCGAAAGAATTGGTAGAGGGCGCGGTACTCTGTTGCGGCGGGACCATACGCGCCTCGGAGATAGCGTTAGAGGACGGCCTTGGCATACACCTCGGCGGCGGCTTTCACCACGCCTTTCCGAACCACGGCGAGGGCTTCTGCGTGTTGAACGATATAGCGGTCGCCGTAAGGAAACTCATAGACGAGAAAAACGCGAAAAAAGCGCTTATAATCGATTGCGACCTGCACCAGGGAAACGGCACCGCATACACATTCAGGGATGATAAAAACGTTTTTACTTTTTCCATTCATCAGGAAAATAATTATCCCTTTCACAAGCCAAAGAGCAATATGGACATAGGACTTCTTGACAGGACAAAGAACAAGGAGTACCTGGCCGAGCTGGAGAGGAACATACCGAGAATAATTTCCGATTTTAAACCGGACTTTATCATGTACGTAGCCGGCGCAGATCCTTACGAACACGACCAGATAGGGAATCTCGCCCTTACAACAGATGGGCTTGAAAAAAGGGATTCTTTTGTTTATAACCAGGCGAAAAATTACCAGATCCCGATAGCGGTGGTGTTGGCGGGCGGGTATGCGGTTAATCAGGAGGATACGGTTACGATTCAGTATAATACGGTAAGAGGAGCGGTGGAGACGTTCAATGCGTAAGAGGCTAAAACATTTTACAATAATTACTGTGTCTCTTTTATGTTTTAATTTTAGAGGAGAAGCGGCTGACATGAAAACGATAAAATTACCGAGGCCGAAGTTGAAAAGCGACATTTCATTAGAAGAGACTATTACTAAACGCCGCTCTGTAAGAAGTTATTCTCGCCGCGAGCTTACATTAAACCAGATAGGCCAGCTTTTATGGGCCTGCCAGGGCATCACCGACTCAAGGCCCTTGAGGGCAGCGCCGTCGGCCGGAGCGTGTTACCCGCTCGAGGTATACATTGCAAAAGAAGACGGTCTTTACAGGTATGTCCCGGAAGGCCACCTGATCGAAAAAAAATCAGATAGCGATTTAAGGAAAGAACTTGCACAGGCCTCATGGGGACAGCGCTTCGTGGAAGAGGCGCCGGTTAACATTATTATATGCGCCGTTTACGAAAGGGTTACCTCGCGGTACGGAAAGCGCGGGATAAGGTATACGGATATAGAGGTAGGGCATGCCGCGGAGAACGTGCACCTTGAGGCGGTTTCTCTCGGGCTTTCCTCCTGCCCCGTCGGCGCGTTTAACGATAAGGCTGTTTCGAAAATTCTGGATTTGCCAGATGGGGAAAAGCCGGTTTATATAATACCCGTAGGTTACGCGGAGGAATAAAATACCATGGCTAATTTAATACCGTTCACTTTTGCCATAAATTCCGTGGCGCTCCTTCTCATAGGGGCGTACATATATACCGTCGATAAAAAAAGCGCGCGAAATTCCATCTGGTTTGTTTACAATATTTTATTCTGCGTCTGGAATTTCTGTATTTACAAGGCCCTGGATTCGGGCGTGAGCCTCGCGGCGCTTTACTGGTTCAGGACGTCGCTTGCGGCGCTAATTTTCATGGTGCCGGTGTTCCTGCACTTTTTATCCATTTATTCGGATAGAGAGGTATTCAAAAAGCAGATCCTGGGCAAGGTGTATATCATATCGTTACTTTTCTTCACGGCATCCTTTGTCCTTCCGGGCGAATTTATAAAAGGCATCGCAGAAGGCCGTTATTTTAGGTACATAACAGTTCCGGGGTTTGCCTTTAATATTTTTACCTTTGTATGCGCGGGTTTTATTTTCTGCGGGTTTTATTACCTCTTGCATTCGGCGAAATTGTATATGGGTTTCAAGCGGAATCAGAGGATGTGGATTTTCGCCGGCACGATCCTGGGGATGATGGCGCCGCTGGGTTTTTTCCTGGCTGTCTATAAAATAACATTTTTCCCGTTCGGCATATTTTTCATAATACCGTATCTCGCCATAGTAAGCTACACGATACTGAAGCACCACGTGTACGAAATGGATGTCGTTATTAACCAGACAGTCATCTTGTCTTATTTCACGCTTTTTGTCCTGCTCATACACATGTTTATAGTGCACGTGTTGCACAGGATGGTAGGGGTGGACTATTTTACCGCTTCGATTATTTCGGGGGGCGTCGTATTGGTCAATCTTTTATTCACGGCGCATTACGCGGGTCTTCTGAAACTGAGCAAGATCACCGACCGCATCGTATACGAGAAGAAAGTCAAGTATTATAAATTCCTGGAGAACTTCAGCTCTATCGCCGATGAAATAACCGACCTCGGTGAGATTTCACATTATATCCTGGATTCCCTGGCGGATACGGTAGGCATAAAAAGCGCCACCCTTTATCTTTACGAGGAAGATGCCGCCGAATTCGAACTATTTGCCTCCAGGGGTGTGGATACGGAAAGCCTGGGGGGAATAAAAAAGATTTCGATCGCAAGCCCTTTTGTAAATTTTTTGCGGAACGAAAACATCTATGTAGCAAGCGAGAGCGGCGATTTCTCCGAGGATTACAACCTCGAGGAGATCAAAAAGTCCTTTGACAAAATTAACGTGCGGCTTACCATACCCCTTTATTATAGCCTGCCGCTTTACCACAAGAGGGATATGGTAGGCTTCCTGAACCTGGGAGACAAAACCGACTCAACACCCTATACCAAAGAAGATATAGACATAGTGAACGCCTTCGGAAGGCAGCTCAGCACCTGCATAGACAACGCCCAGCTTTATTCCCGGGCCATTATGGACGACCTCACGAAACTTTACAGGATAGGCTACCTTAACAGGCGGATCCAGGAGGAGATGGCAAGGTTTAGCCGCTACCACAGGCCGTTTTCTTTTATGCTCATGGATATAGATGATTTTAAAAAAGTAAACGATACATTTGGCCACCAGGTAGGTGATGAAGTATTGAAAAAAATCGGATATCTTATAAGAGCAAACGTAAGAAAAGTAGACATTGCCGCGCGCTACGGCGGAGAGGAATTCGGTGTTTTAATGCCCGAGACCACAAAGCCTAAAGCGTATGTCGCCGCCGAGCGGCTGAGGAAGCATATCGAGGAAGCATTCAGAAGGGACGAAAAACGTTTTAGCATTACCATAAGTATCGGCGTTTCCGATTACAGGGCCGGAATGGAAAAGTACCGGCTTATCAGGGAAGCCGACGAAGCGCTGTACGGGGCGAAACGTGCGGGGAAGAATAGGGTTTGTTAGACGAAGACCGAAAATTTGGCCCTTCGGCAGTGGAAAATGCTCCTACTCGCCGCATTTTCTTCACTGCCTCAGGATCAAAATTTCTTAAGGCGAAATTTTGGGCCGGTAGTTCAGTTGGGAGAACGCCTCGTTCGCAACGAGGAGGTCAGCGGTTCGAATCCGCTTCGGTCCACCAATTTTTTGTGCAGGAAACTCCCGTCGGCTCCACTTTTAAAATGAAAAAACTACTTCTCACATCACTTATATTAGTTTTACTCACCGCGCCTTCCTCGGCGCAAGTGAAGCGCGCGGACCTGGCGGGGAGGTGGTATCCCGCCTCAAAAGAAGAACTCGAACTTGAACTCCGTTCTTACCTTGACGCTGTCGCCCCGCCCGAGATAAACGGCGAAATAATAGCCCTCATAGCGCCCCATGCCGGTTTTGTCTATTCGGGGCCTGTCGCGGCCTACGGTTTTAAGGCGATACAGAATCAGGACATCGAGACCGTTGTGGTGGTGGGTTTTAGCCACAGGAAACATTACGACTTCATCGCTGTCCTTGACGATGAGGGATTCAAGACGCCGCTTGGCACAGTCGAAATCGACAGGGAGATTACGAGTGAACTTATAAAAAAGAATCCGAAAATCCACGCCTATCCCATAGCGTTTTCCGGGGAGAATTCCGTCGAAATGGAGATACCGTTTTTACAGATGGTGCTAAAGGATTTTAAAATAGTTTTAATCGCGATGGGAAACCAGAGTTTCGAAAACTCGAGGATCCTCGGAAGGGCGCTCTACGAGGCGTTTAAAAAGAAAGACAAATTTTTATTTGTGGCAAGCACGGACTTAAGCCATTTCATGCATTACAAGAAGGCCGAAAGAACAGACCGTAAGACGATTTCGCTCATAAAAGATATGAATCCCGATAAGCTGTACCGGGAGAGCCTGGCGGAGGGCCACCACTTCATGTGCGGCTACGGGGCGGTCACGGCGACGATGATTGCCGCAAAGAAACTCGGCGCCAACAAAGTTAAGATACTTAAATACGCCAATTCAGGCGACACCGCGGGTGATAAAAGCAGTGTAGTTGGATACCTGAGTGCCGCTATATTTAAATCAGAAATACAGAATCCAAAACAGGGGGACGGAAATATGCTGAATGAGGGACAAAAGAAAAAAATGCTAAAATTAGCACGTGATTCAATTACGCACTATTTAAAAACAGGAAAGCGGTTAGGGGTTAAAGAGGGCAACCCCGTTTTGAACAAGGAGATGGGGGCGTTTGTTACGCTCCATGAACACGGCCGCCTAAGGGGCTGCATAGGAAACATCGTAGGCCGGGGGCCCTTCTACCTCACCGTGCGGGATATGGCGGTGGAAGCGGCGACGGGCGACCCGAGATTCCCGCCCGTGACACTTGGCGAGATGAAGGATATAGACATCGAGATATCGGCTCTTTCGCCCTTGGAAAAAATCGAAAATCCCGAAAAAATCGTTATGGGAAAACACGGTGTGATTGTAAGAAGCGGTTTTACGAGCGGCGTCTATTTACCGCAGGTTGCTACCGAGACAGGGTGGAACCGCGAAGAGTTCATGAATTCACTCTGCGGCCAGAAAGCGGGCATGGCGGCCGACGCCTGGAAGAAAGGCAAGTGTGATATCTACATCTTTACGGCCGAAGTATTCAAGGAACACTAAACTTGTCCAGATTTTACGCGCCGAGAGAAAACGTTAAAGGCAGTTTGATATACATTGACGGCCAGGAGGCAAGGCACATTTTAAACGTAATGCGACTTAAGGAGAATGACAAAGTTATTGTCTTTGATGGCACGGGCAAAGAATATACCGGATTCATTAAGCAAACCAAGCCGAAATCGCTTACCGTAGAAATCATAAGCACGAAGGCGCCGAAACGCGAGGCGCTTCCTGAAATCACGCTTGCCCAGTCCATACCCAAAAAAGAAAAAATGGACTATATCGTTGAAAAAGCGACGGAACTCGGCGTGCGCAGCATAATTCCCCTTGTGAGCGAGAGAACAATCGTGAAATTAGAAGAGGCGAGAGCGCTCGATAGGGTCCAGAGGTGGAAAAAAATCGCCAGAGAAGCTGCCAAGCAGTGCGGAAGACCGGACGTCCCCGAAATCGAGAACGTCCAGAAATTTTATAATACCGTTGATATCGTAAATAATTTTGATCTCGCCTTTATGCCATGCCTTTCCGAAGACGTAATCCCGCTTAAGGAGGCCGTAAAAGGCTTTGAGACAGGAAAGATCATCGTATTCATAGGGCCCGAAGGGGACTTCACTCCGGAAGAGATAAAAATGGCAAAGGATACGAGCTGCAAACTCGTTTCACTGGGCAACAGGGTCCTTAAAAGCGATACCGCCGGCCTTCTCGTCCTGTCGGTTTTAAACTATGAATTTTCCCGCTAATAAGCCCACCTTTACAATTAAAACCCTCGGCTGCAAGGTCAATCAATACGAAAGCCAGGCCATGCGCGAGGACCTCGTAGGGTGCGGATTTGCCGAAGAAACCGGCCGAGAAACAGCCGATTTTTTCATAATAAACTCGTGCACCGTCACCGGTAAGGCCGACAAGGATACGCGAAGCTTGATCCGCCACTTTCACAGAATAAATCCGAAAGGAAAAATCGTTGTAGCCGGATGTTACGCGGAACTTGACAGCGACCGAAAGGAACTTGCGGGTATAGCCGGCGTTGCGTATCTTGTGCGGAACAGGGAGAAGGGGAGGATAGCGGAGATATTGTCAATTTCGGGGACAGGTCTCGGGCTCGCGCGGGGACAGGTCTCATTATCAGGTGTAGTGTCACGAAGAGACCTGTCCCCGCCGAAGAGACCTATCCCCGCAGGAATCACGGACTTCAAAGATCGCAACCGTGCATTCGTCAAAATTCAGGACGGATGCGACCACAGGTGTTCCTACTGCAAGGTCAGCATTGTCCGGGGGCCCTCTAGAAGCAGGTGCCCTGAAGAGATTGTGAAGGAAGTGCGCTCGCTCGTAGAAAAAGGGTTCAAAGAGATTGTCCTGACCGGTGTCTCGCTCGGCGCGCATAAAAACCTGGCAGGCCTTATAAGCGAAATTTCGCGCCTCGAGGGCTCGTTCAGAATCCGGCTTAGCTCGATAGAGCCGGGATATGTTACGGACGCCCTTTTAGGCGCGATTAAATCGAACAGCAAGATGTGCAAGCATCTCCACATACCCCTTCAGTCCGGCGACGATAGAATCCTGCGCCTTATGAAAAGGCCGTACAATACAAAAAGATTCGCCGGGATTATTAAGAAAATCAGAAAACATATCCCGGATGCCGCAATCACAACGGACGTTCTCGTCGGCTTTCCCGGAGAGGACGAAAGACACTTTCGCAAGACGGTAAGATTTATAAAAAAGATAAGGCCCTCCCGAATGCACGTTTTTCCCTACTCAAGACGAGAGGGAACGGCCGCGGCAAAACTCAGCCATAGTTTAAGTAAACAGGAAGTAAAAGAAAGGGTGAAGATTTTGACAGATTTGAGTAAGTACTTTTCGCTCGAATTCGCAAAACGCTTTATCGGCAAGCCCCAGGAAGTTCTTATCGAAAGCCAAAGAGACCGCTCCACCGGCCTCCTTACCGGATACACGGACAGGTACGTCCGCGTCCTCACCGACGGCCCGGACTTGTTTAAAAATTGCCTGGTTTCGGTCAGATCAAGGTCGCCCTGCCTTGACAATACCCAAATAATATGATATACTTTGTATCATTTTGTCAGAGGTGGTGGTCAGTTGTCCGAATTATTTAATAGGGTAAATTGGATCGATGTATTTGCCCTAATCCTTTTACTAAGAATAAGTTACACTTCTTCACTTATAGGCGTCGGCAAACAAATCCTGCCTCTCGTCACATTAGTGCTAATTGTACCAATTATATTATACAGCTACCGTGATGTCGCCTCTTTTTTCATCGACAGGTATTCCTTTACCCCCTCGACATGCGAGTTTCTGTGTTACGTTGTTATGGCGGGTATATCTTTTGTAATTTACCATCTTGTAGCACGGGTAAGTGGTTTTGTCATATCCATTGGTGAGGCCACGGCCGGCGGTATAGAGAAGATTGGCGGCGCATTCCTCGGCATTTTGCGGTCGATTATTATTATCGGTATTGTCATGATAGGCCTTTTGCTACTGCCGGTTAAGTTTACCGAAGATAGCGTAAAGGGCTCCTATTCGGCGCCTTTTTTCATCAGCGCGGATTTGAGAATATACGTTGCCGCGGCAAATTTAATTCGCAGAAAAGAAAAAATAACATACCGCGAAACGCTGGCAAAACTGCTGGCCAAAAAAAAGGATTACATATTCAAGCCGATTAACGTGAAAAAGAAGTCGAGGTTTTTCAAGAAGGAGTATTAACATGCGGAGGGAAAAATGAGGTTAGAACAAATTTACAAGATAGCCATCAAAAAGGGGGTGCAGGAAGACCCGCGCGAGAAAAAGAAGCTAAAAAAAATCAAGCAGCCTTTTGCTGATACGAGGATTCTTTACGGCGACAGAAAAAAGGACATACGCACCGCCATGGTGGGAATCGACATAGGCGGTGAAGAACTGTTGACGGCGTACATCTTGAACGAAAAAGGCGCAGGGATAGACCTTGCGATCTCACACCACCCCGCTGGCATGGGCCTCGCGAACCTGCACAATGTCATGCACGTCCAGACGGATATCCTGCACCGCCTGGGCTTGAATCTCGATGTCGTGAAGGCCCTTATGAAGGAGCGTATCGAGGAGGTTTCCAGGAGTTTTATGCCGAGAAACACCGAGAGAAGCGTTGATATTGCAAGGCTCCTCAACGTTCCCTTTATGTGCATCCACACCCCGGCGGACAACTGCGTTGCGCACTTTCTGAAAGAAACTGTTGAAAAGAAAAAACCAGGGAAGGTCCGCGATGTCCTGAAGCTTCTTAAAAAGATTCCCGAGTACCGGGACGCCATGACCAAGGGCGCCGGCCCGCGACTTATTGCGGGAAAGGAAAAAAATGCGACCGGCAAAATTTTTGTCGATATGACAGGCGGGACCGAAGGCTCCAAAAAGATTTTTGCGCGGCTCTCACAAGCAGGCGTAAACACCCTCATCGCCATGCACTTAAGCGAGCAGCATTTTAAAAGCGCAAAGGCGGAGTTTATAAATGTCATTATCGCAGGCCACATCGCGAGCGATAACCTGGGGCTTAACCTGATCCTGGACGAGCTGGAGAAAAAAGGGGAACTCAACATTATACCCTGCTCAGGTTTCGTCAGGGTTAAAAGGAAATAAGCGAGGATGATACCGAACGAGGTAATAAACAGAATCCTTGACAGGGTCGATATCGTTGAGATTATATCCGGTTATGTCCCCCTCAAAAAAGCCGGACAGAATTTCAAGGCGCGCTGCCCGTTCCACCAGGAAAAGACCCCTTCATTCATGGTTAATCCGGCGAAGCAGATATTCCATTGCTTCGGATGCGGCGCCGGCGGGAACGTAATCAGCTTCCTGATGAAGTACGAGAAGATGGACTTTATCGAAGCGATAAAGACGCTGGCGGATAAAGCGAACGTCCCGCTGCCGCGGCAACGCCCGGGTGAGCGGGAAAAAACCTCCTTCGCCGAGAGGCTATACGAAGTTAATAACCTGGCGTGCGGCTTCTTTCAGGAAAACCTTGCCGGTGAGGCCGGGAGAGAAGCCCGTAGATATTTCATCCAGAGGGGCCTTAACGAAAGAACGATAAAACATTTCCGGCTGGGCTTCGCGCAGGATTCGTGGCGGGCCCTCATAGATTACTGCAAGAGGAAGAATGTCGGTGAGGATATTCTGGAGAAGGCAGGGCTTGTTCTCCTCAACGAAACCAACCGGAACTTCTACGACAGGTTCCGCGCCCGAATAATATTCCCGATTTTTTCCTTAAGGAACAGAGTCCTGGGTTTTGGCGCGCGTGCCCTCGGCGAGGCAATGCCGAAATACATGAATTCGCCGGAAACACACGTGTACAGCAAGGGAAAACAGCTGTACGGCATGAATTTCGCGAAAGAATTTATCAGAAGGCAGGGCTATGTTGTTATCGCGGAAGGATACTTTGACCTTATCCTGCCTTTCCAGAATGACGTAAAAAACGTCGTAGCCACACTGGGTACGGCTCTTACGCTCGAACAGATCGGCGCAATCAGGCGCTTTACAAAAAACGTCATAATGATTTACGATTCCGACACCGCAGGCGAAGCCGCCGCGTTAAGGGGGCTGGACCTCCTGATCGGTCAGGATATGAACGTGCGCATAGCGGTATTGCCGAAAGGAAACGACCCGGATAGTTTCGTAAGGAAAGAGGGAAGGGACGGTTTCATGAGGGTGCTCGGGGAATCCAGGGATCTTTTTGACTATAAACTGGGTACGCTTACGGCAAAATTCAAAAAGTCCGAGCCGCGCAGTACCGCGAGAATCGTCGAGGAGATGCTCCCGACACTCGCCAGGATAAAAAACGCCGTTTTAAAGTCGGGTTACCTGAAAAAGATGTCCGAGGAGTTGTCGGTCGACGAAGAATCCATAAGGACCGAGCTCGGAAAGGTAAGGCCGGAATACGCAAGAGATTACTCTGCCAGGGTCGGGCCCGAAGAGCCCCAGCTTGCCAGGCGTGCCGAGATGACACTCCTTGCCATAGCGCTCGAAGACACAAATTCGGCAGCAACGATAGAGGAAAAACTGGGCTTCGAAAAATTCAAAAGCAAGACCGTCGTCAAGATACTTGAGAAGATAACCGCCCTCCAAAAAAGCGGTAAAAAGGTAATTCCCTCGCATCTTGTAAGTTGTTTCGAAGACGCGAAAATCGAAGAAATTATAGCAAAGGCGCTCTCCATCGCTCCGACAATACAGGACCGCGATAAGGGATTAAGGGATTGTTTCCGCCATATCCTAGACGAGAACGTTAAGGAAGCCGCCAGGAACAACCCCGACATACACGAGGTAAAAAGGCTTATCGCCGAACACCAGAATATGTTGAAGAGCCTCTCGGGCGGAAGCAACGAGTAAAAAACACATGAGTGAGAGAAGAAAAAAAGGAAAAGCCAGGAAACGAAGACAGCCTCGAAGAATGGTAAAGAAACTGAAAAGGGCCGCAAAAATGAAGGTCCTCGAAAGGTTAGTCGCCCTGGGCAAAGAAAAAGGGCGCATAACTTACGAAGAAGTAAACAATATTCTCCCGGATGACATGTTTTCTTCCGAGGAAATCGACGAGGTCATGGAAGTCCTCGATAAGGAGAACATCGCGCTAATCGACCAGAAAAAAGAAGAGTATGTGCTTCCGCACCCCCCCCGCCTTAAAAAAGAAGTTACAAAAGAGGAAGGAATCTCGCCGCGCCCCGCGCAGATCGACGACCCCGTAAAAATGTACCTGAAACAAATGGGGCAGATTCCGCTTCTCACAAGGGAGCAGGAGATAACCCTCGCCGTAAGGATAAAGGAGGCGGAGGATTTATTCAGGAAAAATGTTTTATGGACAACAATCGCCAGGGCGATCGTTATAGACGTCCTCGAAGACGTCCTCACCACCGACGATGTCGCGTTGGACGAGGTTATCGACATAGACCCGAAGATGAAGGAACGCATGGCGAAAAGAAGGACAGTAAGGCTTTTGAAGAAGCTTAAAAAGACAAAGTCCAAGGCGAAGGTCGTGAATATTCTTCTGGACATGAAGCTTGCGATTTCGGTAATAGAACGGATTTCGAGCGTAATCAGGGAATTTATCGAAAAAGGCGATTCAATAGAAAGAGAGATACGCGGTCAAAAGAAACAGGGAAAGAGGAAAAAAGCCGCCTTAGCAAGGAAGCTTAGGAAGCTTGCGCTGGAACTGGGCGATAAATGGGACAGCATCAGGAAACAATACCGCCTTATAAAAATCAAGGAAACGAATTTCAATAAAGCGAAGAGGCAGCTTGTCGCGGCAAACCTGAGGCTTGTCGTAAGCATCGCAAAAAAGTATACAAACAGGGGCCTTTCCTTCCTGGACCTCATCCAGGAGGGTAATATCGGCCTCATGAAAGCAGTCGATAAGTTTGAATATAAACGCGGCTACAAATTTTCCACCTACGCGACATGGTGGATCAGGCAGGCCATTACCCGTTCCATAGCGGACCAGTCGCGCACGATAAGGATACCGGTGCACATGACCGAGACGATTAACAAACTGATCCGCGTTTCGAGGTCCCTCGTCCAGGAGACGGGGAGGGAACCGACACCTGAGGAACTTGCGCACGGCATGCGGATACCCGTTGACAAAGTAAGAGCCGTCCTGAAGATCGCACAGGAACCCATAAGCCTCCAGACGCCGATAGGCGACGAGGGCGACACCCATTTCGGTGATTTCATCGAAGACAAGCGCGCGATTTCGCCGGCCAACGCCACTGCCTACGCGATGCTCAAGGAACAGATGGGCGGCGTGCTGGATACCCTTACGGAAAGGGAAAAAAAGGTTTTAAGGTTGAGGTTCGGGATAGGTGACGGATACCCGCGGACGCTCGAGGAGGTAGGGGCTATATTTGACGTAACGAGAGAGAGGGTAAGGCAGATAGAGGCGAAGGCACTGAAGAAACTCAGGCACCCCATCCGGGCAAGAAAATTAAAGAGTTTCTTAAGTGTAGGCTTAGGCCAGTAGGATGCATCCAAACAGCAAATTGCTTTTTGAGAAATACGCGAAACCCCTGTTTAAAAGCCATATGAGGGTGCTTGAGATCGGGCCGGACAAGTGTCCCTCAACCCACAGGGAAGCGGTAAAAGACGATACGATTAAATGGGAAACTCTGGATATTTTTGCTTCGCCCGGTTTAACCTATGTTGCTGATGATGAGTACAAGTTTCCCGTACCCGAAGATACGTTCGACATTGTTCTTTCCGCCCAGGTTATAGAACACGTGAGGAAAATATGGGTCTGGATTAAAGAACTAGCCCGCGTGTGCAAGAGCGGTGGGCGCGTTATTACGATATGTCCGGTTAGCTGGCACCACCATGAATTCCCGGTGGATTGCTGGCGGATTTATTCCGGAGGAATGAGGGTTCTTTACGAAGAGGCCGGCCTCACCGTCAAGCTTTGCAGAACCGAGACGCTGGAGGTACCCGGTTATAAACGTGTGATCCCGGGAAAATCGTACAAACCGGGAAAGGGAAATTTTAAACTCTTAGTCAGGAAACTTTTTGGATGCCGGATTACATGCGCCTTTGATACCATTGCTATCGGTACAAAGCCGTAAGCCGCCAAAGCGGGAGGGCAAAAATGAAAACCCCAGACATAAAAATTTGCGCGATATTATTATCTTTTATTGTGTTTTGTATTCCGTCGCATTGCGAGTCAATGAGCGCCAATACCCTCGTGGACCGCTTTTACGAGGCGACCGAAGTCCAGCGGGATGAAGTCAGGAAGCTCTATATAGGTGAAAATATAATCGCCGGCGGCATTGTGAGCAACGTCGAAGATTCCCGCTTTTTCAACACCAAGGATAGGGTGCGAGAAAACTACTTTACGGTAAAGACCGAAGTTCAGAATACCGGCGAGGGCAACCCATACCAGGTGGTATTTTTTTACAAGAATGCGGATGATGTTAAGAACCTCAATAAAGGAGAGGGGATAGAAAAATACGGCAGGCTCCTTAAGATTGTCGATAGGGGCCTTTGGATTTATCTCTGGATAGAGGTTGAATAGGTAAGTACCGGAGGGTGTTATGGGAAGGTTATTACTGTTCATAGTGTTTATCATGTTTTTTTCGAATGCCGCCCTGGGCATGTATGGCGAGGATACAGCGCCTTCGGAAAAGGACAAGCCCTATATGCGCGATAAGGAAAGCCCAGAGGATGAGCAGGCAGAAGAGGCAAAACCCCTGGATTTAGGCGAGCCTACGCCCGAAGAAATAAGCCAGATGGAAAGAGAAAAAGAGCACAGGCGTATGGAAGAAGACGGGTTTGGCGGCGGTTTTGACGATACGCTGCAGGAAATGGCGGGGGACGATTCAGGAGACCGATGGTAGCGTTAATCCCTTGACAAATTAGAAATAGAGGATATACTTAAATTAAATAAAAGCCTGCCGTGGGCAGGCAGGGAGTTTAGCAATGTTAAATAGAATAGCGAAAGCGGTTATAATCATTCTGCCACTTTTGGTTTTTTTCACGATGGGTTTGACTGCCCAGACTGAAAAAGAAACAAAGAAGAGTAGATTATTTCCTCCAAACGACCCCATCTCCGGGCTTTTAATAAAAACCCTTTTCTTGCCATCGAAACTAGTGGCCACGGAAGCACAAGACCAGTTCCAGCTTACGGAAAAACAAAAAGAATTATACAATATGGAGGAAATTCCAATAAGCTTGGAGCGTGATATCGCCCTTTTGGTTGACAAAAAAAACGGCAAAATCGAATATGTCTGGTCCCAAAAAGAAGCGGCGTGGCTCGTGCCCGATGAAGAGGTTCGCGCCTATCTTCAGGAAAGGTACGCAAATAGGAAAGAGCTAAGAGAAAAAGCCAAAGAGCATCGCACACTTAAGGACATGCAAAAACAGCTTAAAGAAATGACCCAGCGCAAAAGCAGGGACCTTCAAAGGACCGATCAAACGAGGCGTTAGGCTTGTAATATGCAGTATTTTGTTATAATCGTTGCTATTGTTTGTATTGGCTTCTTTATATGGGCAAGCGTAGAAAACAAAAAACGGAAGAAGAAGCAGGATAAAAGGAAAGACCGACCGCTCTTCCGCACCGAAGAAGACCTGGAAGAGTACGGCAAGCCAATGGAGTCCCACCCCGTAGACTTCGATGACGAGGAATAATCAATAAACGGCTTTTTGTTAAGCGGCGTTTTGTTTATAGGAATAAATCAGCGTGTACGCGAGAAAAAGTGTACCGAAGGCAATATTTGTGGTACGAAATTTATTTAAAAACGGTATAAAATTAGTGAAATCAGTCCCAGCAATACAGCTCAAGATAAAGAAAGCCGCCAGGGCAATATAAAGCCCCTTCCTTTTACTACTGTTCAGCACAAAAAGAAGCGCAACGCCGAACGGGATTATCAGACTGATAAATGAAGCTACCCAAGCGATCGGTGAAAAAAGAAGGGAGGCCATAATTAGCGCGGAGACCTCGAGATATTTGTATTTTTGCGCGTCTTTTTCCCGGACAAATTTTTTAAACCGGAATAACGCCATGTAAATCGACAGCGTTAATCCGGCGCCTATTAGATAAAAGAGATAGTCGGCGCGGATTATTTTCTCAACATTCGTATGTTTAAGGAGCAAATCCGACAAAAAATAGGTTATTGACTGATTTTTGTAGATTAAAAGCTGGGAAGGCACGGATGCCGCAACAATGGCGATCCAGCCTTTTAATAACATTACCGCTTTGTCAAACCCTACCACAAGGGCAGGGGCAAACAGGAAAGCCGCGAAAGCCGCAATCGTGGAGAGGACCAGTCTTTTTTTGCCGACAAGCATAAAGTAAAAGAGCATCGGGGCGTAGAACGGTTTGAATTGCAATATCAGGGCAAATATTATACCCGAAAGCAACTCTTTATCGCGCGCGTAGCCTATTAAGAAAAGCACAAAAAGAAACGCAATCAGGACATCCGTTTGGCCTATCGATAGGTTCATGAAATAGAATCGCAATGATACGATAAACGCGGCCCATAAAATAATAAAGCGTTGCCTGATTGCAAGGTTAAAGTCCCCGGAAAGCTGTTTTACCAAGAATAGCAGCGAGAGGAGCATCGCGGCATTCAGGAGGATAAACCACACGCTAAGCGCGGCGGCCGGAGAGGAAATCAAGCTGACAGGTACCATCATAAACGCCGCAAAAGGCGCATATCTGAAATGATAAAATTTTTCGGATATATCATAAACGGTATATTTTTCTGATGCGCCGGGTTGGCCGGACTGATGGCGCATGTTATACGCCGCAAGCCAGAAGACCCTGAAATCACACCGGCATATCCAGCCTTTTTTTTCGGGATTTTTATGGTATGTGAGCCTATTGTGGTAATAGAAATCGGCCAAGACTGATACGGCGATGAAAACAATTAAAAACAGCCATATGTTGGTAAATAATTTTTTGTTCAGCATTATTTACCCCGCATTGTACCACATTTCCCGTTTCCTGTTTAATATTTTTTCTCCTTCCGCTTAGAAACAGTTATCTCTAGGGCAATTGAATTTTTGAAGGGGGTAACAGCACAGCGCCGCGTAAGCGGCGCAGCGCGCCATAGGGGGAAACTTTTTGTAAATGTTTCCCCCTTGGGGAGCATTTGGCTTGTTTTGCCGAAGGTAAAAGAAAAGCCCTTTGACCACCTCAGTCAAAGGGCTTTTACCAAATGCGACAAGAGTGGGGCCACATGGACTTGAACCATGAACCCTCTGATTATGAGTCAGATGCTCTAACCAATTGAGCTATGGCCCCTCTACTTTGAATTTCTACCTGCTGGGGCCAATCTCGCCGTAGCACACCTTCTATGAGTTTCTCCACCGGCGTAGGCGGATGGCCCCGAGCGCCAACAATTATATCACACCAGCCTAGAATTGCAAGTACCCAATTTACACATCTTGCAATTTAACTTAATTATGGTATAATGCTTCGTTTATAGGGCACGGAATGCTCCCTCGGTTTCTCCCATAGGGTCGAAACCTCGGGACGAAATTTTAAGGCAAAAATTTCGGGGCACATGGCTTAGCTGGTTAAAGCGCTGCCCTCACATGGCAGAGATCGAAGGTTCGAATCCTTCTGTGCCCACCAAATTTGCCTTCGGCAAATTTGTCCCGAGCGAAGCGAGGGATAGGCTTAAAAGACTAAAAGCGGATGACCGAAATAGCAATGATAGATACGATAAAGATGCTGATAGAGCTCCAGGAGCTTGATAGCGCCATATTTGACAACAAGAGACTACTGGACGGAATTCCGGAAAGGATAAAGGAACTGGATAGAATACTGGAGGAAAAATCCGCGAAGCTTAAAACCCTGGAGGAAGAGTCGAAGAAACTGCAGGTAAGCCACAAGGAAAAAGAAGTGGAACTAAAAACAAAAGAAGATACCATAAAAAAACACCAGGCGCAGCTTTACCAGATAAAGACGAACAAGGAATACGCGGCGCTCGAAAAGGAAATAGGGAGCGCAAAGGCCGACGGCTCTCTCCTGGAGGAGGAGATCATTAACCTTCTTGACCGGATAGACGAAATCAAGAAAAATATTGCAAAAGAAAGAGAACTACTCGAAGAAGAAAAAAAGAAAACGGATGAGGAGAAAAAGAAAATAGAAAGCGAAAAGAAAACGTCAGAATCGGAATACAATGATTTAAACAGTAAGCGCAAAGAATTCACGTCCAAGATAGATAAAGCCGTATTATCAAAATACGAAAGAATATTGCATAACAAAGACGGCCTTGCGATGGTCCCGATAGTGGACGATGCCTGCGGCGGCTGCAACATGAATTTGCCGCCACAGGTAATAAACGAAGCAAAATTAAAAAAGGACCTTACCGTCTGCGGCAATTGCGCGAGGATCCTTTACGCAAAAGATTAAATCAGATGAAAAAAGTTTCGCTATACGTAGACGGCGGCTCAAGGGGAAACCCGGGCCCCGCAGGCATCGGTGTTATAGCACTGGACAGCAAGGGGAAAAAACTTAAAGAGTTTAACAAATACATAGGTATTACGACAAACAATATCGCCGAATATAATGCGGTGATATACGGTTTACAGGAAGCGCTGATCGAAAAGGCGGATGAAATCGAGCTCAATCTGGACAGCGAGTTAGTGGCCCAGCAGCTAAAAGGGGAATACAGGGTAAAAAATCCGAGTATCAAACCGTTATTCGAACAGGCGCTCCATCTTCTCTCGGGATTCAAAAAATTTACTATAAAGCATATACCAAGGGAGAAGAATAAAGAAGCCGATAAGCTCGTTAATAAGGCGATAAACTTAGGCGGGTTGTTATAATCATTCGCTCATTGAAAGCAGAGTAGGTCGGGTGGCCGCCTCGCCATTTTGAAAAAAATGGCTGGGAGGAAAGTCCGAGCTCCGGAGAGCAGCGTAGCGGCTAACAGCCGTCCACCCTGCCTGCCGGCAAGGCAGGCGAAAGGTGAGGATTTCCCTTGCAGCGCTAACGCGCCGTTCGGGACGATTGCTAACGAAAGTTGGCCAATCGAGAGCAACAGAGACGAGCCCCCCACCACTTTCTTGCGAATGCATTAGAAAGTGGTGGGGGGGTGAAACGGGCAATCTCTACGTGGAGCAAGGCCAAACAGATCCCGATTAAGGAACTGCTCGTTCTTCCCCCACCACTTTTAATGCACTTAGAAAAAACTAGCGCATCAAAAGTGGTGGGGGATCGGGAAGGGTAGGCTGCACGAGGCTGCCAGCAATGGCAGTCCCAGATAGATGGTCACCGGGTGAGGTTGGTTCGGAGATCCTTCGGCACCTTTGGTGCCTCAGGATAAATTCGGCCAAATAACTTATGTCGGCTTTACAGCCTCCATAAGTTATGGCCTCATTTACAGAACTCGGCTTATAGACCTACTCTGCTTTTTCTTCTAACACCCTGTATTTCCAATACCTTGCGACGGAAAGAGGTCCGGCGCACCATATATGGTATGGTTTCCCCGCCCCCGAAAACCCACAAAAAAGTTAGAAATTTCGTCTTGACAAAGCAGTTTGCATGGTGTATATTTGTTAGTGGAAAGTGGTTTAAAGTGGAGGAAAGTGGTGAAATAAATGTTCTACGGCGAACATGAACACAAGCTTGATAAAAAGGGCAGAATCATAATCCCCTCGAAATTCCGCGAGGTCAGCAAGGAGAACTACATC
>JBARPB010000024.1:0-10081 GCA_049642705.1 Candidatus Omnitrophota bacterium
GCCTTGTATTTTTTATTGCGGTGCGCGGGACTCCCTTCGGTCGCGCACCTCTTTTTGAAGGGGGTAACAGCGAACGATCGTATAATTGCGTTATGAGTGAGCGCCATAGGGGGAAACTTTTTTTTAAAAAGTTTCCCCCTTGGACAGCTGCGGGCGCAAGCCTTTTTGCCGAAGGCAAAAAGCTGAGGAGAAAAAAGAATATCCCGCACTTTTTTCTCCGAAGCCGCAGCTTGTAGAGAGCGGGCGAACGGAATCGAACCGTCGCTACGTGCTTGGGAAGCACGAGTTCTACCATTGAACTACGCCCGCCTGCACTGCTTGGTACACTGCCATTGCCCCGCCGCATGCCTTCGGCATGGCGGGGTCCCGCCATACGTCAGTAACGGCGGGATGTTATAGCCGCATTTATTAATGACAAATGACGAAGCACAAAATCCAAAATAAATTCAAATTCCAAAATACAAAACCCTACCCTTTGGTCTTAACAATCGAAGCAAATATTCTCACTAGTTGCGTGGCTTCGTCTATAAGAGGGGTGATTTTGTCAGAAGATTTTTGGCTAGAATGCAACAATAACTCCAGCCAGTATTTACTCTCTTTTGCTTCTCTTCTACAAATTCCTATACGGTGATAAAAGTCTTTTTTGGTATCTGTGTCGTTTGCTTCTCGGTAGTTTGCACCTACCGAACAAGAGGACCTTATGAGCTGGCTAACCAACTCTTTGTTTATAACATTTCTTATGAGCAACTGACAGAGATCGATGCAGTTTTTTGCGAACTTTAAAGTCCTTTCTTCTAAATCATATTTTTTGGTTTTAATTTTTGTTTTGATATTTGAATTTTGAATTTCCTTTGTCATTTGAATTTTGTCATTTGTCATTTTCGTCTCTTTCCTTTAAGGCACCGTTCGCTAATCTTAATTGCGCAATACTCGCTGCACATGGTGCAGACGTCTTTTACGGCGGGTTTGGAACTTTTCCTGTATGCCTTGCAGCGCGCGGGGTCTAAGGCGAGTTTAAACTGCTTTTTCCAGTTCCGCAGGGCGCGCGCTTTCGATATCGCTATGTCTTTTTCGATGGCGCCGGGGATATTTTTCGCGATGTCGGCTGCATGCGCGGCGATTTTCGAGGCGATTACCCCCTCTTTTACGTCTTCTATCGTGGGAAGCCGCAGGTGCTCGGCGGATGTAACATAACATAAAAAGTCAGCCCCGTAGCTTGCCGCCAGTGCCCCGCCGATCGCGCTTGTTATATGGTCGTAGCCGGGCGCGATATCGGTTACGATAGGCCCCAGGACATAAAACGGGGCGCCGTTACAGATGGATTTCTCGAGCTCGACGTTTGTCTTTATCTGGTTTAAGGGAACATGGCCCGGGCCTTCGATCATGGTCTGGACGCCCTTTTTGAATGCGATTTTTTGCAAGGCCCCAAGCACAAGAAGTTCCTCAATCTGGGGATCATCCGTCGCGTCAACAACGGCGCCGGGACGCATGCCGTCGCCCAAACTTAAACAGACGCCGTAGGCCTTTGCGATATCCAGAATTTCACCGAATAAGCTGTGAAACGGGTTTTCCTTCGCATTTTTAAGCATCCACTCAACAAGAATTGCCCCGCCCCTTGATACGATGCCCATGACGCGTTTCGCTTCTTTTAGGGATTTTACCGTGTTCTCTGTTACGCCGGCGTGTATCGTGAAGAAATCCACGCCCTCCTTTGCCTGCGCTTCTATAGTTTTCATGAAAAAACTTTCCGGTATCGCCTCGACGCTCCCGTATTTTCGCGCGCCGAGGATTGCTATTTCGTAAACGGGCACGGTGCCCAAAGGGATTTTTGACTTTTCGAGAATTTTCGCCCTGACCCGTTTTAGGTCTTTGCTTGTTGAGAGGTCCATGACCGCGTCCGCGCCAAACGACTCGGCAACCCTTAACTTCTTAAGTTCAAAATCGACGCTCGAGAAATCCCTCGAGGTTCCGATGTTCGCGTTTACCTTTGTTTTTAGTCCTTCGCCGATGGCGCAGGGTTTCTTGAGGGAATGGTTTTTATTCTTCGGTATGACAACCGTGCCCCTTTTTATGTTTTTCTTTAATTTATCCCGGGACACGCCTTCGTATTTGGCAATTTTTTCGATAAGAGTCATGATATCTCTTTAATTATTTTTTTTGCTTCGAATATGACGCGGGTAACGCAGACGCCGTCGGCGCCGCTTTGGAGGACGGCTTTTGCATTCCGGCTATTTATCCCGCCAATGGCAAGGGTGGGCACCGTAACGCTCTTTTTTATTTTTTTGATGAAGTTTACACCTTTAGGCCTTAGGCTTGGTTTAAACGGCGTGGAAAAAACAGGGCCTGCGCTTACGTAGTCGATTTTTTCGCGAGTTGCCCTTTTTGCGGCCTTTACCGAATGAACCGTCTTTCCGATTATACTCCCCGGCTTTAATAGACGCCGCATCGTCTTAATGGGCATGTCACCCGATCCCGCGTGGACGCCGTCTGTGCCGCTTACAAGCGCGAGGTCGGCTCTGTCGTTGATTAAAAGTATTCTCCCGTATTTCCTTGCCAAACGGCGGATTTTTTTTGCGATGCGCAGAAGTTTATACGAAGGGATATTTTTATACCGTAGCTGCACAACCCCCACCCCGCTTTTAAATAAAAAACGAGCCGTATTTACCGGGTTTTTTTGTTTTATCGTTTCTCCGTCAAGAATGCAGTATAGCATCCAGCTTGAGGCGGGATTTTTTCTCGAGCTCATATACCCTGAAGCGCATCCTTTTGAAGCGTTTGGAAATTTTCCTGTCAAAAAGCTTGGTTACCTCTTCGAGCGCCCTCAGTGATTCCTTGACGCGCTCGGTATTCGCGCGAAAAACATCTTTTATGTTTTTTCTGCTCGTTTCCCTTAAGGTGCTTTTTTTGCCGACATCCCCTCCTACGCTGCGGGATTTCAAAAGGGAAAGCTTCTCGAGGTCCATCCCTTTTCTAAGCGCGCTTACACCGTGCCTTAATGACTTGAAGGAACGGGTGATGGTTTTGTCATTCAGCATGAACCGCGCGATGTCTTCGCAAACCCTTAAGCCCTCCTGAGAGCGGTTCAGGTTGGCGTCGATGAGGCGAAGGAGTTTATTCATCTCTTGCCGATGCGTTTCAGGATCCGCGTCGTCGAGTAGCCCTTGATAAACGGAATCGTTACAACCTTGCCGCCCTTTTTTTTCACATAGGCGCTGCCGACAATTTCGCTCTTACCCCAGTCTCCTCCCTTGGCGAGGATACAAGGGGTAACCCTGGTTATGAGTTTGGCGGGGGTGGTTTCACTGAAAATGGTAATATAGTCGACGAATTCCAGCGAAGCCAGTATTGCGGCTCTTTCTTTTTCGCCCGTTACAGGGCGTCTTTTCCCTTTAATTTTCCTCACGGACGAGTCGCTGTTTAAGCCGATAATCAAAATATCGCCAAGCTTCTTACAACGTTCGAGATATTTTATATGCCCGTAATGAAGTATGTCAAAACACCCGTTCGTAAAAACGATTTTTTTGCCCTTCCGTCTTAATCCCGCCGCTACTTTCTTAATTTCCGCGGCTGATTTAATCTTGTTCATCTTCGATTAATTCGCAGAGAATGTGGATTATCAAAATATGCGCTTCCTGGATTCTCGGCGTGTTATCTGATTTTACCACGAGGCTTAGATCCGCGATTTCCTTTATTTGGCCCCCGCCCTTTCCGGTAAGCGCGACAGTCAAAAGGCCCATGTTTTTTGCCTTTTTAAGAGCTTCAATAACGTTTTTCGCGGTGCCGCTTGTGGATATTCCTACGGCGAGGTCCCCTTTTTTGCCGAGCGCTTCAATCTGCCTTTTGAAACTCACCTCATAGCCGTAGTCGTTCGAAAGCGCTGTAATTGTCGAGGTATTCACGGTAAGCGCGATTGCCGGCAGCGCCTTTCGCTCTTTCTTGAAACGGCCGACAAGTTCAGCCGAGAAGTGCTGGCTGTCAGCAGCGCTTCCCCCGTTCCCGAAGACGAGAATTTTCCCGCCTTTCCGAAGGGATTCAATCATTGCCTCAGCCGTCTTTTCGATAAGTTCAATGTTGGCTTCGGCAAGGAGAGTGGTTTTGACCTCGCGACTCTCCTCGATTATCCGTTTTATTTTAGTGCGCATATTTACCTCTTATCTATCCGAAGAATATCCTCGCGATTTCATATAGATCCATGTCGACCGTTTTAACCTTACCCGTCGCGTCTTCCATGGGCACGCTTACAATGTCGTTGCCTTTAAGTGCCACCATCTTTCCGAAATCCCCGTCCAATACAAGCTCAACGGCCTTCACTCCGAAGCGCGTTGCAAGGACCCTGTCGAACGCGCTGGGGGTGCCGCCCCGCTGTATGTGGCCGAGCACCGTCACGCGCGTCTCGTAGCTGGTCCTCTTTTCAAGTTCCCTGCCGATTATATTGCCTATGCCGCCGAGCAGGACATTCCCGAAGGCGTCTTTTTTGTGGGTTTTCAAGGCGAAGTCATGGTCCTTTAATTTTGCGCCTTCCGCCACCACGACGAGGCTGAAATCCTTACCCCTTGCATGCCTCTTTTTTATAATCTTGCAGACCTCGTCGAGATCCACGCTAACTTCGGGAATGAGTATGATGTCGGCGCCGCCGGCAATCCCGGCGTACGTGGCTATCCAGCCGGCGTGACGGCCCATTATTTCCACTACCATTATGCGGTGGTGGCTTTCCGCCGTCGTGTGCAGCCGGTCTATGGCTTCGGTGGCGATATTCACGGCCGTATCGAAACCGAACGTGAAATCCGTGCACGAGAGGTCGTTGTCGATGGTCTTCGGCACCCCGACTATTTTTAAGCCCTCTTTTGAAAGCCGCAACGCCGCACCGAGTGTGTCGTCGCCCCCTATAACAACCAGCGCGTCTAAATTAAGGGCGCGCAAATTCTTTTTGACCAATTCTTTGTCACTTTTATTTTTACACGGATTGGTGCGGCTCGTCCCCAATATCGTCCCGCCTTTCGGCAGAATTCCTGAGACGGAATTAAGGTCGAGTTCCACGGCGTCCTTTTCCACCAGGCCCATCCAGCCGTTCCGGATCCCCGTCACCGAGACGCCTTCTTTGAGGGCTTTCCTCACAATGGCCCTTATTGCAGGGTTCAGGCCGGGGCAGTCGCCGCCGCCCGTTAACACGCCGATTTTCTTTATTGGCATATTTTCCTCCTGTTTTACTTATTCCCTGAAGGGCATTCGCCTCGATGCTTCGTCATGTTCTTTTACCGGCGCGGGCGCTTCGCCTTTTCCCTTGGAGGAAATTTTTATTACATGGATTTTTATATTTATTGTTTCCTCCACGCCCAGCATCTCCTGCACCTTTGACTTGACGATACCCTGTATCCTTTCGGTGGCCTCGGGTATGTTCGAGTCGGCGAATATCGTCGCCCTGCAGACTACATTTATGCCCTTCTTGCTTGCCACGACGTTTGGGCGAAGCTCTTGTACCTCGGGCAGGTGCCGTACACTCTTTTTTATGAAATCCTCGATGGCCGTAAGTGAAACCGTTACCTGGCCCTCCGGGTTTTCAAAGGCGATGGTCTTTTCCGACTGCATCCGGCTTAAATTAAGGTGCGCCAGCAAAAACCCCGTAAGAACGAACGCTGCGCCGACAATTCCGAGCATAAGTTTTAGGTTGGGTTGGGTGTAAACGTAATTTACCGCATCTACTACCTGATCCGGCGAGAAGAAATTAAGCGCCAATAAGAGAAGCAAGCCGCCTACCACAACAAATATCAATGTATACAGTATAATCGCAATGCCTCTAAAAAACCTCATTTTACACCTCCAATTTTTGTACTCAAAAATTGTCCCGAGCCCCGTTAGGGGCGAGGGACCTTATCCCTCTTTCTTCTTCAGTATTTTATCCGCAAAGGCCGTGGAATATTTTCCCCTCAAAAACGACGGGTCCGCCAGGACCGCTCTGCTAAAGGGAAGTGTCGTTTTTATCGGCTCGACAATGAATTCTTCAAGGGCGCGCCGCATAATGTAAATCGCCAATTTCCTTGTCTCGGCATAGGAAATAAGTTTGGCGATCATGGAATCGTAATATGGCGATATCTCGTAGCCGGGGTATATGTGCGTGTCCACCCTTACGCCGGGGCCGCCGGGCAGGTTAAGCGAAGCGATCTTGCCCGGGCACGGCCTGAAGTCGTGTTCCGGGTCTTCGGCGTAGACGCGGCACTCGATGGCATTGCCCTTAAAGGTTATCTTGTCCTGTTTCGCCTTGAGTTTCTCACCGGAGGCTAACCTTATCTGCTCTTTGATGATGTCTATACCGGTGAGCATTTCCGTTACCGGATGCTCGACCTGGACACGCGTGTTCATTTCCATGAAATAGAAATTATTATTTTTATCAAGCAGGAATTCGATGGTTCCGGCGTTTTGGTAGCCGATCGATTTGGCGCATTTTACCGCCAGGTCCCCCATCCTCCTTCTCAACTTGTTATCGATTGCCGGAGAAGGCGATTCCTCTATAAGTTTTTGGTGGCGCCTCTGGACCGTGCAGTCCCGCTCCCCCAGATGTATCACGTGGCCCTGGTAGTCGCCTAAAAGCTGGAATTCGACATGGCGGGGCGCTTCGATATATTTTTCGATATAGACATTCGGGCTTCCGAATGCGGCCTCCGCTTCCCTTTGCGCCGTGAGAAAAGCGCTTACGAGCCGGACGTCGTTGTGGCATACCCGCATCCCCTTGCCCCCGCCGCCGAGAGCTGCCTTTATAATAACGGGGTACCTTATCTTCTTGGCGATTTTTAGCGCCTCTTCCTTCGTTTTGATGACGTTCGCGCTGCCGGGTATGGTCGGCAGGCCCGCCTTTCTAGCTACCTGCTTGGCTGCCATTTTGTCGCCCATAAGGCGTATATTCTCGGGCGTCGGGCCTATGAACTTTATCTGGCACGATTCGCATATTTCCGCGAAGTGCGCGTCTTCAGCGAGGAACCCGTAGCCGGGGTGCACGGCTTCAACATCCGTTATTTCCGCGGCGCTTATTATGCTGGGTATGTTCAGATAGCTGTCGCTTGCCGGCGCTTTTCCTATGCAAACGGCCTCGTCCGCGAATTTCACGTGGAGGGAATCCGCGTCGATCTCCGAAAAGACCGCAACCGTGCTTATCCCGAGCTCCTTGCAGGCCCGTATAACTCGTATGGCCACTTCACCGCGGTTTGCGATTAATATCTTCGAAAACATGAATTAGCTCGGTTCGACTAAAAACATTACGTGCCCGAATTCAACGGGTCCGCCGTTTTCGGCGAGTATATCGACGATTTTACCTTTGACTTCCGACTTTATCTCGTTCATGAGTTTCATGGCTTCAATGATACAGAGAACGTCGCCCTCGTTTATCCTGTTCCCCACTTCGACGAAGGGCTTGGCATCCGGCCCCGGTGAACGGTAAAACGTGCCCACCATAGGCGCCTTAATCTCAACTATGTTTTTTGCCCCTTCCCTTGCCGCAGGCGGAATTTCGCGCGCCGGCGCTAATACGGGCGAAGCGGAACCCCTCCTGAGATGGATTTTTACCCCTTCTTCCTCGACGGTAATTTCCGTGAGGTCATGTTTTTCCATTAACCGTATAACCTCTTCAATCTTTTTTATATTCATTTTTAACCCCCTCTACGCGCGGCCGGCGTATTCGCCGGTCCTGGTGTCGATTTTGACTATATCATCCGTGTTTATGAACAGCGGCACTCTTACGGCCGCACCCGTTTCTAAAGTTGCCGGTTTTGAGCTGCCCTTGGCTGTGTCGCCTTTTATTCCCGGCTCTGTATATGCAACCTTCAGGCTGACAAACGAGGGAAGTTTTACGGCGATTATCGAATCCCTGTAGAAGGAAGCGGTGACTTCCATCCCGTCCTTAAGGAATTTCGAGTTTTCGCCGATTAAATCTTTGCTTACACCGAGCTGCTCGTACGTTGCCTGGTTCATTAAATGATAAGCTGAGTGGTCTTTGTACAGGTACTGCATTTTCTTCTCTTCAATAAAGGCCTGCAGGAAGCTGTCCTGGGGCCTGAGGGTTTTCTCTATAATCGAACCGCTTTGGAGGTTTTTCATCTTTGCCCTGACGAAAGCACCGCCTTTACCGGGTTTTATGTGCTGGGCGGCTATGACAAGGTAAAGGTGCTTCTCTATTTCGATAACAAAGCCGCCTTTAAGCTGACGCGCGGTAATCATCCGGTAAGCACCCTCGCGCCGCTTTTGCCTATCAGAACCATATCCTCTATTCTGACCCCGCTTCTTTTTTTCATGTAGAGCCCGGGCTCTATCGTGACAACGGTGCGTTCTTTCAAGATGCGTTTATTTTTTTCCGAGAGCTTCGGCGCTTCATGGACTTTTTTCCCTATACCGTGTCCGAGCGAATGCATGATGTATCTACCCAGCCCCATCCTCCTTATATAATCGTGGATCGAGCGCACAAAATCCGATATTCTAAGGCCCGGCCTTAGCTTTCTTATAGCCATTTTCTGGGCGTCCTCTACGGTATTATAGAGCTTGCGCATCGCGAAATCCGCTTTGCCCACCATTACGGTCCGCGTCATATCTGAATGATAGCCCCCGTAGATTACTCCGAAGTCAACTACGACCACATCGTTAGATTTGATTTTTCTCCCGGTTACCTTCGCATGCGGCTTTGCGGCGTTTGGGCCGCTTGCGACAATTATCCTGAAAGAACGCTTAAGGGCCTTCTTTTTAATAATGCCTTCTATGCTGCGGGCGATTTCGATCTCGCGCGAGCCCGGCTTTATCTGTTTGACTACGGTGCGGAATATGCCGCTTGTTATTTTAGCCGCTTTCGCGAGGCATTTTATTTCTTTCGCGCTCTTAGGCATCTTTCTTTTTTGAAAGCTCGATCGCGGCCAGAAGCCCGAGGATGTAGCTCGTCTTGCCGAAACCGGTAACCTGGCCTTTTGAAACGGGCGCAACAAGCGAGGTGCGCCTGAATTCTTCCCGCGAATATATGTTTGAAAGATGAACCTCAACAACAGGTATGCCGCAGGCCGCTATGGCGTCGCGTATCGCGACACTTGTGTGCGTGTAGGCAGCCGGGTTAATCAAAATGGCGTCTACCCTGTTTGACTTTGCCTTTCCGATTACGTCGACGATTTCGCCTTCATGGTTGGATTGCATGATTTCGATCTCTATCTTTTTTTTCCCGGCAATATCGCTTAACCCTCTGTTGATTTGGTCGATGGTGACCTTGCCGTAGATGTCCACTTCCCTGGTGCCGAGCAAATCAAGATTCGGACCGTGTACGACGAGTATTTTTGGCATACGCACCCCCTAAACGCTATACGGTTCTAGTTTGGCTATATCCGCGCGTCCAATTCTGAATTGCGCCGCGGACACATAAATTGCGGCGCCGATGAGGCTTAAAATAAGGAGCGTCGCTAACAGCAATATGCTTACGGAAAATGCGTTATCGCTGCCGATAACAGGACCGAGAAGCACAAGGAGCGCGCTCTCGCGAAGCCCCAGCCCGCCGAGCGAGGGCAACATACTTACCAGGCTCACTATGGGCATGACGAGAAAAACAGTTACAAGAAGAAGATTCGCGCCCAGCGATTTTGCCAGAAGATATACTACTGTAAAGTATATGCTCTGCGATATAAGCGAAACACCTATCACCGCGAAAATCAGCGCTTTTTTCTTCCTGTATTCGTGCACGGCCATGTAAGCCCTCGTAAGCCGCCCGCCTATATTCCACAGCTTAAGCCGCGAGAGCACGTTAAAGATCACCTTCGCGGGGGCCGGGTTCAGTATGACGAAAAGCCCGGCTGTGCCTGCGAGCGCAAAAATAAGCACTGTTTTTTTTAGCATCTCGTTTATATTCGCCCACGAGAGAAAGAGCGCAAAGACCGCCAAGAGGACAAAGGAAATAACGCCTATGAAGCGGTCCATGAAAACCGAGATAAACGATTTTGCCGTCTCTTTCGTCTGTTTATTTGCGTAATAGGCCTTCACGATATCCCCGCCGACGGCCGTCGGCATGAAGTTGTTAAAGAAAAAACCTATAAAAGAAAGCTGGATTACCCTCCCGAAGGGTATGCGC
>JBARPB010000025.1:0-3550 GCA_049642705.1 Candidatus Omnitrophota bacterium
CTATCCGGACGTCTTTTACGCTTTTTAGGAACTCCTTAACGGAGACCTTCCTGCCGGAGATCCTTCCGACATATTTAAACGGGAACCTCCTCTTTGAAAGGCTCCCCGCGCCCCAGAGCACGAAAGCGGGTATGATGATAACGGCAAGTGCCCACAGTACCTTCTTGGCTATATGTTTCTTGCGCAAAAAATTAAGCATAACCCCCCCCAATCTGCCCATATTATATGTGATGTACTAAATTATGGCAAGATATTTAAAAAAGTGTTGAATATATAAAGATGTTTGATATAATATACCCCAGATAATAGTGATTATACTTTAATATCTGCAGCTATTTTATGCCCAAGGAAATAGAAACAAAATTCAAAATCGACTCCGTCGAAAAATTCAAGAGAAACTTAAAGAAAATAGGGGCCAGGTTCGTTTCAAAGGAATTCGAACAGGATACCTATTACCGCTCGCCCGCCCCTCAAAGTTCTTGCTCAACCATCCGCCTGAGGTCAATTACCGATAAAGGGGTATTTACCCTGAAGGGTGCCGCCGGAGGTGCCCCGTCCCGGACGTACAAAGTCAGAAGCGAGCTCGAGGTAGGCATAAATGACGTGAGGGCTTTCGACGAAATCCTGAAGCAGCTTGGCTTCATGCCGCGGTTTAAAAAAGAAAAAATCCGGGAAACATATAAATGGAAAGACGCGAAAATATCACTTGACAAGTTGCCCTTTATAGGGTTTTATACGGAAATAGAGGGCCCGAAAAGAACAATAAAAGAGGCAGCCGCCCTTCTCGGCCTTGAGATGTCGCGGGCCATACCGGATACTTATATGGAACTTTTCAATTATTATAAAATGCTCCGCAAGAAACCAGCCCTCCGGCTCGTTTTTAAAAGTGAAAGGAAAAGACATGATTGATTTTAGCATACGGGTCGCCGGCAAACTTATACGCTTCAAATCGGAGGGCCCCTTATTGTCCTATAACCCTCGCTCAGAAAGGGAGTTTGCGCCCTTCTTGCGGCAAGGCCCGAAACGCGCGGATATTACATTTGACATAAAATACGGATCAATACCCGATTTTAGCGGAAAAGAAGTCCTCTTTGACGTTGATAAAAGCTGGTCACTTTCCAGATACGGCGAGAAAATCCTTTTTGAGTACCCGGATAGATCCCTCCAGGGCCGCGTAGAAAGGACTGCCGAGATAAATAAAGACATGACCGAAGGCGTGATATACATAAACCGCGAAAAAACTAAAGAGGAAGAAGAAGAATCGCGGCGCCAGAGGGAACTACAGAGGACGGAAGAAGACAAGAAAAGACAGGAAGAAAGAAAGAAGCGAGCCGAAGAGCGCCGCGCCCTGCGCGCAGCACAGGGCACTCCGAACGACTCCGTGGCGACTTTAACAAAAGAAGCGCCAAAGATGCGAAAACCTAAAAAGAAAACACCCGAGGAACTGGGGCGCAAGGTCATGTCCGAAGTCAAGGCGAATTTTTTCCAGGCGTTTCTCGTGGAATACCTTGTAAGGCAAAAGACGGGCTTTCTGGCACACTGCGCCTCGGTCCAGAGCGATAAAAAGCTTTACCTTTTTATGGGCCAGTCGCATACGGGCAAAAGCACCATTGCGGATTTCTGGCACATGAAGGCCGGCGCAACCGTTTTTAACGACGACAGGGCAATTATAGCCGTGAAAAACGGCTCCCCCCGCTTTCATAACGCGCCGTGGGTCGGTACCCTCGTAGATAAATGTGATCTGGGAAACGGCGACGGCACGGAGGTAAACGGTATATTTTTTCTGAACCAGCAGGACAAAAATACGTTGAGGCGGATAGGTAAAGCGGAGGCGGCAGCCAAGATATTCAGGAACAGCTTCCCCGTTTTCTGGGAAAAGAGTGCCTTGAGCTATGTCCTGGGCTTATGTTCGGCGATATCACGCTCTGTGCCCTGTTATGACTTGGGGTTTGTGAATAACGATAGTGTTGTAACGTTTTTGAAAAAAGAACTAAAAAAGCCCGCCTAAAGGCGAGGCAGGGAGGTAAAATGAACAAGTGGAATAAGGTTTACAGAAAGAACGAAGACATCGTTTCGAGGGAAATAGATAACGAGTTAATCCTCATGCCTATTTACAAGACAAACAAGGATATAAACGAAATGTACACACTGAACGAGACGGCGGGGGATATGTGGGATTGCATAGACGGCGAAACAACACTCGGAGAAATAAGAGATGAACTTTGCGCCCACTTTAAAGACGTAACCCGCGAAAAGCTCGAGGCAGACCTCGAAGAGTTCATAGCGGATATGAAAAAGATAAAGGCCATTAAGTAAGCCGGATGATAGAAAAAAAATCATACCAGTGTTTCACCAAGACGCTGCATAAAAAAATAAAAGGGCTCTACCCATTAAGCGCCCAGATAGAACTTACCTACAGGTGCAACCTTAAATGCGTCCATTGTTACTGCAAAGGGTCCGAGCGAAAAAATGAGCTTAGCACTTCCGAATGGAAAAATATTATAGACCAGATCCATTCCGCCGGCGCGATATGGCTTACCATAACCGGCGGCGAGCCGCTTGTGCGCCGCGATTTTTTTGACATTTATACATATGCCAAGAAAAAGGGTTTTTTGATAAGCGTATTTACAAACGGGATTCTACTGGGCAATAAAGCCCTGGAGTGCTTCGAAAAATACCCGCCTTATTCCGTTGAAATCACATTAAACGGCATAACGAGAAAGACTTATGAATCGATTACGCAGGTAAAAGGTTCCTTTAAGAAGCTGATGCGCAATATACAGAAGTCCGTTTTGCAGAGGATACCGCTTATATTAAAAGCGGTAGGTTTAAAGCAGAATAAGCGGGAAATCCGCGATATAAAAGCATTTACGGAGGATCTCCTCGGGAAGAAAAAATTTAAATTCGACAGTTTCGTTACTCCGAGGCTCAATGGCGGAAGCGCACCTTGCCTTCACAGGCTTTCGGCCGAAGAAATAGAGGAAATTGAAAATTCCGACCCTGACATGCGTGCACAGAGGGAAAAGGAATTCAAGGAACACAAACCTTACTTGCGCGAGCCCGAATATAAATATCACTGCAACGCGTGGTTTAACCAGTTTTACATAACCCCGTACGGCCGTTTAAGGTTTTGCCACCTGACGGATAAGTACTCAACCGATCTCAAAAAAGTTCCCTTTACGGAGGGCTTCTACGGTAAATTCCCCGCCATTTTAGAAGAGAAACATAAATCGAATTCAAAATGCATACGATGCGATTTAAGGGAGTCTTGTTACCACTGCCCTGCGAGAGCATACCTCGAGACGGGAAACGAAGAGGCGCCCGTTCCGTATTTCTGCAGCCTCGCGCGGATGAAGAAAACAAAAAAAGAAAAACAAAGAGTTTTAGTGACACAATAGCGCATTTATAAATAAAAAATCATGGAAACGCTAAAACTCGGAAAATTCATGCGCGGGGTCTACAAAAAAAACAGGAATAAACGCTTTCCTGTCCGCGCGATGCTGGAACTCACCTACGGGTGTAACCACAGGTGCATCCACTGCTATAACCC
>JBARPB010000026.1:0-5306 GCA_049642705.1 Candidatus Omnitrophota bacterium
AGCGGAAAGAGGACATGGTTTGCAAGGTGTTCTTTCTTTTTATCCAGAAGGAACTCTTCGCCTTTTCTGGGTTTTATTTCGAAATCATCTATTCCGGCCATTCTTGATACTTCGTCCGCAAAAAGCCCGGCGGCATTAATTACGTATCTGGTTTTAAATTTGCCTTTTTTGGTAAGTATTTCGAAATTGGTTTTGCCAAGCGCGTTTATTTTCTCAACCTTCGCGCGGAGGTAAAACTCCACACCGTTTTTTGCCGCATTTTCGCAGAGGTCATACACTAAACGATAAGGACTTATGATACCTGCGGTCGGGGCGTAGAGGGCGCAAATAGCATCTTTGTTGAGATTCGGCTCGTTGTGCCTTAGCCACTTGCTGTCAACGATTTCCAGTTTGGGCACGCCGAGCATTTCGGCTTCCTTCTTAATTTCGAGAAGGCGGGGCACCTCTTCTTCGCTCAGGGCCACGATAAGGGAACCCACTTCCTTGAAATCAACGCCGAGTTCTTTTGATATTTTTCGCATCAACATGTTCCCCCGGACACACAGTTTTCCTTTTAGCGAATCCGGAGGATTCTGTGTGCCGGGATGGATGATTCCGCTGTTTGATTTCGAGACGCCGAAGGCGAGCTCTTCCTCTTTTTCGAATAGCGCGATGTTTAACTTATAGCGGGAAAGCTCCCGCGCGATCGCGCCTCCTGTAACTCCCCCGCCTATTATTGCAACATCATAAAGTTTCATGTCTTAAATTAATCTCTCGTAAGGGTCCTTTTAACCGCTTCAAGCCAGCCTTTGTAAAGTTTTTCTGCTGTTATCTTTTCGATTTTAGGGCTGAATACAGCGTCTACCTTCCAGCATTTTTTTATTTTGTCGGTATTTTTCCAGTACCCCACTGCAAGCCCCGCAAGATATGCGGCACCCAACGAAGTGGTTTCAATTAACTTGGACCTTATAACGTCGATACCGAGGATATCCGACTGAAACTGGCAGATAAAGTTATTTTCCACCGCGCCCCCGTCGACTTTAAGGCTTCTTATTTTCATGCCCGTATCTTTCTGCATTGCCTCCAAAACATCCTTTGTCTGGTAGCACATTGCCTCAAGCGCGGCCCTTACGAGGTGCTCCTGGGTCGTTCCCCTTGTAAGCCCGAAGATGCTGCCGCGGGCATCCGGATCCCAATAAGGGGCGCCGAGCCCTACAAGCGCCGGCACAAAGTAAACGCCGTCATTGCTTATAAGGCGAAGTGCCATTTCCTGGGATTGGCGGGCGACTTTTAAGAACTTCAGCCTGTCCCGCATCCACTGTATTGCCGCTCCCGCCACAAATACGGCGCCTTCCAGCACATATACCGGCTCGCAGGAGGGGCCGCATCCCAGCGTGATAATCAGGCCGTGTTTGGTAACCGGGCGCCTCTTACCGATGTTAAGCAGCACAAAACATCCTGTTCCGTATGTATTCTTCATCGTGCCCGGTTCAAAACAGGCCTGCCCGAAAAGCGCGGCCTGCTGGTCACCGGCAATTCCCGATATAGGAATGCCCGCGGGAAGCCTTCCTATCTTAATGGTTTTTCCGAATATTCCCGACGAATTCTTTACTTCGGGAAGTATTTGTTTCGGGATCCTTAACCTTTTTATAATATCAGTATCCCATTTTAACTTATTGATGTTAAAAAGCATCGTGCGGGAAGCATTGGTATAATCCGTAGCGTGCACCTTCCCGTCCGTCAGCTTCCATAAAATCCACGAATCAGCGGTGCCAAAACAGAGTTTCCCCTCTCTTGCTTTTGCGGAAGAGCCGATTACATTTTTTAAAATCCACTCGATTTTAGTGGCCGAAAAATAAGCGTCGATCGGGAGCCCCGTTTTTTTTCTGAAAAATTCTATTTCGCTTTTTCGTTTTTTAAGTTCTTCCGAGCGGCCGGACGTCCTCCTGCACTGCCACACAATCGCATTGTAAACGGGAAACCCGGTATTTCTGTCCCATATGATTGTTGTCTCGCGCTGGTTTGTAATTCCTATGGCCGCAATTTTTGCTTTAGGCGCTTTTTTTAAAACCTTCTGAATGGACTTGTTGACACTCTTCCATATCTCTTCCGGGTCGTGCTCGACCCAGCCGGGCTTGGGAAAATACTGCGTAAATTCATGGTAGGCGCTTTCACATTTTTTACCGTTTTTGTCGTACAAAACCGCCCGGCTTCCCGTGGTACCCTGGTCTATGGCTAAAATATATTTCATCTGGATTTTTTAAATTTAAATATAGTTTTGAAATCCTCTTTCATGCTTACTATTACCCAACCGCGTTCTTTTGCGGTTTTAAGCACCTTATCCGCCCCTTTGTCGTAGGCGTATTCGCGCTTTGAGTCATCGTGGTACAGTGTAAGCGAAAGGCTTGGCAGGCCGCCTGCAGCCGCCGACTCAAGCATTGCAATATCGTCGTTCGAATTGCCGAAGGCGAGAATCGGAACCCTCCCGACACGCATGCGGATATTTTCGGGTTTGCCTTCCCGCAACACCTCGGGTTCCACGACAGCGTGTTTTCGCACGAATACGGCGCGGCTATCCTGCACCTGAAACGCAACGCTGATCGTATCCCCGATTACCTTCTCAAGAGGCGTATCTAATTTCGCCTCCGAGAAACTTCGGATAAATTCCTGCGGAGAACCGGATACTATGTACACCTGAAAATCATTGGCCTTTAGAAACTCCAGAAGTTCCAGCATGGGAATATAGAAAAGTTCGATATAAGGTACTTTAAAATCCGGGTTTTTCTTTGTGTTAAGAAAATTTTCCACATATTTTTTGTATTCCTCTTCCGTGGCGCCCTCGAAAGCGGTTAAATTCATTTCTAAAAAGTTTTTGGGATCAGAAATGTAATCCCAATCGCGCTCCCAGGCACTTGCGTAAGGCTCTACGCTCTGCAGGAGGGGATTTTTTTCGGCAAGGTCATGAAGGCGTTCGGCCGCGATTAGAACCTGAAGATATAATGGCTTTTCGCAAAATATTGTACCGTCCAGATCGAAAGCCGCAATGCGCTCTTTTTCCGGAACGTATGAGGGGCTCGCGGGGTCGCTCACACTACTGACAAAATTTATTATCCTCTCTTTGTTAGGCGTTTCATTCCAGGATTCAAGCGGCGCGGCCAGGCATACGGAAATAGATAAACAGACAATCGCAAAAGTTATCGCAAGCATTCTCTGATTTTTGCCCATGTTATCCCCTTTCTTTTTTTAAACGTTTAGTAATAAAACTGGCATCGCACCGCAACTATATCAGCATCGCCCACGCCGTTTGGATGCGCGTGCACATAATTGAACATCACTTTCATGGCGGGGTTCAAATACCAGTTACACCCTACGGTAATATCGGAAAGCGCTCTTCCGTTTACATCGTGGCTTGATAAATCAAGGTATGAATACCTCGCGGCAAGTTCAAGTGCACCGAGCGACCAGTCCTTAAGCGAGAAGTTCTTGTGGGGTTTAACCCCTGAAAAGGCAGCCCAAAATTTATCATAGTTTCTATGCTCCCCTGTCAGGAAATAGCTCGCCGATGCGTAAAAGCCGTTAAAGTATCCTGTCTGAGAGGTACCTTTAAGGTCGACGAACGACTGTATAAATTCACTCTGCAGCGAGAAGGGGCCGTAAATTAACACTGATTCCAGGCCTAAGAGATTTGCGAATTTTGCGTCGAAATCACCTGTGTCCACAAAATTGGGCGCAAGGTGTATCTCGGGTGGTGAGTTGTAACGGAAATTCTCTTTATCCGGAGGATTTCTGAAACAGTATGCCACGCCAAGATGCAGGAGTTTTTCGCCTTCATTTTCATAAAAGGGTAGCCCCGTAAGCCTCGTGGCAAAGTTTAAAGCGTTTGACTCCGGCCTTGCAAGGTCATCGGCATTAAAGAACGATGAGGCGGAAAACGTAACTCGTTTGTTGAAATGGGCGGAATTGAATCCCAATCCTGTCTGCCTGTGAATAGACAAAGCGTAAGGCAGGCTTCTTTCAAGGAATGTTATGTGGTTGGAGCTTGTCATGTCCTCCAGGCTGAAAGGCTCTGTAAACTGGCCTACCCTTAAGAGGTCAATATACGGTATGCCCTTAAGCCCTATATAAACGTCTCTAAAGGCGACCTCGCCGTCCGCAAAATCAACCTGTGCTTTATATACGCCATTTTCAAATACTGAGCCGCTTCCGTAAACTCTTAGCCGCCTGAATTCCGCAGGCTTGTCAATTTTACCGAGCCTTCCCTTTACCTCAGAATCTTGCGCCATCGCGCCGAAATCTGCCTGAATCCTTCCGCCGGCTTTCAGGGTAAATTCTTTATCTGCGGTTTCGAAACGCAAACCGTCCCTCCAGTATACACGGATGCCTTCGCCGGCGGGTTTTTCCGGTTTCGCCGGCTTTTCAGCGACAACCGGTTTCCTGCCTGA
Source organism: Candidatus Omnitrophota bacterium (assembly GCA_049642705.1). Taxonomy (GTDB): domain Bacteria; phylum Omnitrophota; class Gorgyraeia; order JABMRN01; family RBG-13-46-9; genus CAZYPU01. The sequence goes on from JBARPB010000026.1 coordinate 4,422, forward strand.
GGCCGCCTGCCCTGTTTCAAGTTTCTCGATTTTTTGCTGCATCTCTGTCATCTTACGGGCCTGTTCGCGCATCTCGGCCTGCATTGCCTTAAGCTGTTCTTTTAAATTCGAAATTTCATCCGCTTTTGTAACGTGGTTTAGAGAAAAAATAAAAAAGGCCGATACTGATAATATAATTGCTATTTTTTTCATTCTTCCTCTCTTTCTTTTTTTCTTGCGACTTGATATTTTAGCATATTTATGGTATTATTTCAGTATGAAACTGGTAGCGAGCGTGCTATGCAGAAAAAGATATAAGGTACAGATAAAAGTAAGGCGAACCGCCCAGAGAAATAAAGCAAATATCTTTTTATTGTGTATAATTGCGATAGCGGTGATTGCCGTAACAAGATTGTCCTCACGATAAACGCCAGCCTATTCGACTTCTATATTCTCGATATATAATTTCTTGCTTGAGCAGAGGGGCTTTATGATAAGTTCCGCGCCTTCGGCGGCGGTACCAACGGAGATGGTTTCAAAATAAAGCCTTACGGAACTTTCCGCGAATCCTGAAAGCTCGCCGAGGGCAAGCGTAATTTTGGTTATTCTGGAGGCCCCTTCACTTTTCGTCTTTTCCGCCGCCTGGTTTACTATCTTTTCGACAATATGATATTCATGCATGCCGGTATGTATCTCCCTTCTTGCCGGTAGACGGCTCGGTATAACGACTTTCCATTTTCAGGAGTTATCCCCGTCGACCGGACCGGTCGACGGGGGTACCTTAAACATTATAGTTCATAATAACACCATTGGACGGCATTGTATACAACTATCATTTTCTTCGCCCCCCCCTTCCTTCGCCTCGCCCTTTCTGCGAAAGGGCGGGCTTCCCTCGCTTCGCTCGGG
>JBARPB010000027.1:0-11855 GCA_049642705.1 Candidatus Omnitrophota bacterium
GGCCCTTCTGGGCGATATTTATTTCATAGGCGCCTATATGCTGTGTTATCCCGCCTTTTTCTTTCGCTGTTATTTTCGTCTTTCGTATATAGTCCAGGAGCGATGTCTTGCCGTGGTCAACGTGCCCCATCAGTGTAATGATCGGCGCCCTTGGGACCTGGCCCTTTTTGTCGGTGCGCGATTCTACTTCCTTGTGTTCCTTAAGCAGCTCTTCCTCCATCGTGGGGGCTTTTTTTATCCCATAGCCGAACCCTTTGGCAATTTCTATCGCGACATCGTCGGCAAGGCTCTGGTTCAGGTTCGCAAAAACTCCTCTTTTCATCAGGATTTTTATAATGTCATTTGGCTTTGCGTTTACCTTGGTGGCGAGTTGCTTCACCGTTAGAGGGAGCTCGGCTTCCAAGGGTTTAAATATTCGCCCTTCGTCCCTCAGGACTCCCTTCGGTCGTTTCTCTTCTACTTTTTCTACTTTTTTTTCTATTTTTGGCTTTTTTTCGCTCTCGAGCTCGTGGCGCATGATCTCGGCGGTTTCTTCATCGAGCGCGCTCATGTGCCCCTTCACCTTCACGCCGAGTGCTTTAAGTTTCTCGATAAGGTCTTTGCTCGTTAAACCGAGCTCTTTTGCTAACTTGTGAACTCTGATGCTCATGATGTTGCCTTCGCGGAATTTATAATCTTCTCTGCTGTCTTCTTGCCTATACCGCTCAATTTTGTGAGATCTTCAACGCTTGAGGCGGCGATTTTTTCAATTGTGTCGTAGCCCGCTGCGATAAGCGTCGATTCCGCCTTCTTGCCGACACCGTCAAGCTTCTTTATGGACGGTGCCTTCTTTTCCCCTTCCTTTTTTTCTTCTTCCTCGGACCTTATATCAAGCTCCCAACCGATGAGCCTCGATGCAAGCCTTACATTCTGGCCGTGTTTGCCTATCGCCATGGAAAGCTGGTCGGTTTTCACGATGACCTCTATGTTCTTCTTTTCCCTGTTTATTTTAAGCTTGGAAATCTGGGCAGGGCCCAGGGCCGCTTTCAGGTATTCGGCGATGTCATCGCTCCAGTGCACTATGTCTATTTTTTCGCCGTGAAGCTCCTTTACGATATCCTTGACACGGTTTCCCCTCATGCCCACGCAGGCGCCTACCGGGTCCACTTTATCATCCTTGGAATAGACCCCTATTTTAGTCCTTTCGCCGCCTTCACGCGCTATCGATCTTATCTCGACTATGCCTTCGGTAATCTCGGGCACTTCCAACTCGAAGAGCCTCTTCACAAAATCCGCCGAGGATCTCGAAAGTACAATCTGCGGGCCGCGGCTTGTTTTCATAACCTCCAGCACATAGGTGCGGATTCTATCGCCCTGCCTGTACCTTTCGTTGGGGCACTGCTGCGACCTCGGCAGGAAACCCTCTGTTTTACCGAGGTCCACGATGATATTGCCCCTCTCAAACCGGTGCACCGATCCCGTTACGATACCCCCTACTCTTTTATGGTAATCGTCATAAATAATCTCCCTTTCCGCCTCCCTTATTTTCTGGATAATCACCTGCTTCGCGGTCTGGGCTGCTATCCTCCCGAATTCGTCCGACTTGACCTTTTTGCCGCCGCCGGTGACTTTTATCGCGCCGGTGGCCCTGTCGACTTTGACGGTGATATCCTCCGTGTGCTTGCCGAGGATTTTCCTGGCGGCGCTCAAGAGGGCGGATTCGATGGCTTCAAAAAGCACGTCCTTGGGGATGCCTTTTTCTCTTTCGATTGAGTCTATTATGGTTAAAATTTCCTCGTTCATTGTTTACTCCTCGTATGGGGACAGGTGTTTCTGTGTGGCTCGTGCGGGGACAGGTGTTTCAATGTGGAATCTCCTCATAGAAACACCTGTCCCCGTCGTGTATCCCCATCGAATGCCAGTTTAGCGCTTGCTACCTTTTCCCTCGGAATCTCCGTGGAAACTCCATTTTCGTCGATAACGACGGTGCCGTCGCCAAGCCCCACGAGCACTCCCCGAAACGTATTCTTGCCGTCGAGGGGCGCGTAGGTGCTTACCGTCACGTTCTTACCCACAGCCCATACAAAGTCGCGGTCGCTCTTGAGTTTCCTGTCTAACCCGGGCGAGGATACCTCCAGCAAATACCGCTCCGTGACCGTGTCATCTTTATCCAGAAGCTCGCCCAGCTCATTATTGAGGCGCGTGCACTCGTCCATGGTTATACCGTCCTCTTTGTCAAGTGTTACCCTTAACGCGAACTTTCCGCCTTCACGCCTGTAGGTAACGTCAACGACGAAGTAACCGCGCTCACTCGCGATGGGCTCCAGCAATGCTTTTACTTTTTCGATTATTTCCATGGCACGAAAAAAGAGTGGGCCTCTCCCACTCTTAAATTTCGCTCCCTCCTTATTGAGCGCTATTTACAAGGTCATATATTACTATATTACCTATATCTTGTCAAGGGTTTTTAATTGCTTGAGGATGGTGTCTTTATCGACAAGTTCGGTTTTCTTGGTTTTTCGTGTTTTAAGCTCTACCTTGCCGTTTTCGAGGTTCTTCTCTCCTATAATTACCTGAACCGGGAAGCCGATGAGGTCGGCGTCCTTGAATTTTACGCCTGCGCGCTCGGCGCGGTCATCGAGAATAACGTCAAGGCCTCGCTCGGACATATCTTTGTAAAGTTGTTCGCTGAATTTCTTTAAGCTTTCGTTCCCCACATTGAGGGGCAATATGGTTATCTCGTAGGGGCTTATGGATTTCGGCCAGATGATGCCGTCTTTATCGTGGCTTACCTCGATGCTTGCGGCAATAATCCTGTTTACGCCTATTCCGTAGCAGCCCATTACAATTTCGCGGGTCTTACCTCTCTTGTCAAGATAAGTCGCCCGCAATGTTTTGGAATATTTGACGCCCAATTTAAACGTGTGCCCCAATTCTATATCCTCGCCGCCTTTAGCGGGAACTATAAATTCATGCGATTCTCCGCCGCCCATAAAGCCCGGGTCCGCCCCGATCACTTTATAGGGCAATCCGCATCGCTTGAATATGCGGCAGTAAGCGTTGTACATATTTTTGTAACTTTTCTCTAATCCTTTTTCGTCGGCGTCAAAGCTATAGGCGTCCTTCATGATGAATTCGCAGCTTCTTATAACACCGAATCTCGGGCGGATTTCATCCCTGAATTTTGTCTGTATTTGAAAAAGTATTACGGGCAGGTTTTTATATGAAGAAACGTTGTTAGCAACAAGCGAGGTAATAACCTCTTCATGGGTAGGCCCCAGACACGTTATTTTCCCGTGCCTGTCCCTGAACTTAATCAGCACATCGGCAAGGTCTTTATCCCTGCCTGTCTTTTTCCATAGTTCTATGGGCTGGAGGGCCGGTAAAAGAACCTCCTCGGCCCCTTCCTTTATCATCTCTTCCCTTATAATATTTTGGACCTTTGAAAGAACCCTGAAACCCAGGGGAAGATAAGAATAGGTCCCGGCGGTCAGTTTGCGGATAAACCCTCCGCGAATCATAAGTTTATGGCTTATGATTTCAGCGTCCTGCGGGTCTTCGCGTAGCGTCGGGATTAAGGTTTGAGTCCAGCGCATTTTAATAACTCTTTTACCGCGTTTTTTGTCTTTACTTTTTTAACGATCTTACCCTTTTTGAACAAAACGCCCGAACCTCTGCCGAAGGCAATTCCGATATCGGCTTCTTTCGCTTCGCCCGGGCCGTTTACCTCGCAGCCCATTATGGCTATTGTAGGACAACATTTAGTCAACTGTCGACTGTCGACTGTCGACAGTATTTTTTCTAAGTCCTTAACTATTCTCGCTAAATCCACGTTGCAGCGGCCGCAGGTAGGGCACGATATAATATCCGGCCCGAAACTTCTTAACTTAAGCGACTGTAAGATTCTTTTCGCAGCGATGACCTCGTCAACAGGATCACCCGTAAGAGAGACCCTAATGGTGCCGCCTATACCATCTAAAAGTAATGCGCCTATACCAATGCTTGACTTCACGATTCCCGTGTCATACAGGCCTGCTGCCGTAATTCCCAGGTGGAACGGGTAATCGCATAAGTGAGCCAACTTCCTATAAGATTCTACGGTCTCCCGCACATCCGAAGATTTCAGCGAAACTATTATATCACGGAAGTTCTCTCTTTCAAATAGTTTAATATACTTACGCGCTACATTAACAAACAAACCTGCCGTTGTCAACCTACCCCTTGTCAACCGCGTAGGTTGACGGCGGTCGGTTGGATAGAGGGAGCCGGAATTTAGGCCGATGCGTATCGGGATTTTTCGCGACTTGGCGGCTTTTATTATCTCTTTGAGCTCGGACGGTTTTGATATGTTTCCCGGGTTTACGCGGATTTTATTCGCCCCGTTTTTGATTGATTCGAGCGCCAGGCGATAATCGAAGTGTATATCGGCAACAAGCGGGATACTGATTTTTCTTTTTATCGCCTTTATGGCTCGGGCTGCCAATATATCTTTCACTGCAACCCTTGCAATCTCGCAGCCGGCTTTCTCCAGCCGCCGTATCTCGGCAACCGTCTTTTTGGTATCGCGCGTATCGGTTTTTGCCATAGACTGGATGCGGATAGGATTTGTCCCGCCGATCTTCACGTTGCCGACCTTTACTACTTTTGTTTTGCGCCGTTTAATCATCTCTTCATGAAAGGCAGGAATTTGTTAATATCGTTCCAACTTACGAAAAGCGCCAGCGCTATCAATAGGTAAAGCGCGACCTGGCTTATTGTCTCTTGAGTGCGGGCGCTCAATGGTTTTCCGCGCAGTTTCTCTATGCCGAGAAAGAGGATGTGCCCGCCGTCCAATATTGGAAACGGAAGGAGATTAAAAACCGCGAGTGCTATATTTATGTGCGCCATAATAATAAGTAGGTGCACGAGGCCCAGTTTCGCGGCCTCGCCTATGAGAAACGCTATACCGATAGGCCCCATTACGGATTCCTTTACGGGAAGCCCGCCTGTTATAAGAAGCCAAAGGCCCTTATAGGTAAGGCCGGTTAACATGATAAGCCTATGGCCGCCGAGAAATGCCGCCTCGGCTAAATTGTGCCTTACGAATACTATCTCTTCCCTCGGGGCTATACCTATCATCCCGACGGTCGTCTCCTGGCCGAATATATTCTTTGTCCTTACGATCTTCGGTGCGATTTTGAAATTTATAACCCTCCGGAGCCTTTTCACCCTGAAATCCAGCGGTATGCCTTCGGTATCCTTCTGGATAATCTCCACGAGATCGCCCCAGTATTTGACCTTTTTTCCGTCTATTTCAAATATCAGGTCATCTACCTTGATGCCGCTTTTTGCGGCCGGGTAGCCGCCGAGGAGCCGCCCAACGCGCGTAGTAAGGGAGGGGCTTCCTATTACAAAAATAGCGGCGAATAAAAAGAAAGCAAAAATATAGTTCGTGAGGGGTCCCGCAACTATAACGAAAAAACGCTTCAGGGGGCTTTTTGACAGGAACTCATCGGGGGTTCCTTTTCGTTCCGCCGGATTATCGCCGGCGAGTTTCACGTATCCGCCAAAGGGAAAAATGGATATGATGTATTCGGTATCCCCTTTCTTTACGCCGAAAATTTTCTTTCCGAAACCGAGAGAGAATATTTCAACCTTTACGCCCGATTTTTTAGCCGCGAACATGTGTCCCAGCTCGTGAACGATTATGAGGATGCTGAAAACTGCGAAAACAGCCAAAAACGTCAACACAACCCCCTCGCTTCCTCCCTCGCCTCTCTGTCAACATAAAGTATCTCATCCAGCGATGGTTCTTTGATGTTTCTATGCCGCGACAGAACCTTCTTAACAATATCTACGATTGCGGTAAATTTAATCTTCCCTTCGAGGTAAAGCTGTACCGCTTCTTCGTTGGCGCTATTAAGGCACGCGGGGTACGTGCCGCCTTTTTTCGCCGCTTCGTAGCAGATCCCGAGCGCCGGAAAAGCTTTTAGGTTCGGCTTTTGAAATGAAATGTTTTTGATTTTTGAAAAATCGAGCCGCCTGAGCCGCGACCTTACCCTTTCGGGGTAACTCAAGGCATAAAAAATGGGGATTTTCATATCGGGATAGAAGAGATTCGCTATTAAATTTCCATCGTTAAACTCCACCATGGAATGAATAATGGCTTCGGGGTGAAGGAGTACCTCTATTTTCGAGGTGCTTATTCCGAAAAGGTGGCTTGCTTCGATAACCTCAAGGCCCTTGTTCATCATCGTCGCCGAATCCACTGAAATTTTCCTTCCCATTTTCCAGACGGGGTGCGCCAGTACCTGGCGCGGCTTCAATTTATCGAATATGCTTTTCGAAACATTTTTTAAAGGGCCCCCTGTTCCCATGAGAAAGATCTTATTTATAGCGGTTTTGTCTTTTCCGTTTATGCACTGGAATATGGAATTATGCTCGCTATCTACGGGTATGATTTGCACGCGGCGGGTGCGCGCCATGTTCATAATTATCGAGCCTGCCGAGACCACGGATTCCTTGTTGGCAAGAGCGATTCTCTTTTTTGCCCTGATAGCGGATACAAGCGGGAGTATCCCCGATGTGCCGCTTACGGCCACGATGACTATATCGGCATCCGGCATCGACGCCACTTCGCTTACGCCGTCTAATCCTTTGAGGACCTTTCGGGGCTCTTTGAGCGCACGTTTCAGCTCGTTGTACCGCGAGACATCGCCGAGCGCAAGAAGGCGCGGTTTAAAACGGTTCGCCTGCCGGGCAAGAAGTTCCGCATTCCGGTTTGCAGTAAGAGCAACAACCCTGAAAGCGCCTTTGTGCCGCGCTATCACATCGAGCGCATTTGTGCCGACCGAACCCGTCGAGCCGAGTATGGCGATTTTTTTCATAACGCGGGTAATAGAATTTTAATGTAGAAATAGAATATGGGGGCCGTGAAAAGGAGGCTGTCTATTACGTCGAGCACGCCGCCGAGGCCCGGCAACTCGCGGCCTGAGTCCTTCACATCAAAGTCCCTTTTGAAAAGGCTTTCCACAAGGTCGCCGACCTGGCCTATTATGCCCAAGAGAAACCCGAGCAAAAGGACGTGGATATACGAAAAATCCACCAGGAAGATGCCCTTGCACAAAAAAGCGGATGCCACACTGAAAACAAGCCCGCCGATGGCGCCTTCCTTTGTCTTGCGCGGGCTTATGCGCGAAATGAGGGGGTGCTTTCCGAATCTCTTTCCTATAAAATAAGCGCCCATGTCGCCCATTTTCGTCACTACAATGAGGAAGGCGACGAGCCCGACGCCGCCGGCCAGGTATTTTATCTTTATAAGAAACGAGAAGAACCAGCTTATGTAAAATAGGGCAAGAAGCGTAAGCGCGACGCTCATAAGGTGGTCTTTGGTGCTTTCCCTCCTTATAAGCTGAAGCACAAACATGAAAAGGCACGCTATGACGATGAAGAAAGGCTCCAGGTTAGCGTAACCCTCGCCGAGGTGGAGGTATGTAACTATCGGGATGATGACTCCGGCGGTTATGCCGAAGTATTTATATACGACGATTCCTTTCGTTTCGACTATGGAAAAAAATTCGTATAGCGCTGCGCCTATAAAAAGCATCGTCATGAGGCAGAAAACCCAGTTCGGGAGGATAAACGTCACAAGGTATGCCAGAAGAGCGACTACGAGCGAGGTGGCGACCCTTTTAAGTATGTCAGCCACCGTATCTCCTTTTTCTCTTCTGGTAATCAAGGATGGCGTACTTTAAGTCCTTTTTTCCAAAATCAGGCCAGAGTTTTTTTGTTATATAGATCTCTGCGTAGGAAATCTGCCACAAGAGAAAATTGCTCACCCTTGCCTCCCCGCTTGTCCTTATGAGAAGGTCGGGGTCCGGCAGGCCCGCGGTATAGAGGTAATCGCCGAAATTCTCTTCGGAAATGTCATCGGGGCGAATACGCCCTTTTTTTACCTCTTCGGCGATTTTTCTGGCGGCGTCGACAATCTCGGACCTTGAGCCGTAATTGAGCGCCAGGTTTACGAGGATGGCGCTATTGTGTATCGTCTTTGCCTCTATCTTCCTTAATTTAAGCTGAATCGAAGGGGGAAGGCCGCTTATCCTTCCTATCGCGCGGACACGTATGCCTTCTTTGGCAATCTTTTCCGTCTCGCGGTCCAGGTAGCCCTCCAGGAGCCCCATAAGGGCGTCTATCTCTTTGCTGGATCTCTTCCAGTTCTCCGTCGAGAATGCATAAAGGGTTAAAATCTTTATTCCGAGTTCGCGGGCGGCTTTTATTACTTCTTCCACGCTTTTTACGCCGGCTCTGTGTCCCGCGACCTTGGGCAGGCGCCTACATCTTGCCCACCTGCCGTTTCCGTCCATTATTATCCCGACGTGTTTCGGAATTTTCGAGTGGTCTATTTTGCCCAATTCTCTGCCTCTAACTCCTCAAGGCCTTTTTTGGGGTATTGGGGAAGAATTACTATCTCGACGCGCCTGTTCTTCGCGCGGCCGGCGGCCGTTTTATTGTTTCCGATGGGGCGGAACTCGCCGTATCCCATCGTTGCAAGTCTTGCCGGGTCAATGTTGCCTACCTTTACAAGATAGTGGTAAACGTCGTTGGCCCTTGCGGTAGAAAGTTCCCTGTTTGATTTCCAGGACGAATATTTTATCGGCACGTTATCCGTGTGGCCCTCGATGCCTATCTCTTTATCGGCGGCCTTTGTTTTTATGACCGCCATGATTTTATCGAGTATCGGATAGGCCTCCGGCTTGATTTTCGCCTTGCCGGAATCGAAGAGTATGTTATTCGCAAGCGTTATGACGAGGCCTCTGTCGGCTACGTCAAGGCCGACTTTCTCACCCCGCAGCTGGCGCTGGAGTTCCCTTTTCATTTCTTCAAACTGTTTCTTTTCCTCGGCCCTTAACTCGCCGAGCCTTTCCACCTCGCCCGATAACTCCTCTATCCTTGCCTTATCCTTCGGGCTTTTCTTGTAAATCTTCACGGCACAGCCCGTGATAAATAGAGCCGAAACCACCAGCAAAATCAACATCTTGCGCATAAACACCTCCTGGTCATAAGCGCGACCTTTACATTAAACTGTACACCAGAATAAGCGAAGCGAATACGACAGAAACCATCGACATAAGTTTTATCAGAATATTAAGGCTCGGGCCGGACGTATCCTTAAAGGGATCGCCAACCGTGTCCCCGATAACCAAAAGCTTGTGCGAAGCGGAACCCTTGCCGCCGTGGGCGCCTTTCTCGACGTACTTCTTGGCATTATCCCAGGCGCCGCCTGAATTGGCCATGAATATGGCCATTACAAAACCGCTGGCAAGCGCTCCCATCAAGAGTCCTATAACGCCGTCGGGCCCAAGAAGAAACCCTACCGCGAGGGGGCTCGCCACCGCAAGGATACTCGGCAATATCATCTCCCTCTGCGCGGCGCTCGTGCATATAGAGACGCAGCGTCCGTAATCCGGCTCGGCGGTTGAGTCAATGAGGCCTTTTATTTCTCTAAACTGACGCCTTACCTCCTCGACGATACTCTGGGCTGCTTTTCCCACCGCTTTCATCGTAAGCGAAGAGAATAAAAACGGGAGCATTGCGCCGACAAAAAGGCCGGATATTACCTGCGGGTTTACCAGACCTACGTCCACCTTCTCGCCCAGTAAATGTATCTGATCCCTGTAAGCCGCGATAAGCGCAAGGGACGTAAGGGCGGCGCTTCCTATGGCAAACCCCTTTCCGGTAGCGGCGGTCGTATTGCCGAGCGCGTCTAAAGCGTCGGTGCGCTCTCTCACTTTGGGATCCTGGTGCGACATCTGGGCGATGCCGCCCGCGTTATCCGCTACGGGGCCGTATGCGTCGGCAGCAAGCGTGATTCCGAGGGTGCTCAACATCCCTACCGCGGCAATGCCCACGCCGTAAAGTCCGGCCGAAAACTTAACTGCTTCAGCAGCATAGAAACTCGCGAAGTGATAGCTTGCCAGTATGGCTACGGCTACCGTTATTACGGGAATCGCCGTCGATAGCATGCCCACCGAAAGCCCTCCTATAATTACGGGGGCCCCGCCCGATATGGAAGCCTGGACAATCGAACGCGTGGGAGGGTATCTATCCGAAGTGAAAAATTCGGTCGAAAAACCTATAACGAGCCCCGCCAGAAGCCCCGAAATAACAGCCCCGTATACGCCCATGTCTTCCGGCAGGAAATTCTTTACGATAAAGAACGAACCTATTGCAACCAAAATGGCGCTTATAAAAATACCTTTTCTAAGCGCGAATAAAAGTTCCCCCTGTTCGGCTTTTTCTCTGGTCTTGACGAAAAATGTCCCGATAATGCTTGCCAGAATCCCAACAGCAGCTATCAAAAGCGGTATCATAACGCCTTTAACCCCGAAACCGCCGGTTACGGCAAGCACCATGGTCGCGACAATCGAGCCAACGTAGGACTCGTAAAGGTCCGCTCCCATGCCAGCCACGTCGCCGACATTATCGCCGACATTATCGGCTATGACGGCGGGGTTTCGCGGGTCATCTTCCGGGATGCCTATCTCCACCTTGCCCACGAGGTCGGCGCCGACATCGGCTGCCTTCGTGTAAATGCCCCCTCCAACGCGGGCGAAAAGCGCCATGAGGCTCGCACCCATCTCGAAGGTGAGCATTGTGCCTGTAATATACTCGATACGCTGCGCCTGATCGGCAACGACATTTATGTGCGTGTAGTAATAATCCAGCACGTAATACCATATGGAAAGGTCAAGAAGTCCGAGTCCCACGACGGCAAGCCCCATTACTGTTCCGCTTGAAAAGGCGATCCTCAAGCCCTTGTTGAGGCTTTCTTTCGCGGCGTTAGCGGTTCTTACGTTTGCCTGCATGGCCACCTTCATGCCGGCAAACCCGCAAAGCCCGCTAAAAAATCCTCCGGTCAAAAACGCGAAAGGCACGAATATAGGAAGATAGCCCCTCTTTGACAAAAAGAATAATAGGATAAATATAAGCGCGAAGAAGACGGCTATAACCGTGTACTGCCTCTTTATATAGGTAGAGGCTCCTTCCTGAATCGCTCTCTGGATTTTCACCATGCTTTCGTCGCCGGGCGGAGCCTTCATTATCCTGTAGACCAGGTAACTGGCGAATAAAAGCGCTATAATCGAGCTTATCGGCGCGAGAATCAGCATCTATTTTCTTTTCTTCATTCTACCGTTATCGTTTGCTTCCTATCCGAACCGACGGAGATAAGGATAATCTTCGTATTAAGTATTTTCTGAATTTTCTTTAAATAATTTTTAGCGTTGTGCGGCAGTTTTATAAATGACGTTACGTTGGTCGTGTCCTTCATCCAGCCGTCTACCTCCTCGTAAACCGGCTCGCAATTATTGAGCATATCTATATCGCTTTTGAAGCGCCCGAATGTTTCGCCTTTATATCTGTAGGCGACGCATATCTTTATCTTTCCCAGCTCATCAAGGACGTCCAGCTTCGTAACAACTATTTCCGATATGCCGTTAACCATGATGGAATGCTTCACGAGACATGAATCGAACCAGCCGCATCTCCTGGGCCTTCCGGTTGTGGCGCCGAATTCAGACCCGCGCACCCTTATCTTCTTCATCATGTCTTCCGGGAATTCCGTAGGAAACGGCCCTTCCCCTACCCTTGTCGTATAGGCCTTGAGGACCCCCACCACCTTGCTTATCCTGGTAGGACCGATACCCGAACCCGTAAGCGCCCCGCCGGAGGTGGAGTTCGAGGAGGTAACAAAAGGGTATGTCCCGTAATCCACATCAAGCATCGTTCCCTGGGCGCCTTCGAATAGGATGGATTTTCTCCCCTTTATAGCGTTGTTCAAAAGCAAAGTGGTATCTCAGACGAACTCTTTTATCTCATCGGCGAGCCTAATGTAG
>JBARPB010000028.1:0-8132 GCA_049642705.1 Candidatus Omnitrophota bacterium
TTCGATAATAAGGCATCACCACGAAAACTACAACGGTACGGGATATCCCGACGGTCTAAAAGGCGAAGATATCCCGCTTGCATCGCGGATTCTGTCCATAGCCGATGCCTTCGACGCGCTTACAAGTAAAAGGGCGTACCGCGAGGCGTATCCCGCCAAGGCCGCCGAGAGGATAATGAAGAAGGACGCCGGGAAAAAGTTTGACCCGGCGCTTCTTGAGAAATTTATAGATTGCCTGCATCGAAACGGAAAAGGGTAAACGAAGTCATGGCCGTAAGAAAGATAAAAAGAGAAAATAAGGAATACCCGGATATTTTAAGGCATATATATAATGCGCCGGAAGAGCTTTTTATCGACGGCAAAATCCTTGCCTCCGACTCGGACGCGATAGCCATCGTCGGCACCCGGCGCGCCACCCCTTACGGGCTCGAGCAGTGCGAAAAACTCTCTTTTGATTTGGCCGTAAGGGGCATAACCGTTGTAAGCGGCATGGCACTGGGGATCGACTCGGCCGCGCACAGGGGGGCCATCAAAGCCGGCGGAAGGACTATAGCGGTTTTGGGAAGCGGGCACAATAATATATACCCGGCCGAAAATAAGAAACTCTACAGGGAGATTGTGAAAAACGGCGCGGTCATATCGGAATTCCCGCCGGATACCCTCCCGTTTAAAGCAAACTTTCCCAGAAGGAACAGGATCATAAGCGGCATCTCAAGAGGCGTAATTGTGGTCGAGGCGCCCGGAAGAAGCGGCGCCTTGATAACGGCGGATTTTGCCCTTGAGCAGGGAAGGGAGGTTTTCGCCATGCCGGGCAATATAAGTTCCGCTAAATCAAGCGGCGCAAACCGCCTCATAAAGGAAGGCGCCAAGCTCGTTGAGAACGTCGAGGACATACTCGAGGAACTTAACTACGTTAATAACGTTAAAGAAGTAAAGAGCGATGTATCCAGGATCCCTTCAATGTCCTTCGAGGAAAAAGCAATATTTGATATTTTAGGAGATAGACCAAAACCCATCGATGAAATTTCGGAAACAGTAGAAATCCCGGTAAATAAGATTTCGAAGACGCTGTTAAAACTCGAACTCAAAAAACTGATCAAGGCCCTGCCGGGCGAAAATTTTGTAAAGGTGTAACATGTCTAAGGAGAAGGCTGTTGTCATAGTAGAATCGCCGGCTAAATCCAGAACAATCAACAAGATGCTCGGTTCGGGGTACCTCGTGCTTTCGAGCATGGGCCACATAATAGACCTGCCGAAGAACAAGATGGGGATCGACGTTGAGGATGATTTCAAGCCGGAATACATCGTTATTCCCGAGAGAAGGAAATACCTGGCAAAGTTAAAAAAAGAAATCAGGAATAGGGATACGATATATTTGGCCGCCGACCCCGACAGGGAAGGCGAGGCGATAAGCTGGCACCTTAAAAGAGAGCTCGGCAAGGGGAAGAAGGTATACAGGGTGACCTTCGACGAAATTACCCAGACTGCGGTAAAAAAAGCTTTCAAGCACCCCCATTCTATCGATAAAAACCTCGTAAACGCCCAGCAGGCGCGCCGCATCCTTGACAGGATTGTCGGCTACAGCTTGAGCCCGCTTCTCTGGAGAAAGGTTACCAGGGGCTTGAGCGCGGGCAGGGTGCAGTCTGTCGCTGTAAGGCTTGTCGTGGAGAGAGAGGCGGAAATAAGGAAATTCAAGCCGCAGGAATACTGGGAGATAGAGGCGCACCTGAGGAAAAAGGCCGGAGAACGCCGCTTCTTCTGTGCCGAGCTGGATAAAATCGACGGAAAGGAATTCCGCATCAAAAACGAAAAAGAAGCCAAATCCGCGATAAACGATATAAAAAAGAACGAATTCGTCGTATCAAACATAAAAGAGGCCAAAAAGAGAAAATCGCCACAGGCACCCTTTACGACTTCAAAAATGCAGCAGGACGCTTTTAACAAATTGCGCTTTTCCGTGAATAAAACCATGCGGACAGCGCAGGCCTTGTACGAAGGCGTGGAGTTAGGGCACACCGAGCGCGTGGGCCTCATAACGTATATGAGAACCGATTCCGTAAGGGTCTCGCAGGATGCACAAGATGCCGCGAAAGATTATGTATTAAAAACCTACGGCGAAAAGTACTACCCCGCAAAACCGAATTTCTACAAATCAAGAAAAAGCGCTCAGGAAGCGCACGAGTGTATCAGACCGGCGGTGCCTTTAAGAGAGCCCGAGAAGGTGAGGCGCTTCCTCACGCCGGAGCAATTCAAATTATATGAACTTATATGGAAAAGGTTCATATCGAGCCAGATGACACAGGCAGTGTATTCGGTGACTACGGTTGAGATAGAATCAGGCATTTACCTCTTTAAAACATCCGGAACAAAAGTCGTCTTCGACGGTTTTACGATTCTATACCGGGTCAACGACTCGCAGAAGGAAGACGAAAGGCGCATTGAGCTGTGGAAGATTCCGGCATTAGAGGTCGCCGAGCGCTTGAACCTCCTGAAACTCATACCGTCCCAGCATTTTACAAAGCCGCCCCCCCGCTATTCCGATGCTACGCTGGTAAGGGCGCTGGAGGAAAATGGAATAGGACGGCCTTCTACGTACGCACCGATTATTTACACGATTATCATGCGTAATTACGTAAAGAGGATAGGGGGGTATTTCTCGCCCACTGAACTGGGAGAAATTACAAACGGCCTTCTTGTAAACCACTTCCCCAAAATAATGGACGTGAAGTTCACGGCGAAGATGGAAGAGGAGCTCGACGGTGTCGAAGAAGGGAAAATCGACTGGCTTGTGGTCCTTAAAAGTTTTTACAGCCCATTCATGCACAGCGTAGAAACGGCCAAGAAAACCATGAAAAGCATAAAGAAAGAGGGTGTAAAGACGGACGAGGTCTGCGAGCTCTGCGGTAAGCCCATGATTATCAAATGGGGCAGGCGCGGCAAGTTCTTAAGCTGCTCGGCCTTTCCGAAATGCAAATTCGCCAAGTCCATCACGACGGGCGTGAAGTGTCCGAACCCCGGCTGCAACGGCGAGCTCATAGAAAGGCGCTCAAGGCGCGGCCCCTTTTACGGCTGCACCAGATACCCCGAGTGCAAGTATACCTCGAGGAGTCTACCCAAGGAAGAAGAAGAAAAAAAGTAAGATGCAGCGCTACATAGAAAAATTCAAGGGCTACCTGAGGGTCGAGAAGAACTATTCCCCGCACACGGTTAAAAACTACGCCTCGGACCTTCTCGAGTTCTCCAATTTTTTGCCGGGCATTGAAGCAGTAAACATTGATTACCTGGCGGTGAGGAAATTTTTGGGATACCTTCGCTCTAAAGACATATCCAAGCGCTCGGTGGCGCGGAAGGTCTCTAGTTTACGGACATTTTTCAGATTTCTCCAGAGAGACGGGTATATAAAGAATAATCCGGTCGCGAGTATATCCGCCCCCAAGATGGATAAGAAGCTGCCGATATTTCTGGATGAGAAAACCGTCGAGAAACTCGTGACTTCTCCCGACTCAAAAACCATGCAGGGCGCGCGGGATAAAGCGATCCTCGAGACGCTCTACAGCGCCGGCATAAGGGTAAGCGAGCTTGTCGGCATTGATATCGCCGAGGTGGACTTCATATCCGGCGTAGTGAAGGTGCTGGGAAAGGGAAGGAAGGAACGCCTCGCGCCCATAGGCGATAAGGCGGTAGACGCGATCCGGGGATACCTGGAATTCAGAAACAGGAAGTGGGGCGATGAAAAAGCCCTTTTTCTGAACAAGTCCGGTAAGCGCCTGAACCAGAGAAGCGTAAGGCGCACGGTTGATAAATACATAAAGCGCCTAAGCATCAAGGAGCGTATTTCTCCGCACACGCTGCGCCATTCTTTCGCGACGCACCTTTTGAACAGGGGCGCGGATTTAAGAAGCGTGCAGGAACTTTTGGGCCACAAGAACCTTTCGACAACGCAAATTTACACGCACGTTACGACGGAACGGATTAAATCGGTATACGATAAAGCGCACCCAAGGGCATAGCCAAAAGTGACAATTTATGACGCATTCTTCGCCGTGTTCGCGCTGGCGTACCTTCCCTACCTCGTTATAAAGGGGAAGGCGCACCGTGATTTTCTGCAGCGGTTCGGAAAACTGCCGGCGATTTTTAAGGAAACAGACGCCTCGCGCCCCGTATGGATACACGCGGTAAGCGTAGGCGAGGTCCTCGCCGTGAAAAATTTCGTAAAGGAACTCTCCGCCAGATTCCCGGCGAAGCGAATCGTTCTTTCGACGACAACGAGGACAGGCAATGCCGTGGCGGCAAAGATATTCGGCGGCGAAATCCCGAAATTTTATTTTCCCGTGGATTTCAGTTTCGTAGTAAAGCGCGTTGTGAATCTCGTTAACCCCTCGGCCATGCTTATCATGGAAACGGAGATCTGGCCCAACCTAATTCTGGAGCTGTCCCGAAGGGGGATACCGGTCGCCCTTATAAACGGGCGTATTTCAAACAGGTCTTTTAAGGGATACAGAAAGATAAGATTCTTCTTTGGCGATATACTAAGACGAATCAGCGTTTTCTGCATGCAGACAGAAAGAGACGCCAGCAATATCAAGGCCCTGGGGGCGCCGGAAAACCGCGTTAAGATAACGGGAAACATGAAGTTCGATGCGGAAGGTGTAAAAAAAGAAACAGAAGGGATTAAAGGTATTGGCGAGCTGCTCGTAGCCGGCTCTACGCACGGCGGCGAGGAAGAAATGATTTTAGAAGTTTACGGTAAGCTTGTAAGGAAATTCCGGAATTTACGCCTTCTCATAGCGCCGCGTCACGTAGACCGGTCAGGCGCGATAAAAAGATTAGCCGCCAGGTTGGGTTTTGAAGGGGTGTTGATGTCCGATTTCAGGAAAGAGGCGCAAAAAAACATTTCCGAAAAAACGGTCCTTATCCTCGATACCCTCGGGGAGCTTAAAGGCCTTTTCGGCCGGGCAGCCGTTGTTTTCATGGGCGGAAGCCTCGTCAAAAGAGGTGGGCACAATATAGTGGAGCCGGCGATGTTCGGAAAACCTATTGTCTTCGGGCCTTATATGTTCAATTTCAGGGACATGGCAAGGCTTTTTCTGGAAGAGAAAGCCGCCGTAGAGGTAAAGGATAAGAAAGGGCTAACGGAGGCGCTTGAGGTACTGCTCGGAGATAAAAAAAAGGCCGACACCCTGGGGCAGAACGCGAGAAAATTACTGAACGAACAAAGAGGCGCTACCGGAAGGAACGTCGATGAGACGGCGCGATTTATAGGAGGGCATCTGTAGCATGAAGGTTAAAGACGTGATGACAAGAGATGTTATAACTGTCAGGCCCTCGGTGGGGCTGCGTGAAATCTACGGGATCCTTTGCGAAAAGAATATAGGGGGCGTCCCCGTCGCCGATAACGAACGAAAGCTTCTCGGAATGGTTACAAAAACGGAGCTCATAGATGTCCTGATTCCCGATTACTTTGACATGATAGGCGATTTCCTCTTTATCGACGATCTCGGCGCGCTGGAGGAAAAACTCGAAGCCATGCCTTCGCTCGAGCTTTTTATAGCCGAGGATTTGATGGTCAGGAATGTTATCAGTATAAACGAAAACGCGTCTTTAATGAAAGCGCCCGTCCTCATGAACAAGTATAACGTGCGAAGGTTGCCTGTCGTGGATAACGATAATAAACTGGTTGGTGTTATTACGAGAATGGACGTATGCAAGGCGCTTTTTAACGGAGGAGCCGGACCACGATGATAAATTATATCGTCGCCGTATCCATATTTGCCGTGACATTTTATTTCATCTTCTCCGGCAGGCTTAACAGGGCTATAGCCAGTTTTGTCGGCGCGCTCGTAATGGTCGTAGCGGGCGTAACACTCGGGTTTTACTCACAGGAGGATGCCTTCCGCGCGATAGATTTTAACATGATAGGGCTTCTTGTCGGAATGATGGTTATCGTAAGCGTGTGCAAGAAGACGGGTTTTTTCTCGTACGTAGCGGTAAAGGCGGCAAAGGCCTCGCGCGGTTCGCCGCTTCGCCTTATGATCATGATGGGGTGTATTACTGCGCTTCTTTCGATGCTTCTGGATAATGTTACAACCATAATTCTTGTTATTCCCATAACCATCCTTATATGCGACATTCTCGACATAAGCCCGCTTCCGATGATAATGGCGGAGATAGTGCTATCCAATATCGGCGGCGTGGGAACGATGATCGGCGATCCCCCAAATATGATGATTGCCTCCGCAAGCGGGCTTTCTTTTGACGATTTTATCGTGCACCTTCTGCCCATTACACTGGGCGGTATCGCGCTCGCAATCGGCGCGCTGGCAATAGTTTTTAGGCGTGAACTTAAAAAACGACCGAGAAACTTCCGTCCCATAATGGAGATAAATGAAAAGGCGGCAATAAGGGACAAGGGCGCTTTAATAAAAGTCGTTTTCGCGCTTGTAATAGTTTTAATACTCTTTTTCCTCCAGAAACGGCATGGCCTGCATCACGCTT
Source organism: Candidatus Omnitrophota bacterium (assembly GCA_049642705.1). Classification (GTDB taxonomy): domain Bacteria; phylum Omnitrophota; class Gorgyraeia; order JABMRN01; family RBG-13-46-9; genus CAZYPU01. The sequence goes on from JBARPB010000028.1 coordinate 6,496, forward strand.
TTGTAGCGCTATTAGGGGCCGGGATAGTCCTTGCCCTCGTAAGGCCGAACATCGAAGAGGTACTGAAGGACATAGAATGGCCGATACTTGTATTTTTCGGCTCGCTTTTTATCCTGGTAGGCGGCCTCGAGAAGACGGGCCTTTTAAACATGATCGCCGAAAAAGTAGTGGCGCTGGCGTCGGTAAATTATACCCTTGCAAAGGTTTCGCTTCTCTGGGTATCAGCCGGGGCTGCGTCTTTGGTGGACCGCATTCCGTTTACGACCGCTATGATACCCATAATAGAACACATGGGCCAACTCGGGCTTAACATTGATTCCCTTTGGTGGATTCTGGCGCTTGGGGTGGGATTCGGCGGAAACGGCACACCGATAGGCTCTATTGTCGGTGTGGTAGGCCTGTCTATGAGCGAGAAAACCCACACGCCAATAGATCTTAAGATATGGCTTAAGACCGCAACCATTGTCATGCTGGTTACCATAGCTTTTGTTACTTTGCTGATCGGCATTATATAAATGATAACCTTTAAACAATACATGCAGGATTTGATGAACGACAGGAAAGGAGGCGCCGTATCCTGCATTCTCAAACCCTGTCTTTTAATCATATCCTATATATATGGTTTTTTAGCCGGTTCCCATTATTTTTTTTACAAAGTTAATCTATTAAAAAGCTATAAGTCTCGCATTACCACTATAAGCGTTGGCAACATAACGTTGGGCGGCACGGGCAAGACGCCGTTTGTAATAATGCTCGCCGAATACCTGGCCCGAAAGAACAAAAAAGCGGCGGTTCTTATCAGGGGCTACGGCGAAGACGAATGGAAGATGCTGGAAGATAGGCTCCGAAAGCGCGGCGTAAGGGTTTTTGTAGGAAAAGACAGGATTAAATCAGCCCGGAAGGCTGAGGCTTGTAGTGTCGAAGCCCTAATCCTTGACGACGGTTTTCAGCACTGCCGCTTAAAAAGGGACCTGGATATAGTGCTCCTTGATTCGACGAACCCTTTCGGAAACAGGCGCCTTTTTCCGCGCGGAATTTTACGGGAACCAATGGGAAGCCTGGAGAGAGCCGACATCATGGTCCTCACCAAAGCCGATAGAGGAAAAGAAAATATCGCGGCAATAGAGGAAGGATTGAGAAAAATCGCGCCCGGCAAACCGATCCTCAAGGCCATCCACCGGCCCACGGCCCTCTTTGATATACACAAAGCGGGCGTCGAGGGCCCGGCTTTTATACAAGGTAAAACGGTGTGCGTGCTCTCGGCCATTTGCGACCCGTCTTACCTCAGGTATACGGTGGAGAAAGTCGGCTCGCGTGTCGGGTTTGAAGTTATTTTTCCCGATCACTATCCATACAGGGAACGCGATTTAAACCGCATTTTTGGGGACTGCAAAAAGAGAAACATAGACACGATTATTACCACGGAAAAAGACGCCGTAAAACTTAAGAAACTCACAGCGCCAGAAAACGGCCTGCGAATACTGGCGCTTTCGGTGGAACTCGAGATAACACAGGGAAAAGAAGAGATAGATGTACGCCTTACTTGATTACATATGCGCAAGGTTCGTCAGGGCGCTTAATCTCGTTTTTCATTTGCTTCCCATAGAATTTACGCTATGGCTTGCGAGGCGCTGTTC
>JBARPB010000029.1:0-1611 GCA_049642705.1 Candidatus Omnitrophota bacterium
AGTCACACCTGTCGATCACCATCCAAATGTGGGGATGTACCCAGGTCCTCACTCCCCAGGAAATAGAGGACCATCCCTACGCGGGCCATCGCGGGCCTTCTCCAACCGACAAGCAGTTCACGCTCAAGCGTTTCGAGTCGATCCTCGATGCATACAGCAAGCGTGAGAACAAGCCGATCAAGGCATTTCTTACCCACGAGGGAAACGTCTCCGGGATTGGAAACGGCTACCTGCAGGATATCCTGTTTCGAACGCGACTCAGCCCCAAGCGGAAGGTGGCTGACATCGGGCAGGACGAGCAACAACACCTCTATCACGCCATCGTCGTAACGATGAACCAGGCGATCGAACTCGCGGGGAGAGATACCGTGCCTGACCTCTACGGAAATCCGGGCCGATACGTCCCGACCCTCGACAAGCGGGCCAAGGACGAGCCCTGTCCTGAATGCGGCACACCGATCGCGAAGATCGCCTACCTCGGCGGCTCCTGCTATCTGTGCCCGTCTTGTCAGATCTAGGGGCATACCGCCCCCCCAGTAGTGAATCGTGACCTGGAATCTCGACGCTTCGAGACTCCGCCTGCGAACCCCACAACATCTTCACATCCTGACCACGGTCGCTCCATACAGGCAGCGTATATTCGTTTCATACGAGAGCTATAACAAGGCTGCACCTTCCTACCAAGAAGAACTGACGAACACACATCGAAAACTCGAAGGCCCCGCAAGGGGCCTCTCGATTACGACAAATCCGATTTCGGGAAGCTGGCAAACGCACCAAGATGGGTTGGATGCACAGTAGTCCAGCAGTGCGATTCATCCGTTTGATGGCGGACACGGGCCGGTGGTGGGTTCAGTCGGTCACGCGTCTAGCCTACGTTCAAAATCTCAACCCTCGCGTCTTCGTAGTCGTTTCGGTCGCGGGGATGATCATTCACGCTCTGTACTACCTGCCCTGGTTCAAGGATCAGAGCCCAGAGCTCGCCTTCTTGGTTGTGTTGCGTATCCTGGCGCTCGCGGCGCCGTTCTACATCCTGATCAGAGGAAAACGGATCGCTCCAGTGTTCAACGCGTCGCTTATAGCGGGATGGACACTGAGCACGACCTGCCACGTCGCCTATTTCGTCTATCTATAGTGTGCCAAGTTGCTGTCGACCGCCTCGACCCAAGTATCCGCCACGAAGACTACCGTGCCTTGCCCTCTCTGATTACGCGTTGACAACGGCGCAGTAGAGCCGATAGGCTGTTGGGAAAGGAGGCAGGGTATGCGAAAGCGGAGCAGCCTCTTTGCTGCTGGGATCACGCTTCTTCTCGTCGCGACCGGCTGCATGCTGTTTCCGATTGATCAAGTCGGAGGAGTGGCCAGTCAGGGTTTGGCGGTGATGGGAGTGCCGGCGTGGCACCGGGCCGGCTACACGGGCGCTGGTGTCAAGGTGGCTGTATGGGACTTCGGATTTCGCGGCTACCAACAGCTCACCGGTGTGGAACTTCCACCATCGGGACGACTCACGACCAAGGGTTTTGGCCTTCCGGTAGGTGGAGCGGCCGACGACGATCCTGAGGGAGCGAAACACGGCACCGCGGTGGCGGAGATTGTGTACGACATCGCGCC
>JBARPB010000030.1:0-5849 GCA_049642705.1 Candidatus Omnitrophota bacterium
AGCCGTAACAGAGTACATCAGAACCGAGATAATTGACGACATCTGCGAACAAAAAAATTACTATGTTAAAGGAAGACAGAGAGAAGCATTGGTAGATATTTTCAAATCGAGAATATCAAGCCAGCAATCGCAGCTTAGAGGAGGTCCTTTTATCGAAACAAAGAAACTTAAACTTGCTTCCACAGTCGGCTTAAGCATGGTAGCTTCGTCTGTAGCGGGAATGCTCTTTACGGCGCTTCCTGTAACATTTGGCATCCTTGGGGGAATAAGCTTGGGTTACTCGATAATGCAATATGCTACCAGATACTTTATAAACAAAGCCTTCAAGAAAGCAGGTATCGAAACAAGGGCAGGGCCGATTGCTGAAATAAGAACTTATCCGGATGGAACCAAGTACATCTGGACTCACCCTGCGTTTGAAAACTTACCTAAAATAATACAGAAATTAGTTCTGCTTCACGAAAAAACCCACCTTATTACCAAGAGCGAATTTATTGCTTATGTACTGCCGTGGATTGGGTTGTTTAAATCCTACGATATTAGCCAAGCAAGGCCTAATCTGGACGAAATTTATGAAAGTATGTTTGAAAGGTTTGCGAACCTTAGCCCAACAGAAGAAGAAGCCATACTCGATAAGGTGAAGCTCGAGAATGTCGGCAGCGGGTTCGAAAAGAAGCCGGACGGCACGTTTAAACTCGATTCAGCCGGAAACCTCATTCCAGTAAAAGATAGTGCCTATGTAGCGCTTATCACGCCGGATATGTTCCTGCAGGATGTAGCCGCCGTACTTAACCGGTTGAGAGATGAGATTAACGGCCTGCTGCCGGCGGATATAACCAGATATAAAATAGAAAGCCCCTCATATCACGTTGCGTTGGTTGTATTCCAGGATGTAGTGCCGGGTGTCAATGAAGGTGTTGAGCTTACGGATGACGAAAGACAAGCGTTATTTAAGACATTTTTGGAAATAATAAGCGCTAAGAAGGCATTTAAAATACGACTCGAGGGATTGCGTATTAACCCGGACGGTGGCGTTATAGCAATCTGGAAGGATTCCGGCGAAATCCAGGCAATACGCGATGAATTTTACGCCAGGGCAAAGGCCTCCGGCGTTGTAAACATAGAAAAGTTAAATAAGGTCAGGCCCAAAACCATAATACATACGACGCTTCTAAGGATACTTTCCGATATAGACGCAGCCACCCTCGCCGCGCTTAAAGCAAAGGCAAAAGAATATAAAGATTTAACCAATGAAAATATTACGATAAACGTAGACAAAATAAAGATAATTCATGAGGAACAGTGGTTAAGGGCTGATAAACACGACACCCTTCGCGTAGTTAGATTAGCCAAACCTTTATCTTTCGTCATGATAAAGCCGGAAGGAATGACCGCAAAGGGACGCATAATAGATATGCTTAAAGCCAGGGGCCTTACGATAGTTTATGAAGGAAGGCCGATGAGTCTTACCGAAGCACAGGCGAGAGAATTTTACATCACATACAAAGGACAACCTTACTATGAAGGACTTGTAAAACACATAACAAGCGGCGAAGTGATTCCCATATTGGTGCGCTCCGGAAAAGAAAATGCGATAGCTGATGTTCGGGATATCATAGGGCCTTTAAGAGGCATTGATGAAGACGGAAATAAAACCGGCATAAGGGGCGAATTGATGACTAATGAGGACAGGGAAGCGGCTATCGTGAAAAATTATGTCCACGCCTCGGATAGCATTGCCAACGTCGTAAGGGAAACCAGTATAGTCATAGGCGCGGATGTATTGCAATATTATGTAACTATCCAAACCGGCACCATACAGGAGGTCTTCGACTTCTTCTACGGCATAACAGACCTCGCTAAGCTCGAAGATATAAAAGGCGGGGCGGCGTGGCAGATGGCTGACGGAACATATATGGACCAGCTTACACATGTAAGAGAAGTAGTAAAAGCTCTTCAGATGCTTGCCGATAGTAACTATGATTACTTTAACCAGCGAAGATATCCTAAAGATGGCAAGGAACTTAATCGGGAAGCTTTCGGGAAAGCAGGAGCCGCTTACGATGAACTTATGCAAGAGGCATATTACAGAGAGGTTTTGCAGATTTTCATAGCCCTCCATGACTATGGAAAGATTTGGGGTGACGATCATTACATAAATGGAGCAAGAGAAATAGTGCCGCTATTGCAAAGAGTCGGAGTAGGAGAGGATAAGATAAAGCTCGTTCAGGCGCTTATATTAAGACATTCCGATTTCGGCGAACTCTATTTAGGCGAATCAATTCCGGCGGAAGATATAAAATTCCTGCGGGAATTTGGATTTGATATAGATAAATTCCAGAAGATGCAATTAATCCTTCACGTATGTGATGTAAACGCAGTTGGTGAGGGCAGACTTACCGCAAATCAATTGGAACAGTTCTTAAGTTACGTTGATATACGAAATCTCGAAGCGCTACAGGCAAACTGGGATAAAACAAGAATCGTCAATTTAATGGGTCTCGAGAAACCTGCTACCCTCGAGTCATATGAAGATAGCGTTCCCGAGACGGTTAAAGACGGTTATAATGCAATACCCGACGCGGAGAGAGGTGCTTTCTTCGACAAATTTATGAGCCATATGAAATTCCGACACCTAGCTTTCTTAACAAGAGAGATGAAACCCAAGACACTTATGAAATGGTTATACATAATTGCTATTGCAGTGAATTTGCTTAGTGCAAAAACAGGCGAAGCAGTGAACTTTACCTGGTTTACTTCGGATAGAGTGGCAGAGAAGATAGACGAAGCAATCGGCGCGATGGACTTCGCAGAAATTAGCGCTCTTAATGTTACGGAGGACTTAGCGTCAATAGAAATTACCGGCACAGACCAGCAGATGAGAAAGGTGAAAGTAAGCATCCCTATAAGACTTGAAGATAGCAATAAGACACTCGTTGTCGATACAAGAGGGATAACCAAGCAGTCTATTGAAACGAAGATTCAACATGCTTTAGATTTTGTCAGGAAAATAAAGAAACCGCTGAGAGTACTTATGGTCATGCCTATGTATAGCGAAGAAAGTAGGCTCCTTCCTCAAAGTGCCGAGAACCCGTTAGGCGAGGATGCATTAAGAAAGAAAGTAGAAGAACTTCAGGCTATAGCGCGGGTTAACCCGCTTTTCGAGTGGCGGCTAATTGCAGTAGATGATGGTACTCCTTCTCTTGCTTCAGCGAAGTGCGCGGAAAAACTCTGGAAGGAAATCCGCGAAGAATATGCCCGAAGAGGTGAAGCTTTACATCCTTCCCAAGTGACAATAGAAGCAATTACTCCCGAAGAAAAAGAAGCCATAGGCAGCCGAAAAGGCGGGGCTGTTCTTCTTGGGTTGAGAGAAGCAGTAAAACAGGGTTGGGCCGACTATATCGGCTATACCGATGTCGATACCTCTATTGACCTTCGACAAATTGGACTTTTAATTGAGCCGTTATATGAGGAAAAGGCCGATGTCGCCATAGGTTCACGCTGGGTCAAGGGCGCGGTAATTAAAAACATGAGCCCCCTCGGAATTATTTCAAGCAGAATTTACAATTATGTCGTTAGAATACTCCTTCCGCCTTTAAGAAATATCAAAGATACTCAAAGAGGGTTCAAGCTGTACAAAAGACAAGTGCTTGAAAGCATTTTACCGCATGCCAAGGATAGAACGCTCGCCTTTGATACGGAACTCTTGCTTTTAGCGAAACTCGCCGGCTACCACATAAGCGAAACACCTATTTACTGGTACGAATCGGTCGGGGCGCGTACATTTAACATGTCCCGGGAAGCTCCGAAGATGGTAAGGGCCATGTTAAAACAAAGAGAGCATATTGCTAAGCATCGTCACTTTATGGGCACCTTCCTTAAATACCCCAACCCGCGCCGTCCTAATCTCAAATTAGATGCTTACGACAGAGAACATTATTATTGGGATAAAGAGAAAGGTTATTGGCGCTCGAAAGATTATCCAAGATTAGTTTTGGGAACATGGGAAGATGTGAAGCAATCAACAAAAGAAGGCGCAGCGCCTACGGATATGGAAAATCACGTAGCTATTCGCATGCAGGGTTACGCTATTTATGTTTTTGGCAACCATTCATATTCTGATGGTTATCTGGAAGAAGCTACCGCAAGAGGTGAAGTTGAAAGATACGACAATAATCAGATATTTATTGACGACCATCCGGATACACAGGATATAAGTATTTCGGATGCGCGAGTCGCTTTAACCATTGCCGAAAAGGTCTACCTTAAAACTCATATCTGGACGTATTTTGATGAAAAAGCCTGGAATAGAGGAAGGAAAATTCTTGGCCCTGATAAAGATTTAACAAAACTAGGAGTAGAAAATCAGAGATGTCACTATTCGCGATATTTTGAAATAGCCGAAAGACCACATAACACCAGGGTCATATTTAATATAGATACGGATGCGGCTGAAAGCCGACCCATACTTAATTTTATCGAGGAAATTGTAAAAAGAGACGACGTAACACCTTCCACCGTTCATATTTCAACCTCTCCGCCAAACGTGACAGGTGAAGAAACATACGGAACGTGGGAACTCGACGGTTTTGCGTACCCAGAAGGATATGGAACGGTCGAACGATGCAGAACGCTGGCAAGGGATCTGCCTGCTATTTTCACCGCAGAAGCTGCCACAGCCGGCATAATCATCGGAGTTGCAGGCATTTCGGAAGATACAGCTTATAATGTCAACAAAGAAATCGCGGGCATAAAACTTGTAGCATTAAACGGCAAAAACGAAAAAGAGAACTTAGAAAAATTAGAAGAAGCAAGAAAAACATACGGGGCTTATGCATCCGGTATAGTGGAGGCCGGTGTTACAGGAGAAAAAGAACTAAGGAATATAGTAGAAGAACTTAGAAATGCCATAGAAAAAGAAGATAGAAGATTGTTTGTCCTTGCCAATCCGGAAATAGCGAAACTTACTTCCGAAACCATCAAAGATATAGCCGGCATTGAACAAATCTTATCCAGAATTATTGAACGTATTCCAGTTATACGCTCGATGAGAACGGCCGAACTGAGCGTTTATGAGTTAAGAATAGATAGAATCGCAAAAGCACACCAGGTTATCTCAAGAGACGCGCTCCTTGCGCAGAAACTCGCCAGGATCAAAGAAAGCGGAAAGACGAAAGTTGCCTCCTTCAGGGCGCATAACGTTGCCGAGCTCAGGTGGCTTGCCAATGAACACAGGGAAGCGCTACAAAAATACGGAAAGGAAAACTACCCCGTAGAACTGCATATAAGGTTAGTTGACGAAAACGTAACCGAGAAGAATTTGGATAGAGTTCTTGAGCTTGCCGGCGTAAGCGACGTTATAACAAGGGATAACATAACGCTTACAGATGGCGATACATTGGCCGAAATATACGCACTCATCCAGAAGCAATTCGGCGAAGTCGAAGCTAAAAACGTAGCAATAGGAGACGTACGCGACCTGAAACTGGATAAGAAACTACTTAAAGATATACTCTATGTCAACATGCCGGCCTCAGAAGGCATAGTATCGCAACTGTACCCGGTCATCGTGGAACTTATAGCTAATAACAACGCAAGGCCGCGCCTCATGCCTCAGGGTGTGGGCGTTCTTGAACAGCCGGAAGCGGGCTTGTTCTACTTCATATTCAAGCCCATACGGCCGATAAACATGGAGGAATTACGTAGAGAAATCGAACAGTACGAAAAAGTACTGATAGCAGCTTAACGCTCTTTGCGATGTTATCCCGCACCGCTCACTTCGTTCGGGTGCGGGATTAAATTCGGCCATATGACTTACAACAACCAGAGGGTTGTCGTAAGTCATGGCC
>JBARPB010000031.1:0-7035 GCA_049642705.1 Candidatus Omnitrophota bacterium
CACCCGGAGAGGCCGGAATTTTTTTTATCGTTTTTTCAACACCCATCTTATTAACTTTCTTATTTCCTCAATGCCAAGGGCCGTGCATAAACAGGTGTAAATCGCGACGCTTAAAAATATGACTGACAGGAGACCCGCCGCGCTTACGAAAACCCCTCTATCCAAACCGCCCAGGAATCTGCCCGCCGCATAAGAAAAAACGCCCATGAGGAGTCCGGCTATAAGAATCCGGATGAACGAGCCCAGGATCCTCGGCGTGCCGAGAGGGCCTATTTTTCTCGTAAGAAGCACATATAGCATTACAAAATTGGATGTTGCTGCAATCGAAGTGGCAAGCGCAAGCCCGCCTATCTTAAGCGGCCACATTAACATAAAGTTTAACACGAGGTTTATAAAAAATGCAACGGCCGCCGTTTTCACGGGAGTGCGCGTATCGCCCAGGGAAAAGAAGGCATTAACGAGTATTTTTATGCCGCCGCAGGCAAAAAGGCCGAAGGAGTAGAAGAAAAGGGCGTTATTCGTTATGGCACTCGAGTATTGCGTAAATTCGCCTCTTTCGAAAAGTATTCTTATAATGGGCCCTCCGAGGGTCGCAAGCCCTATGCCGGCGGGAATCAAAACAAGAAAAACGCTCCTCATGGAAAAACTGATCGTCTCTTTAAGGGCGGTTATATTTTTTTGTGCTACCTCCCTGCTCATTCTGGGAAGGGCAACGGTGGCAAGCGAAATACCGAATATGGCGAGCGGCAGGTGAAAGAGCCTGTAAGAATACCACAGGGCTGCCGGAGCGCCCACGCCGACTATCCACGTGAAAGTGGAAAAGATGTTGTCCACTATTACGCTCAGCTGGTAAACTGCCGAACCGAAGAAGCGCGGCACCAAAAGTTTCCAGATGCGTTTTATAGCGGGGTGGAAGAGAACCCCTTTCCACTGAGTGGAAAGGGGTTTCCAAAAACGCAGGCCCTTCCTGCGCAGCATGTATCCTATCGAGACAACCTGAAGCGCGCCCCCGACCAGAACAGCCAGCGCGAGGCCCCTCACGCCTATTTTAGGGCAGACATATACGAGGAACGCTATCATCGAGATATTCAATAGAACCGGACCGAGTGCCGGAACGGCAAAATGGTTCAGCGAATTAAGGACGCCCATGCCGTAAGCAACAAGCCCTATAAGTAAGATAAAGGGAAACATGATACGCGTAAGGTTTACGGTTATGGCGAGCTTCTGGGCATCGCCGATAAAACCGGGGGCTATGAGCCTGACTATGAGGGGGGCTAATAAAATTCCGCATAAGGAGATGACGAAAAGGACGATAAAGAGAACGTATAAAAGATTCCTCGCCAGATCCCAGAATTCCTCTCTGGAACGCTTCGTGTAATATTCTGTCAGGACAGGCACAAACGCGGCGTTGGCGGCCCCCTCGCCGACAAGGTCCCTCAAAAGGTTGGGTATCCGGAACGAAACTACGAACGCCTCGGCAAAAACGGTGGTGCCGAAAAAGTTCGCGATCAGTATATCGCGCGCAAAGCCCAAAATCCTGCTCGCAAAAGTAGCCAAGCCGATCAGGCCAGTTGATTTAATTAATCTTTTATTTGACAAATTTTCTATCCTGTGGTAAGCTTTGGACCGGGTCGAGACCTGATATAACGTATCGACCCGGTCCAAACCCAGAAGGAACAATATGCCGCAAAAAAGGGCAGCTTACAAAGAAATAAGAAAATCCAAAAAAAGACGCGTGAGGAACATCCGAATAACGTCCGAGCTGAAGACGCTTGTAAAGGAATACAACGTTCTTCTTGCCGAGAAAAAATTCGATCAAGCAAAGGAATTCCTGAAAGAGGTCGTCTCTAAATTGAGCAAAGCGGCCAGAAAAGGCGTGATCCACCAAAATACCGTTTCCCGGAAAATTTCCCGCCTTGCGAAAAAACTACGCCGCGCATAGCCTTACCAAAGCGCGCTCCAGGGCATGCTGCGGCAGAAGCTTTCCCCTTTTAATAAAAAAATCCGCCTCGAGTAAGACTTCGAGATTTCTTTCTAGCTCGGCCTCGGTAAAACGCCTGCTCCCTTGCAGGGTTTTCCTGATAAATCGCATTTTTATGCCTGACGAACGTGAAATCTCGTCCGGAGAAAGGCCCTTTGGTAAATTTTTTATCTTTATGAAATTCCTGAATTGCCACGCCAGGAGGTTCAGTATCCGGTGCGGTTTTTCCCTCGTTGATAAATCCCTCATGGGCAGAAGAGCTTCCTCAATCCTCTTCTCAACAACCATGTCCACAAGTTCGAACGCGGTTTTATAAGCGCTCATCCCGCAAAGTTCTTCCACGTGCCTTTCGGTGATTTCGCCGTCTTTTCCGGCGAAAGAGACTATTTTCTCTATTTCATTTTTCAGCAGGAATAAATCATTCCCGGCAAGTTCGATTATAAGGGTGGCCGCGGATGCGGAAATTTTCTTCCCTCGGGCGGCGAATTCCTTCCTTATCCAGGAATTAATTTCGCCTTCCTTTAATCTGTTGCATCTTATAATCTTTGTGGATGTAAATATTTTTTCCGAGAATTTCCAGGATTCGTCCGATGAATCCCAAAGGACGAGAACTGCTGATTCGCTGGGGGACTTCAGGTATTTCAGAATCGAATCTTTTTCGGCAGGGGAAATTTCCTCGATATTATTTACCAGCGCCAGGCGCTTTTTCGAAATAAAAGGCATGGTATTCAGGAAGGCCAGAATCTCGGCTAGCGGCGTTACGCCGACGGTAAACATCCCGAAGTCCGGGCTTGAGTTTGTATCGGCGCCTAAAACGGAATTTTTTAACTTTTCAAGGAATTGATGCTTCAGGTACCCTTCCGGCCCTACGAGTAGATAATTCATCGGGGTGTGTTACCAGCTCTCGACGGTGCGCTCTACGACGCGCTCCGCCAGGTCGTTCATGGCGGCCTGGGCGGCGGCGCTTTCTGATTTGGCAAACTGGCCCGTTGTGCGGTAAGTGCTTTCACCGGCGAAATGGTTCTCGCGCCATACGAGCTCTTTGTCTTTGGTTTTGTAAAGCTCTATATCCACGACAACACTCAGCCTGTATTCCAGGACCTTGTCGTCCGCGTCGTAGCGGAGGGGTTCCCTCTTAAAATTTATAAGCTGGCCCTTCAATATAAAATAGGCCCCCCGGGCGTTCTTTATCTCGTAATTCCCGTCAAATATGAATCTGTTGATGATTCGGCGGGTTATATCCGCTTCCATGCCGGGCCTGTAGGCGTAATAGACTTTCCTGTCCGTGATTTCTTCGGTTACGTTGATTTTGTTGACGAAGTTGTCCACATATATTGAGCATTCGGCGGCCGGCAAGCTTGAGCCTGCCGCGTATCCGAAGATGCCGAACGGTTTCGCTTTCGGCTCTTCGGGCGGTGCCGGTTTTATTTTTGCCTCTTTGGGCTTGGGTTCCTTTGGGCGCATAAAACTGAAGAAGGGCTTTCGCGGTTTCGCCTTTTCGGGTTTTTCCTTTTTGGGCTTCGTTTCCATGCGCTCTTCCATCAATCCCAGTTTTTCCCGGGCCGATTCGGCGCAGGAACTCAAGGGATATTTATTTACTATCTCTTCGTAGTATATGGCTGCGCTTTTATGATGGGCCTGCCTTTCGTAAAATTTCGCCGTGTTAAAGAGGCTCTGCGCCTTTTTCTCTTCCAGCATGGAAATTCTCTTTTGCGCTTCTTCCGAAATGGTCAAGCCCTCTCTTGTTTCCGCGATTCTCCTGAATTCCTTGATTGCCTCGTCGGTAAGCTCCTGGTCGTAATCCGGCTTCAAGCTGGCCAGGTACGTGCACTGGGCTACCTCATATCTTGCCTTGTCTCTCAGGCGGCTTCGCGGGTATTCGTCAATCAGTTTCTGGAACTCCTTCATGGCTTCGTTATACTGCTCGGATTTTTTGTAACACTCGCCTACCATGAACTGGGCCTGGTCTCCATATTCTCCGAACGGCGCGTTTTCCTTCGCTTTACGGAATATCTCCGCCGCACGGTCCAGGTCGGTCATTATTTCCTTGCCCATAAGCACGCCCTTGTGTTTCTTATAGAGCAGGTTTCCGAGATTGTATTCCTTTTCTACGATCTCTTCGTTCCTTTTTGTAAACGGGTATGCGTCTATTGTTTTCTGATAAGCGATGAAGGCGGGGTAGTACTTCCCCATTGCCTCGTATGAGCGGCCGGCGTAATACTGGGCCTCGGGGGCCATATCCGAATCTTTAAAATGGGCGGCGAGACGGTCGAATTCTTCGGCCGCGCGTTTATAATCCTTCTCCTTGAAAAAACCCATCGCCCACTTGAAGTGCTCCTCCGGGCTGTCTTTTGGGGCGTGTTTGGGGTAAACCAGCTTTTTGTCCTTGGGTGTCCATATCCAGAAAGCCGCCGTTTCGGTGCAGAAAAGAACGAAAAGAAACAGGGTTAATGTGGTAAAAAAAACTTTTTTCATGATTAATTCTTTAATATATCACAGGAAATTTGGTTTGTCAACAAGAGATAGTTTGCGTGGATTGTGGAAGGAAAACCGCCGCGAAACGCGGCCTTTTAAAGCGAAGGGTTCTCGATTTCTGCCTTTACCAGGTCCTGGATAATTTCCTTGTCTTGCCTTGATATTTCGAGGAACTGGTTTCCCACCTCGTAGTCGTCGCCGGCCGGCAGCTTCTTTATCCAGGTTATCTTGGAAACAGCCCTTATGGGCTTCGTAAGCTCTGGGACGTTCAGTTCCACGACGAGCCGGCAGGCTAAAGAGATAAACCTGTCGCTTCTGAACCGCACGCCGCCTTCGCTTAAGTTTCTTGACACTGTTCCCCTGAATCCCTCGTCCTTCTTTCTCAGGTCTTTATACTTGACCGGAAAGCGGCCCTGGATTCGCGGAAACCTTCTTTTTTCTTCAAAAGCAGACATACTTCACCTTAATTATTTCCGCCAAGCTTGTAGTAATTGTAGCACACAATGGTTATTATGTCAAGTTAAAAAGAAAAAAGTTAGCTTTTTTCTCCTGTAGACTAATAGCACCAGAAATAATGCTATATAATATAATATAACGCTGTAAATATTCGGCGGTTTTATTTCAAAATATGCAAACGGGACATTTTTCAGGGCTTCTACGCTTTTTATCAGCAAAAAGAGAAAAAACCACACGCTCTGGGCGAAAACCGAAGCGAGAAATTGCGAGAGACCCCCCAACGTAAGAAAGAAAAGGCCTGAACCCATCACCATAAAGACAAGCGGAATAACCACGAGGTTGGCAATTACGACTACCGGCGATATCAAGCCGAAATAATAGGCCAAAAGCGGCAGGAGCCCGAGCCACGCCGCCAGCGACACCGAAACCGACCTTAAGGTGTAATACTTGATTTTTCTCGGCAAGGCGCAAGCGCGGCCCAAGGCGTCGCCTACAGAAAATACCCTGTAAAAAAGGGGCGAAAAGCAAACAATCGATAAAACCGCCGTGTAGGAAAATATAAAACCCAGGTCAAAAACCTGGTTGGGGCATGTGATGAGGATTACGAGGCACGAAAGCCCCAGCAAATTAAAGACGCTGATTTTCCTTTTCAGCATTTCGCCGAAAGCGAGAATCGAAAACATCACAGCGGCCCTTAATATAGACGGCCGGCCGCCGGCAAGTATTGCAAAGAAGGCCAGAAACAACACCGACAAAATAACCGAGGGTTTCTGCGGGATTCTAAAAATCTTCAAAATTACCCTTAGCGCGAAATATATTATCCCGACGTGCAGGCCGCTTATCGCAAGGATGTGCAGCGTCCCGGTCTTGGCGAATAAATCCTTAAGCCATGGGGGGATTTTCTCCCTTTTGCCTAACAGGACCGCGGCAAGTATCGAGCTGTAAGGGGATTTAAGAAACTCTTCTATGCGGGATTCCAGCTTGGCCCGGGCGGAATAGGCAGCCCGGACAATTTGCGCGGCAATTCTTTTATCCTCGCCTATTACCTCAGAAGAAAACCCCTTTTTCACGCTCAATATGGTATAAATCCGTTTATTTGCCAGGTATTTTCCGTAATCAAAGCGGGACTTCCTGCCGTAAGAAAACGGCTTTCTCAAGATCCCTTCCAGAACCACGATATCCCCGTAGCGGTACGAAACTTCCCTGTCGGTATACAGGTTTACAAGTAGAAATCCGTCCGCTCTTTCCCGGCGGTTGAGCAATTTTACAGAATGCACCTCAAGCACGAAGGCTTTCTTCCTCCCGGCGCGGCTTTCGGTCGGGTCACTCTTTATTTCGCCTTTCACAAGCACTTTTTTCCCCGTGTAGAAAACAAAATTCGTGATATTGGATTTGTCTATTAAATTAAACGTCTCGTAACGGATTATGCCGAGGATAAAGGCGAGGACAAAAAGAAAAACGGTAAATAAAGAATTGGTTTTTATCAAGAGGGCGCAGAGCAAAAAAAGGACCAGGCTGAATATGAAAATAAACGTGAGCGAAAAAGAGGCAAAAACGCCGTAGGACGCAAGAAAAACCCCGCATATAAAAACAGCGCTTATGGCGAGAAGGTAGAAATTTTTCATTCCAGCGCGATATCTCTCTTTATCTTCTCGTATGTCTTCTCGCCTATGCCTTTTATGTTTTTGATCTCTTCGGCCCTTCTGAAATGGCCGTACTTTTCCCTGTAAGAGATAATCCGCCCGGCTAGCACGGGACCCACGCCCCTTATTTGGGTCAACTCTTCTTTTGTGGCTTTGTTTATGTTTATTTTTTCTGAATATTCTTTTTTCGCCTCGTTGAATTCAAAGGTTTGCGAGGGTGCGGGAGAGAGCTTTTTATAATACATGACGGCCGCTCCGACAAAAAGGACGGCGAGCAGAAATAAAAGAACTCTCTTTTCCTCTATTGTGAATCTAATCACTTCTTTGCGGCTACAATGTTGACGAGTTTATCGGGAATGATAATCCAGCGTTTGACGGTAAGGCCTTTAAGGTGACTTTGCACCTTCTTGTCAGCCAGGGTTTTTTCCTTCAAATGCTCCTGGCTCGTTCCGGGCGGAACGCTCACCTTCGAGCGAAGTT
>JBARPB010000032.1:0-11023 GCA_049642705.1 Candidatus Omnitrophota bacterium
GTTTAAGGTTAACCGGTATCGAAGTAGCAAATTCTATGAAATCGCGGTCAAGGAAAGGCTCGCGGACCAGAAGCCCCGCCGCCATGCTTGCCTTGTCAACTTTCGGAATGCCGTCATCGGTCAAATAAGTTTTTGCATACAGGTAATTTATCCTGTTCAGGTAATTCAACCCTTTCATTTCCTCCATGTACCTGTAAGACTCCTCGTATAGAACCTCATCTTTAAGAAACCCCTTGAAATCACCCGATAATAGGTTTACCTGTTCGTTCGGCGGGAACGAGCCGATCCAGACCTGGTGCCTTATGGCCTCCGGATAATTCATGCCCCTTACGTATCTTCGCAACTTAAAACCCGTGCTCATATAACTTGATTTCCCGCCGGCTACTTTGGAAGCGGCCGAGAGAAGACCCGTTGAAAACGGCACGAATCTTAAAATCCGCGATATCTTGTGAGCCGTATACGACTGGTATCCCCCTAAAAATTCATCGCCGCCGTCGCCTCCAAGGCAAACCCTGACATGTTCTCGTGCAAATTTTGAAACGCAATACGTAGGAATAATCGAGTAATCGGCGAACGGCTCATCCAAAAGGGCCAAAACGTCCGGTAAAACATCGAGCATTTCTCTTACCCCGACTGTGAGCTCCCTGTGATCGGTTTTAAAACGCTGCGCTACGGCACGCGCGTCGCTTGATTCGTCAAAGTGTTTTTCCTTGAAAGCAATAGAAAAAGTTTTTAACGGTTTTTCCGGCGCGAGCTCCGACATCATCGCCACTATGCAGCTTGAGTCCAGGCCTCCGCTAAGGAATATCCCAGGAGGCGTATCGCCTTTCAATCGCCTTTTTATCGCTTCCTTTAACATAGAGCGAAAGTCGCTTTCGTATTCGGTCACGCTTTTTTTCCTGCGGGACTCGTCAAATCTAATATTCCAGTACCGGTTTTTCTCGAGGGCGCGGCCGCCTGATAAGGACGCATAGAAACCGGGTTCGAGTTTTGATATGCCTTTGAATATAGTATGGGGGTTGGGTATGTAGTCGTGGGCGAAATATTTCAACATCCCTTTTTTGTCTATTTCTTTTTTTACCGCAGGATGCCTTAATATTGATTTGATTTCCGAGGCGAAAACAAAGGTATTTCCAAATGTGCCGTAGTATAGCGGCTTCGTGCCGAGCGGGTCCCTTGCCAGGATAAGCTTTTGCTCTTTATCGTCCCACAGGGCGAGTGAAAATACGCCGTTTATTTTCGCAAAGGCCCGAAACCCGTATTTATCGAATGCGTGAAGGGAAACTTCTTTCAGTTCGCCGGATTCGTAAATTTCTCCGTCATAAACGATGGCCAGGCCTCTCTCTTTATCGAACAATCCTTGAGTAGTTGTTTTGCGGCCGGATACAGAGAGTTCCCTTTGGCCGAAGGCAACATTCCCTCTTATAAAAAAGGCCTCTCCGTCCGGCCCCCTGTGGGCGACGGCTTTCGCCATTTCCTTTATGATTTCCGGATTTGCTACTGGCTTCTTATCGAGGTTTATGTATCCGCATATTCCGCTCATGCCTGTTTTTCCTTAAACCATTTAATTGTAATACCCAGCCCCTGTTCCAGCGGAATCTCCGGTTTCCATTTTAGCCTGGTTCTTGCCAGTTTTATGTCCGGCCGCCTTACCTTTGGGTCGTCCGAGGGGAGGTGCTTATATGCTATTTTGCTTCTAGAGGTGGTTATCTTTATTATCGTTTCTGCGAGTTTCAAAACGGACATCTCGTTGGGATTGCCGATGTTCACCGGCTTGTGCATACTTGAGAGCATTAATTTATAGATTCCCTTTACCATATCCGATATGTAACAGAAACTCCGTGTTTGTCTGCCGGTGCCGTAGACGGTAAGCGGCTCGCCGCCAAGCGCCTGGCTAATAAAGTTGGGTATTACCCTGCCGTCTTTTTCCCTTATTCTCTCGCCGTACGTGTTAAATATGCGAACGATTCTCGTGTTTACTTTATGATCTCGGGCGTAGGCCATGGTGATGGCCTCCGCAAATCTTTTTGCCTCGTCATAACAAGCGCGCACGCCAACAGGGTTTACGTTACCCCAGTATGTCTCAGGTTGGGGATTTATAAGCGGGTCGCCGTAAATTTCGCTTGTCGATGCCAAAAGGAATTTGGCTTTTTTTGCCTTTGCAAGGCCCAAGGCGTTGTGCGTCCCGAGCGAGCCGACCTTAAGTGTCTTAATCGGGTATTTCAGGTAATCAACCGGGCTGGCAGGCGAGGCAAAGTGCAGTACATAATCGAGATTTCCCTTCATGTCTATATACTTGGTGACATCGTGTTTTATGAACCTAAAATTTTTGCACTTCAGTAAGTGTTTGATGTTTTCCTTGGAGCCTGTTATGAGGTTATCCATGCATATTACGGAATACCCCTTGGCGATCAGTAAATCGCACAAATGCGAACCTATAAACCCCGCTCCACCTGTTATCAATACTCGTTTCTTCATAAGTTTATTTCCTATCTTATAGCTTAAAGCTTACAGCTTATAGCTGTTCCTAAACCATTCAACCGTCCGTTTAAGCCCTTCCTCGAACGGTATAAGATCTTTCATGCCCAACTTTTCTTCGAGTTTCGTTATGTCCGCCAGGCTCTTCCTGACATCGCCCGGCCTTGTTGGGCCGAATGCGGGTTTTATATTCTTATTCATAATCGCGTTTAGCGCGTCCACAATTCCCAAAACAGTGGTAGAAACACCGCATGCTACGTTAAAAACCTCGCCTGATATGCCCCGGGCGGTCGCCGCCTTGAGGTTTGCCTGAACGACATTTTCTATAAAAGTAAAATCCCTTTCCTGCAATCCGTCTCCGTGTACGGGTGGTTTTTCGTCGTTCAGCATGCATGTAATGAACTTGGGCACTACGACGGCGTACTCGCTTTCAAGCGATTGCCGGGGCCCGAACACGTTAAAATACCGTAAGGAGACGGTTTCGAGCTTGAAACTCTTAGCGAAAAGCCTGCAGTAATACTCGCCCAAAAGCTTAGTGGTAGCATAAGGTGAAATAGGGTTTGGTTCGTCTTTTTCTTTCTCGGGAAAAGTATCCCGGTCTCCGTAAACCGAACTCGAAGAGGCGAAAACAACCCTTTTCACTTTGTGTTCCTTGGCCTTCATTAACAACTTAAGTGTTCCGTTTACGTTAACGTCGTTATATTCGACGGGCCGCGTCATCGACTTCGGCACTGACCTCAAGGCGGCCTGATGCAACACGAAATCTGTGCCCCTAAGTGCTTTATCGAGGTCTTTTTCATTCCTGATATCGCCTTTTATAAAAGTAATTTTGTTTTTTACGGGCGATAGATTCTCGAGCTTACCTCCCGAGAGGTCATCCAGAACAGTTACTTCCTCACCCATTTGTACCAAACGCTCTGCGATATTCGAGCCTATAAACCCGGCTCCGCCCGTAACAAGAAATTTTGTTTTCATAGTTTAACTATATTCTTTCCTTTTATGCCCAGTTTAGAAAATATATTTCTTGTGTCGAAAATCAACTTAAGATTTCCGGCAAGAAACTTATAATTGACCTTTGAGTGGTCCGCAATAATTACCGCGCAGTCAAATTTTTGCAATGCCTTTTTGTTCAATTTTACGGGTTTCATGTTAATACCGTGAATTCTAAAATATGGAAAATACGGGTCGTAATAAGAGACCTTCGCTTTCTTCTTCTGGAGGCGGTGCACAATGCTTATCGCGGGCGATTCCCTGAGGTCTTTTACGTCTTTTTTGTAGGCTATGCCGACTATTAAAATTTTGGCGTTTTGAATCCTCTTTTTACGGGTGTTCAACATCTTTCCTATTCTCTCTACGATATAACCCGGCATTGCTTCATTTACGTAAGAGGCCAGGTTGATAAACTTTGTCTCAAATCCGTGTTTCTTGGCCTTCCATGATAGGTACAGGGGATCCACGGGAATACAGTGCCCGCCAACGCCCGGGCCGGGGTAAAATGCCATGAAACCGTAAGGTTTGGTTTTCGCAACGTCTATTATTTCCCATATGTCGAGATGAAACTTGCCGCATAAAGTGGCAATTTCATTCACAAGCGCGGTATTGACTATCCGAAAAGTATTTTCCAAAAGCTTGACCATTTCCGCACCGTCAGCGGAAGAAACCGGTATAACTTCTTTTATTATCTGCCTGTAAAGTAACTCGGCAATTTCTGTCGATGTATCCGAAATACCCCCTATTACCTTCGGCGTGTTCTCCGTTTTATAAACTTTGTTGCCGGGGTCTATTCTTTCAGGAGAAAAAGCGAGGTAAAAGTCCTTGCCTTCCTTAAGCCCGCCGGACTCAAGAAGCGGAAGGAGTATTTCGCGCGTGGTCCCGGGGTATGTCGTGGACTCAAGGACTATTATCTGGCCGGGCCGTATATTCTCTTCGATTTTTCTTACGGCGTTTCGTATATAGCTCATATTCGGGGTCTTTTTCTTTCTAAGCGGCGTCGGAACGCAGATTACGGCCGCATCAGCACCTCGGACGGCCGCAAAGTCGTTCGTAACGGCGAATCTTTTTAAGCGCAAAAGAGCCTTAAGTTTTTTATTGGTCACGTCGGATATGTAAGAAATGCCCCTTGTAATCTTCTTTATCCGATTCTCGCTTATATCAATCCCGATAACCTTAAATCCCTTTCTTGCAAAAGTCATGGCAAGCGGCAAACCGACATAGCCGAGGCCAATTACGGCTATTTTTGCCTTTTTGGTTTTTATTTTCCTTTTTAAGACTTTGATATTGTTATTCCGCATAAATACTCCTTCAACGCTTCCTGCCACGGCCGCATTATGAAACCGGTGGCCTTTTCGAATTTCGTGTTATCCAATACCGAAAACGCTGGCCTTTTTGCCGGACGGCCAAGTTGGCTGCTGTTGATCGGTATCAGTTTTACATTGTTAACTCCGGCTATTTTCAGTATTTCCCTCGCATAATCGAACCACGAAACCTCGCCTTTATTGGATATGTGATAAATTCCATTTGCGCCCTGTGCCGAAAGCAACTTACCGATCGCTTTCGCAAAATCCTCCGTGTATGTCGGCGAACCCCATTGGTCGTCAACAACCCTCAACTCGCTTTCTTTCTTCGCCTTTTCTATTATTGTATCAACGAAGTTATTTCCGTTTGAGCCGTAGAGCCAGCCGGACCTTGCAATTATATATTTACCCAAGGTTGCGCACGTTTTTTCCCCTTCCAGTTTAGATTTGCTGTAAATGTTCAAGGGCCGAGGCGCGTCTTTTTCTGTATATGGACTTTTTTTATTACCGTCAAATACGAAATCCGTGCTTATATATACTAAGGGGGCGTCTAATGCTCGGGCTGCTTTTGCTACGTTGCGGGTGCCCCCTTCATTTACCTTTCTTGCCTTATCCGGTTCGCGTTCGCACCCGTCCACGTCTGTCCACGCTGCCGCGTGTATTACAAGGTCCGGTTTCGCATTTAAAATGGACTTTACGACTTTGTCTTTATCCGTTATATCGCACCGGACAAAATCACCCTGTCCGCTGATATCCAGCCCAACGATGTCATACTCGCTTTTAAGTTCGTTGCACAAATCTGTGCCGAGCATGCCGCTCGAGCCGGTTACCAGAATCTTTCTTCTTTTCTTTTCTTGAGCTTTTTCCACCATTTAACGTTTTCTCTATACCAAAGAACGGTTTCTTTTAATGCGTCTTTAAACTTGTACCTAGGCTTCCAGCCGAGCTTACTGATTTTTCCGACATTCAAGGCGTAACGCTTGTCATGGCCGGGGCGGTCCTTTACAAACTTGATAAGGCGCCTCTCCTTGCCCAGCAAACTTAATATCTTTCTGGTAAGTTCTATATTTTTCATCTCGTTGCCGCTTGCAATATTGTAAATCTCGCCCGCTTTCCCGAAATTAAGCACGAAATTTATCGCATCGCAGTTATCCAAAACGTAGAGCCACTCCCTCACGTTCGTGCCGTCTGCGTAAAGCGGGACTTTCTTATTCAGAAGGGCATTTGTAACAAAAAGCGGTATGATCTTCTCGGGGTGCTGGTACGGGCCGAAGTTATTGGAGCTTCTTACGATAATAACAGGGAGCTTATACGTTACAAAATACGAGCGCACCAAAAGATCCGCGGCTGCCTTGCTGGCGGCGTAAGGCGAATTGGGCATAAGCGGCGAGTCTTCGCTAAAATAACCTTTGTCTATACTACCATACACTTCATCGGTACTGATATGAATGAAGCGGCGAATTTTATATTTCTTTGCGGCGTCTAACAAAACCTGCGTGCCGATCACGTTGGTCCTGACGAATTCTTTCGCATCTTTAATCGAGCGGTCGACATGCGATTCTGCGGCGAAATTGACTATGGCGTCGCATTTCTTTGCTAGTTTGGAAACAAGTTTCTTATCGCATATATCCCCTTTTACGAACTTGTATCTCGGGTTTTTTTCGACATCCTTCAGATTGTCGAGGTTGCCTGAATAGGTCAGCTTATCAAGGTTTATGACTTTCGTCTTCGACATTTTTAATACATATTTCACGAAGTTCGAACCGATAAATCCTGCTCCGCCAGTTATTAATATTCGTTTATACATAGTTAATTTTGAATTTTAAATTTTGGTTTTGCATTTTTAATTTTACTTTTTTAATTTTCTCGCAACTAAGTTATTCGCCTTTAATAACGAATCAAACATCCCCGAATCGGTCCACCAGCCCTTTAGGATGCTATGGGTAAGTTCACCTTTTTTCAGGTAAGCATTATTCACGTCCGTTATCTCGAGCTCCCCTCTTCCGGAAGGCTTAAGCGCCTTTATTATGTCGAAGACCTGGTTGTCGTACATGTAAATGCCGGTTACGATATAATCGGATTTCGGCTTTTTCGGTTTCTCCAGGATTCTTAAGATGCGCTTTTTCTTATTTCCGCCTCTTCGCCTTCGGCGAAGGGCGAGATCTCGCCGCGCAGCGGCGGAAAACTCCACAACGCCGAACCTCTCGGGATCCGGAACCTTCTTCACCAATATCTTTGCGCCCTTTGGCTGTTTCCTGAAATCCTCCACAGCACGCCTTATGTCTTTTTCGATAATATTATCGCCCAGGATAACTACAATTTTCCCATTATCAGCAAAGTGTTCGGCAAGGCTTAGCGCCTTCGCTATCCCGCCTTCCCCTTCCTGGTAGGTGTAATTTATGTGTTTCAGACCAAACTGGTGGCCGTTTCCCAGAAGACGCAGGAATTCGCCCGCATGGTTTCCGCCCGTAACAATGAGGATATCTTTTATGCCAGCGTTAACGAGGGCCTGGATAGGATAATATATCATCGGCCTGTCATAAACGGGGAGTAAGTGTTTATTCGTGATTTTGGTAAGGGGGTATAATCTTTTTCCCAAACCACCGGCTAATACTACACCTTTCATGCCTCACCTCTTATTTTTTCCAGTCAAACGGAATATCGTTTTTAAAAGCATCCGCCCTGTATTCGTCCGGCTTTTCGCGGTTGTACGGCTCTGTAGGCGTGTTTATTACGATGGACTCCTCATCCGCCATGCTTTTAAAGCCATGGTAAACATTCGGTGGAATCGAAACCAATTTCGGATCATCCGGGCCTGCCGTAATATCCATTGTTTTTCCGAAAGTCGGGGAATCGCCTCGCGCATCGTATAATCCGATACGTATCTTTCCTTTAACACAAGAGAAATTATCACGTTGCAGACGGTGCCAGTGCCACGCTTTCACTGCGCCGGGCTTTACCGTTGTCATATAGACCTGGCCAAATTTCTCGAAAAGCTCATCATCGGAACGGAGTATCTCCATGAGTCGGCCCCGTTCGTCCGGTATGACCTTCAGTTTCTTAATCTTCACTCCTTCGATCATACGCGCCTCCCAATTCCCGTATACACAAACCCCAACTTCTTCATCTTGGCCGGGTCATAGATGTTGCGGCCGTCAACAATCACGGGGCGTCTCAGAAGCCTTTTTACCTTTTTAAGGTTTAACCTCTTAAATTCATTCCACTCTGTAACGATGGCCAGGCAGTCACATCCTTCTGCTGTGCTGTAGGCATCTTTGCAAAATTCCACCCTCTTACTCCTGAGTTCTTCTCTCGCTTTTTCCATTGCCTGCGGATCGTATGCTTTTATAAAGGCTTTTTCACTCAGCAATCTTCTTATAATATCAAGCGAAGGGGCATTTCTCATATCATCCGTATTGGGCTTGAATGAAAGGCCGAGTATACCAATTGTCTTACCTTTGATTTTTCCACCCAAAAGTGCATTAATTTTACCCGTAAATACCCACTTCTGCTGTTCGTTAATGCGCTTTACGTCTTCCAGTAAGCTAAAAGGATGGCCTAATTTATCACAGATATGGATGAAGGCATCTACGTCTTTGGGGAAACATGATCCGCCAAATCCGATTCCTGCGTTAAAGAAATTCTCATTTATTCTCTTATCCATTCCGATACCCTTGGCTACTTCAAGGACATCTGCCCCCGTAGCCTCGCAGATATTGCTTATTTCGTTAATAAATGAGATTTTTGTGGCAAGAAATGCGTTTGCGGCATGTTTTACGATCTCTGCGCCTTTAATGGTGGTTATGCTTATAGGCGCCTTAAGGGGTTTATAAAGTTTTAACATCAGTTTTTTTGCTTTTTTTGTCTCAACGCCGATTACAATCCTGTCAGGGCTCATAAAATCTTTTATTGCGGATCCTTCTCTTAAAAATTCCGGATTGCAGGCAATGTCAAACTTCACTCTTTTTTTCTTGAAAAATCTGATTGTATCCTTCACCCATTCACCTGTTTTTACAGGAACGGTGCTTTTTTCCACTATTAGTTTGTACGAATGCATATGGCGCGCTATTTCGTGGCAGACCTTTTCGATATTCGAAAGGTCGGCTTCGCCGTTTTTCCGGGAGGGTGTCCCCACGCAGATAAATATTACCTTCGCGCGCTTTATTGCCTCTTCTATCGTGTCTACAAAGATAAGCCTTTTTTTAAGCCTGTACCTTTTTACAGTTCCTTTAAGCATTGGTTCATATATCGGGATGTCGCCTCTTTTCAGGGCCTTTATCTTTGTCTTGTCGCTATCTGTGCATATCACGGTATTGCCTAATTTGGCAAAACACGCCCCCGTTACAAGGCCTACGTACCCTGCTCCGATTATCGCTATCTTCACCGGTTACACCCCTCCTTACTCTATATCTTAATCATTTTTTATATTATATGCTATCAGGCAGAACGAATATTATACCAATAAAACCCCAGTTTGGCAATAAAAAACCCCTGTTAAGGCAGCTGGCAGCGGGATGCCCTGGAGGCGAAAAATTTTGTGCGCGAGCGTAGCAATTGAGTGCTCAAATCTTGCGCACATCAATTGCAGCGAGCCACAAAATTCGCCGGAAGGGCACCCGCTGACAGATGCCGATCGGCTTAGCGCCGGTGGCCGGGGGTGGGCCTTCGGTAGGTCGTTTTGAAGAGGCCAATAGGCACATCCGGGAACGCCTTCAGCCTGAAGACAAGCCACGCGGTGTATTCGCCGTGTCGGATGTCGAAGGTAAGCTCGGCTATCCAGCAGTGAAGGTCCTTGAATATCGTATATTCCTGCTCGAGCCATTTGGTTGTGGCAAAATCGAAGCGCTGGTAAACCTTGAACTTCCAGTCGTCGTTTAAGTTATAGAACATCTCGCCGGTAAGCTGGCTTGTTGTTTCGTTTTCGGTGTGTTCGTAACGGTGGCCAAGGCCGAGGGTGAATTTCTTCCCCAAGTCGACATATACGTCAATATCGGCGGAGTTGAGCCTGCAATCCTTGTCGTCCAGTATCATCTTCGAATCCACGGAAAGCCATGAGTAGGGCCACATCTCGAGGGTAAACTTGATATCGCCGAACTTTCCCACCCCCTTGAAGCCGAAGAAGTTCTTCTTCTGCCTGAAAGTGTAGTCAGTGGCTACTGTAAACCGAGCCAGATCCGCCACTTTCATCTTATCGCCACTTTGCCTTTTTGTCTGGAGCTTGCTCTCCAAAAACAGCTCGAAACCGTTATAATAATCTATAGCGTCTATCGCGTCGAACTGGTAAAGGTTGCTCGGTGATATCGATGGCTGATGCCTATGCAGGAATTTGATATAGGGGGCTATGATATGCTTCAGTTTATTTATGTCCAATCCCCAGACATCGGTATACACGTTGAATACCCTGTGGAACCTGGAACTCACCTCTACGCCCCACTCGTAGATGCTGCGCAGCCTCGACGGCTCTTTCCACCTGTTTCTGGTGTAGAAGGTCTGCCTCGTCGCCGCAAACGGCGTTACGTTGAGAAGCCGAAAAAGCCTGGCGGCGTAAGAAAGCTTCTGCAGGGTATCCATCCGCAGGGATTCATCCGGAGAGTGGTCATCGCTTTTCTGGTATGTTTTTACGAAATTCGTCGTCGAGCTTTCGCTCTGGTAGTAAAAGTTTGTCCTCCAGAGCCGCTGGTTGTAAATCTCGAGCTTTGCTTCCGGAAGCCGCTCGACAACGCTAAAGAAATCATCGAATCTCTTTCGCGCCAAAAGTGTAAATACGTAGTTCGGTTTTGCCGTCTGTATGAGAACGTAATTATCCGGGTTGGGGTTTTCTTCGTACTCCCTGTAAAGATAGTCCTTTATTATGTCCTTGTCACTTAATTTGTTGAATTCGAGCACGCACGTGGTATCCGCCGCCAGATCCAGCTCGTGCCTGTACTGTATCCTCCAGCGGTTTCTTGCCTTGTCTTCTTTCTTTGTAATGGTCAGGGCATCGTCCTGGTGCGTATAGTAAACCCTGCCTATACCCTCTCCGAAATCCTTTGTCTTGTACTGATAATCAGCGCCTTCCGATAAGCCCTTCTTTTCCCTGTAATCCAGGTGCAAAAACCCTTTTGAATCATCATTAAAATAAACTCTCCACGCGGTAAGGGCGTAATATCCCCAGTCGCTCGTCCGGCCCGGTACGATTGTAACCTCCGGAAATTTCTTGCCCAGCGGCTGAACATATAACGGGAGGTAAAATACAGGAACCTCGCCGACAT
>JBARPB010000033.1:0-5340 GCA_049642705.1 Candidatus Omnitrophota bacterium
AGGAGGTTATAAACATATTAACAGTTATCCACAAAAAGAAAAAGGTGCCCAAAAAGAAAAAGGACTACTACTAAAACTGGACATTTCTAAGTGTGTTAAAACCGGACATTTCTAAATGTGCTTGACACTGATTAAAATAGTTCTTGACAAATGCAGGAAATGTGATATACTTACACTGCAAAAAGAGGTTCTTTCGGAGATTTGATTGGTTTTGCTAGCCCTTCCAGAGAGGTACACACCATCATTAAACTCGCAGATAAGCAACCCCTAATTCGTTTGTAACCCCTTTAAGCACTGGTAGATAAAGAATATAACATGGCAAAGATAGAAATATACAATGAACGGGATTTTGAAAGGTCGTTAAAGCGCTTTAAAATGCGCTGTCTAAAAGAGGGTATTTTCAGGGAGTGCCGCGAAAGGCGCCATTTTGTTAAACCATCACAAAAAAGGAGGGAAAAAGGGAAGAAAAAAAGAAGATAGGTATCGAATTGTTGTTTTTGAAGAAACGAAGTCCCGAGCACCCGCAGAGCGGGAAAAGCGAGGGAGCAAAAAGGAGAAAGTAAGACAATGGAACAAGTAAGTAAACTATATATAGGCAACTTGGATTACAACACGAGCGAAGACGAAATCAAGTCCCATTTTGAACAAAAAGGGATACAGACCAAATCGGTAACCCTTATAAAGGACAAATATACGGGACGAGCAAAAGGTTTTGGTTTTGTTGAGGTTGAATCGGAAGAAGTACTCCAGAAAGCTATCGAAGCCTTGGACGGCCAGGAGCTTAACGGAAGAAAACTTACGGTAAATAAAGCCAAGCCGCCAAGAGAGAGATCTGGTGGATCAGGATTCGGTGGCGGATCAGGATTCGGTGGCGGTGGAGGCGGAAGAGGCTCAAGATACTAATTCTTAAGCGTCTTTAGCTAAACCAAAAAGGCCTTTGACCCTTGACGATAAAAATGTCAAGGGTCAAGGGCCTTTTTTTACAACGAAATCGCCGCCCGGCATTGGCGTGCACCTACTCGGGTACCATTCGACTTTGCCCGCCAGGAGCTTTCCGGCGCCGTTCCGGCCTAATTCGACCTTCAGCAGAGTCCCGTACTGGTATTTTTTCATTTTTGCGCCGGTGCAAAAATCCCCCAGTGAATACGCGAGAATTCTATTAATGCCTTCTATCGGCTCGGCGGTCACCGGTTGCGGGCAATGAGGGTGGCTTGCTATGACGGCGTCGAATTTCCGGACTAATTCCCTTCCCAGTCTGACTATTTCCGGCCTCGGATAGAGTTCAAGTTCGTATCCGAAATGCGGGTAGAGGAAATTAAACGCGCCCGGCCTGGCGTGGCGCTCTACTCCATCCAGCCTGCATACATAATCGCAAGGGCGGTTCGACCACATCGTGCCGGAAACCACTCTGAGGTCATCGTTTATATCCGCGTAAGGGCACTCATTCCACCCGAATACCCCAAAGCCCCGGGAGCGCAGCAGTTCCACGGACTCGAGGAATACCTTTTTGCCGAAATCCCCGGCGTGATTGTTGGCAACGGAAATGTAGGTTTTCTCCGGTGGGAAAAAATCGGCAAGCGTATCTCTTATTTGCGGGGTGTGCGCCTGGTCGAACGGCACGGCCTTCGTTTGCGGTCCGGTAATGGTCCCCGCAAAATTTGCGATGAGGCAGTCGCTTCCGCTTGCGAACTGCCTTAAGTCCCGGTCGAATTTAACGCGGCCCCTCGGCGCCGGTACGATGTCGCCTACAAATACTACCTTATATTCCGGTTTAAGGCCTGCGTTGAATACATGGGAATTCGGGATAGGTTTGACGATTCCGGCGTTTTTCCTGCTTAAGCCAGTGATATTCCTTACCAGCCAGCTGATGCTTTCTCGCGCGTTGTAAGGCGTGCTTATGCCTGAAATCATTGGGCGTGAATAGCGGCGTCCTTTAATTTTGCATGTACAATACTCCTCAGGCGAGCGAAGTCACCGACTTTGAAATTCTCTGTATCAACCGGAGGAAGTATTGCTATGGTGCCGGATACCTTTGTTTTGAAAATCCAGCTTCCTTTGGGTATCGCCTCCCTCGTGCCGCTTATAGATATCGGGAGGATGGCTTTCTTTTCTTTTATGGCGAGCTTAAACGCGCCGTTCTGGAATTCGCTTATTTCGCCCGTACTGCTGCGGGTGCCTTCCGGGAAGAACAATACGGATATGCCCTTCCTGAGCCAGCCGGCGGCTTCCCGGTAAACCTTTTTAACGCTTCCGAAGCGCCCCCGCGAAAGCCTGATGTGCCTGCCGAGCGAGAGGCACCACCCCAAAAACGGCACCTTAAACAGGCTTTCTTTTGCCACCCATTTGAATTGCATGTGGGTTTTATATATGACTGCGATATCGGCCATGCTTTGATGGTTGGCAACCATCACGTATGCCCGGCGCGTGTCGATATTTTCCAGGCCGCGCACCTTTACATTCCAGTACGGGTTTAAACCGATGACGGCATCGGCCCACCAGTAGCACTGCGCGTGAACGACTTTTCTTTTCTTGTCAAAAGGGAAAAGGACTATCGTAAAGAAAAGGTCTACGAAAAAAACAAGGATTGTCAGCGCCGCGCCGGCTATCCATATTGCCAGTGATATTATGGCTTGCATTTTATTTATTACATATTATACCACAAAAATATACGTCATTTCTTTTTCTTTTTAGAGGCCTTGAGACGGCTTTTATAAATATCCCTCCTCTCCCTGATGAGCCTCGATATGTTCTTCTGCCTTCTTGTAATTCTTTCCCTCGGCATTACTTATCTCCTTACGCTATACAAGACGCTCTACTTATTTTCGGATAACCTCAAAAGTCCAGCGGTTATCCGCGCTCCAGTCGCGCGTTTTTTCGCTGCGCTGTTTCACCTGCCATGAATACAGCTGTCCGGGTTTGAATGTTTCGGCGGGAACTTCCAGCTTTAAAACGGTCGGCTCGAGGTTTTCCCTGAGAACGACATCATAACTAAAGCCCTTGTAGAGTTCGAACCTGAAGGCGCTTCTTCCGCCGCCCGGGGATGGGCTGCTCTTCCATTTGAAAGTAAGGTTTTCTTTCTCGCTTAAATCGACTATCGCCTCACTCTTGGGGTGCCTATAGCGGACCTTTGGCGTGCTCTGCATGTTGCTGCCTGCCCATACAGCCGCCGTTACAAGAACAAATGCCAGTGTAAACAGCAATACCTTCTTCATTTAAACACCTCCTTTACTTTGGGGCTTCTTTCTTTGGCATATCAAACACACCTCTCAAGGCGTCTTGGCAATTTCTACAATGGGTTATATGTCTATCTATAGCTTTCTTCTTTTTACCTTTTATTCTTCCTTCTGTGTAGTCTATAAATGTTTTTGGAGATGGGCAGGTGAACACAGTAGTTTCTTTGTTTGGCTTTTCTTTAGGAGACTTCCGTAATGACTTATAGAAAAAATAGATAAAATAAAGTACTACTATCAATACTGCTATTCGCATCAGAAAGAATACTATCCCCATCACCTAAACACCTCCTTCACTTTGGGATGCATTATACCTTGTACCGTTTAAGATTCTCTATTCCTGCCTGCCGGCAGGCAGGCAACCTGTCCCTGTTCTAAAATTATACCTCTTAAAACAAAAATCCCCAAGCATTTTTTGCAAGTCTGAAAAAAAACGTGCATTTCGACGTACCTAAGTAAGACCCCCCTCATGTTTTTTTAAAAGATATGCCCGCAAAATCGACTTTTTTACGTCTATATATATTATGCGTGTATAGACTTAGTTAACTCTTATTATGCCTAGATGTTTCCTAATAAATTTTAAAATACACCATTCAAAGTTATAGTTTTTCACAGCTATTTGAAATGCCTCATATACAGGATGAGGGTGTTCTCTCGAAGCTTCATCGCCAAGGCCGAGTTTTAAATCTACATCATGAACTAAAATGAACCCTCCTGATCTTATGATTCGCAAACCATTTTCGATATCAGCCAATGCAGCTTCAAACATATGAGCACCATCAACTAAATAAACACCAACACTTCGTTTCCGTTCTACTGCAATTCGAGGTACAGCGCTTTGTGAATCTTCACATATAAGATCGAACCTATCATCTTCTAAGCCAATCAATTTTATATTTTTCCTTGCTATATTAGGAAAACTTTTGGGTATGCCTTCCCCATTATCTATGCATATCAATCGCCCTTTGCCATTTTCAATTAAACCTTTAGCAATTCCTACAGCAGTTCCTCCAGCGTTAGTCCCAATTTCAACAACAATATCAGGTTTATAAAATTTTACAAATGCATGCATCCACCTTCCATACCTCGGGTGCTCTTTACTTCTACCACGCAATCGAGGGGTAGGCCCTTGAAAATTTGGAAGTGGGTCTTCCGGTAAGGATAGAAAAAGCTGAAATAATTCCCTGTCCAGTTTTAGAGGTCCTTCAATTCTGGCATTCATGGTTAGTCTTAAGATAATATTCTCGAGCATCTTCATCTCACCTTTTTATTCTTCATATTATCACAAGGGGCAATCAAAGACAAAGGGTTTTTAGAGGTAATCGGGACTTTTTTGACGAAGTTCGGGGACAGGTTGAATTCACATTCTTAAACGGTACAAGGTAATATTTACTTTGGGGCGGGTGAGGTAGTCAAATAATACTCCCCTGTCAAAATGGTCGTTTCTTAAATAGAAAAAAACAAACCAAACAAACGGTCGATTGTTTAATCAATGTGTAAAAAGGCGGAGAGGGAGGAGTTCTTACGCCCTAAAGAGCCTCTGATATTATGATTGTAGGCGGAAATTTAGCAGTTATCGTTCTTTGACAAAAAAGACAGAGGATTAGTCTGCCTTAAAGACCAAATTCCACAAAGTTCAAATCTCAAACAGACGGCTCTTTGTGGGTGGTGATGGCGGGGGAAGACCCTCACACATAAGTTGTCCGCCAACTGGTGGCCTTCACGCCCTGGTAGCACGTGGATACAACATACTAGGACCCTGCAAGACTGTGGCCTCTAGCAGAGTCCGCTTCTGGATTACGACCACCTCTAACTGGCGTCATGCAGCGCGTATTCGGAGTCGTCTCTCCTGTATGCACGCACCATTGTCTCGTTCCCACTAAGTCAAGATACGCACCTCCCACAAAGCACGCTGCGATAATAGCTTGTGCGGGATCCAAGTCTATCGTTGTCAGGACGGGTTTTGTGTAGGGTTTCTTGGGTGCTTTAGACTTTTTCCCAAAGTGCCTTCTAAGCCAACGTCTTATCTTTTCTGCCATTTTTCACCCCCGCTTTCTGGTTACTTTGTCTCTAAAGGTAAGTATACTCTTTCTTTCTGATTTGTCAAGGG
>JBARPB010000034.1:0-5394 GCA_049642705.1 Candidatus Omnitrophota bacterium
CCTTCTTTATTGCCAGCGTTTCGACTTTGTCGTTGTATACCGTAGAAGTTCCGTGAGCGTTTATATAATCTATGTCCTCGGGTTTTAAGCCGGCGTCCTCGAGGCATAACTTCATGCACGCCGTCGCGCCTTTTCCTTCGGGGTCCGGCGCGGTGATGTGATATGCATCCGCGTTCATGCCGTAGCCGATTATTTCGCAGTGTATATGGGCGCCTCTTTTCAGGGCATGCTCCAGTTCCTCCACAATAACCATGCCGGCACCCTCTCCCATAACAAAACCGTCCCTGTCTTTGTCGAACGGCCGGGAGGCGTGTTCCGGATCGTCGTTCCTTGTCGACAGAGCCCTTAAGGCGCAAAAGCCGCCAAAACCCATTATCGTGATAGCCGCTTCCGAACCGCCGGCAATCATCATGTCAGCTTCTCCCAACTGGATTATGCGGAAAGCATCGCCGATAGCGTGGTTTCCTGAAGCACAGGCAGTTACTATGGCTTCATTAGGGCCTCTTGCATTGAAGTATATGGAAATCTGGCCCGCGGCCATATTTACGATTAGCATTGGAATGAGGAAAGGTGAGATTTTGCCTGGCCCCTTCTCGGGACCATGTTTGACATACTTATTGTGCTCCTTCTCAACCGTATGAAGGCCGCCTATACCGGAGCCGATAATTACGCCTATCCTTTCGTTATTCTCGTTATCCAGATTTAACTTGCTGTCCAGAACGGCATCTTTACTCGCTGCTATAGCGAACTGGACGAATCTATCCGTCTTTCGAATTTCTTTTGTGTTAAAATATTTGGATGGGTCGAAATCGAGAGCTTCCGCGGCAATCTGTGAAGAAAAATTTGAGGGGTCGAAACACTGAATCCTTCTTACGCCATTTCGCCCCTCGAGTAGGGAATTCCATAAATCCTTTACTGTGTTGCCTACCGGCGTTACAACGCCCAGGCCGGTCAGGACAACCCTTCTTTTATCCATTTAAACTTATTTTGAGGCGATTTTTTTCTCGATGTATTTTATTGCCTCGCCGACCGTGGTCAGTTTCTCGGCATCTTCGTCGGGAATCTCGACACCGTATTCTTCTTCCAGTGCCATAACAAGCTCCACCGTATCAAGCGAATCCGCGCCCAAATCATCGACAAATTTTGCCTGCTCCGTGACTTCCTCCGACTTTACGCCGAGCTGTTCCGCGATAACCCCTTTAATTTTTTCTGTAATGGCTGACATTTACCTCCTCCTTTTCACGTAACCATGCCGCCGTCAACCTGGACAACCTGCCCGGTGATATAGGCGGAAGCATCACTCACTAAAAATAATGCCAAATTCGCCACATCGGCGACATTACCCCACTTCGCAAGCGGTATCTGTTTCATAATCTGACTTCTAACATCCTCCGGCAACTTCGCGGTCATATCTGTCTCTATAAAACCCGGCGCGATGGCGTTTACATTTATGTTTCTCGGCGCCAGTTCCCGCGCTGCGCTTTTCGTAAACGCTATGACGCCTCCCTTGCTGGCCGCGTAATTGGCCTGACCGGCATTTCCTATTATGCCGATTATCGAGGCGATGTTTATGATCTTACCCGCACGCTGTTTCATCATGACCTTGGCGGCCGCCTTCGTGCAGTTAAACGTGCCTTTCAGGTTCACGCTTAATACGGCGTCCCAATCGGCATCGTTCATTCTAACGAGCAATCCGTCACGGGCAATGCCTGCGTTGTTGATAAGTATATTGATTTTATTGAATTTGTCAAGGGTTTTCTGGATAAATTTTTGAACCTCCCCGAGATTCGTTACGTCTACTTTTTCGGCGAGGACACCCCGGCCCTTCGCTTCTATCTCCTTTTGCGTCTCATCGAGCGCGTCAGGGTTAACATCGCCTATGGCGATATCCGAACCCTCCCCGGCAAACCTAAGGGCTATCGCCTTGCCGATCCCCCTTGCGCCACCGGTAATAATCGATACTTTTTCCTTTAATATCATAATAGTATCCATATTGTATCAATCGAAACGTATTTGTCAAGGAATAAAAATAATCAACCGACCCAAATCAACCGGGGCGGTTGACTGGGGTCGGTTGTTTTACTCCCGCTCTAGCGCTTTCGAGAAGCGGCTGCCGGTTAGGCCATCGAGGGTGGCGGTGAGTTCCTGGATGCGGAGGCGCTTCTTTAGAATCTCGGGCAGGGCGCTCGGCGGGTCCGTCAAAAGCTCTATCTGGACCCGCCTCCTTTCGAAGTAAGAGCGGTTCACTTCGTCGACGATGTCGTCGCGGAGCTGCACCATGAGCTTGCTTCTTATGTCTATCGTGGTCTGCGAGTTGCTCCCTTCCTTGAGCATAAGTACAAATTAAAGAGGGGCTCTGTTGCCGGACATTTGGGGATTCTGTAGTAAGAAATCGTCGCCTCTTTCGTTGTGGGGTCGGACACTATGCTCTCGATACAGCTTCGCATTACGATCTTTTTTTCACCGTTAAGGCCGCTGTCTAGCACCCTCCTGGAATCCTTTAGATAAAGCATTATCTCTCGTTCCAGCTTACCCGTGTTGATTTTCCTGACTTCTGTTTTTGACTCCGCCTGTTTCTGCTTGAGCCCTTCCCTTTCCCCCCTCAAATCGTCTAATTTCTTGTTAAGCAGGTCCTTGTGCCTTGGATCGACCGCATCGAGCAGCCTGTCGATTTTTTCCTCGTTCTCTTTGAGCTTTTTATCGATCTCCCCGGCTACCAGCTTGTCGCTGGAAACCGCGGTCCCAAACCCCTCTTTTACCCCGTCTATGATTGTCCGCATTTCTTCATAGTCGAATAAGTCGGATCGCAGCTTTTCTATTATATGCGTCTCTATTTTCTCGGCGGGGATGTTGTAGCCCCCGCGGCTCTCTCTCGTTTTGCAACCCTCGCAACTCCAATATAAATAAGTTTTATACGGCTGTTTTCGTATCACTATGCTAAGTCGCCTGCCACACCGTGCACACCTGATCATGCCCGTTAATAGATATTTCGACGATGAACCCCTGCCCCATAAACTTTTATCGCATGCCCTTGACTTTCTTACAGCTTGGGCTCTGTCAAAAAGTTTTTGTGATATTATCGGCTCGTGGGCGTTCTCATACACAAACCAGT
Source organism: Candidatus Omnitrophota bacterium (assembly GCA_049642705.1). Classification (GTDB taxonomy): domain Bacteria; phylum Omnitrophota; class Gorgyraeia; order JABMRN01; family RBG-13-46-9; genus CAZYPU01. The sequence goes on from JBARPB010000034.1 coordinate 3,113, forward strand.
TTTCCTTGGCGTATCGTTCATATGTTTGGCTCACGGTTTGGCCCCGCTCCCGTATCGTATACTCCTTGCCTTCTTTTATGACCTTGTAAAACTTGCCCCTGCCGCTTCTATTCCAGACAGATTTGCCGGTATAGGTGGGGTTTTTCAATATAGTTTCTACGCTAGCACAAGACCATTTTTTGCCAAGCGCAGACGGCACACCTTCTTGATTCAACTTTCGCGCGATAAGACGCATGCCCATTCCATTGACATACATATCAAATATCCGCCTTACCATTTCGACCTTGTTGGGGGCGCCCAGCGTGAGTTTTGACTTGTCGCCCGAGGCTTTTTGCCCGGCTACCGTGCCCCTCTCAAAAACACCCTTCGCCTTTCCGTCTCTATCTAACAATAATCGGGCATATCCATAAGGGACGCCATTGTTACCGTGGCCCTGCAATATTCTCGGCAGATGGCCCCTTAACGTGTCTCTTCCTTTATCTTTGCTCTCCTGCTTAGCCAAATGCTGCTTTATAGATAAAATAAGGCTGTCTGTATCGTCGCCTCGGAGGTTTTCGATTATGTAAACAACTTCAACGCCGTTTTGCCGCAGTAAATATCTATAATAGCCGGCTTCGTCGATGTCACCCCGCGAAAATCTGCGCACGTCCCACACCAAAATGGCGCTAAAAGTCTTGCTTTCAGAATCTTTTATCATTTGCAAAAACTGCTTTCTTCCGTGCGTGCTTGTGCCGGATACAGCGTCATCGACGTACCAGCGTATAATCATATAATTATTTTCGCTTGCATACTTCGAGATTGCATTTTTTTGGTCAACAATAGATGTTTCTTGTTTATCTGTGCTACACCTTAGATATCCTGCCGCCGATTTTTTCATATCACACCCCCATGAAAAAGGCAACCGCCTGCCATCGGGAAGATAGCAATATCGAGGTTAATCGATACTTTAGCGATTGCCCATTTTTTGTCATAAAAAAACCTCGACTTTCTGCCACTTTCCCGATGACATAAGAAGTATATCACATACGGGGCGCATTTTCAAGAAATTCCTCTTTTCGCTAACGGGTATCGTTCTTTTGTCTTTATCAGCCCCTACTTCGCAATCTATGAATTTATAACTAGACTCTTTCATTAAAAGTCGTTTCTAATAGAGCGGGGTTATTTGTTGATTTTTGCCCGCTGCTATGCTAATATTTTAATATGAAAGGGATGTTATCACTCCTTGGCCTAATCGTTTTAACTGTTTTAGTTATTTTATTTTTCGTTTTAGGCTTCTATTGGAATAACAAATTGTTAGTTATTACATCTCTTATACTTCTATTGGGTATGATACAGTTTGCACAAATAAAAATTAATACAGACAGCCAGAAATTAGTTGACGAAAATACTAAAAGAATTACTGCGATAGAAAATATATTGAAAACCCCTGACGATATTTCTAAAAGAGAAGAATTTATTAAAAAAAGTAGCGAGGCTTCCAAGAATGTTGAACATTTACGCAACGAAGTTAACAATGTTCGCACCCAATTCAAGTATATTAAATGGTTATTCATTTTTGCTGTAATGCTAATAGCTGTTATAATATCAACGCAGCGTTTCTAAAATAATTAAGCCTAGTAATCCTATATAAATAGGCCAAAAATATTTCATTATAACAGTTTCCAGTTTTTTACAAATATATTCGCTTTTTTCAAAAGGGGTCTTTTGGGTCATTTTCAAGAAATTCCTCCCTTTTTTTCAAAAGCTCTCTTGTGATAATCGCGATCGTTATGTCTACAAGATCGCCCCTTTTGCCCTTATCGGCGGGCTTCGTCTCGCGCTCTATGAATGTCCAGCCCTTTGTGTTTTTATGTTGAGCCGTTTTTTTCATTTCTGGCCTATTGCTTGGCCTCCTTCGCCTTAAAACCTTAAACATGCCCTAAAACCCCTTTGGGACAGGCACTTCGCCCCTACGCCGGCTTCCAGGACGCGGTTTCATCCACTTTTTGAAGTAAGGATACAGGGGGCAGGACTCGCCCTGGCAGTCTTCGTTGCCGCCGTCCTCCTCGCCAGCACACAAAAAGCACATCGCCATGACGGCCTGCTTCACAGTTAAGCTGCCACCGCTCTTGAATTTAAGCGCTTCCTTCTGCCCTCTCAGTTTGCCCATTTTTTAAACTTCCTCTTTTTCGCCCCTTGCCATTTTTACTTCTCGTCGGCCACGCCTTCGAGCCCGGGCGGCAGCTCGTCCGGTGTCACGCTGAAGGACACCGGCGGCAAGCCCTTGCCTTGGCCCCTTAACT
>JBARPB010000035.1:0-20782 GCA_049642705.1 Candidatus Omnitrophota bacterium
AAAGTGCCCCAGCCCCCTGAAGGATACCGTGGAAAATTGGCGCAGTTCCGCCTGGTTCAGGTTTTTTTCGATATCGCGCACGTAGGACAACGGACAAAATTTGTCCTTCTTGCCGTAGATGATTACAAGCGGCGTGTCGATGCCCCTGAAACCCTCAAAGGGGGTTAGCTGGAGAAGCTCGCTCATCCTTTCAAGGAAGACCTTCTTGCCCTGGATAACGCCGTATTCTTTTTTTGTGGTTTTTACGGTCTTGAGCGTCCGTTCCTTCGAGGATTCCAGAATTTCAGGGTATGTTTTATCAACTTCCGTGAGCATCCGTATCTTATCGAGGACATACTCGCATTTGAAATCCAGGATAGGAACCGGCCTGGCGACGCCCAGCATTACGATGCCCCGCAGGCGATTCCCGGATAAATCTAAGCGGGAAAGGTACGAACATACGGAGCCGTGGGCCACGATAAAGGCCTTCTTCTTGTCGGCCTTTTCCTGGTTCAGCAAAAATTTCAGCGCATTTTCGATGTCTCTTATCGTGTCGTCCAGGCTTACTTCCGCGTTGTTTCCCTGTGATTTCCCCATGCCCCTTGCGTCAAAACGCATGACGATATTTCCGCCTTCGGCGAGAGACCGGCCTATATCCGTATAGAGACCGGCGTTTTCCCTGTCGTAGGGGGCGTCTTCCGCGACGAGGAGCACGCATGGAAGCTTTCCCTCTTTATGCGGAACCTCTAGGGTTCCTGCAAGAGTGATGCCTTCCGAGGGAAAGATGACTTCGTGCGATGCGTAAAGTTTGTTTTCGTCGCGACTCCTTTCAGTCGTCCCTCGACTGCGCTCGGGACTTCCTTCGGTCGTAATTTTTGGGAAATTCGCCGTCTTTTTTATTAAGAGCGATTTCGACTCGATTTTCAGCTGAACGATATTCCGGTCTTTTTTCGAGACCCACACATAGCACTTGGGGAGGGCCTTCGACTTTACCGTGAAGAACTCCGTTTTTGTCTTCCTGCGGCCCACCTTTATGTATTCGTCCCTGATCGAGGTAAAGATAACCCTTGCCCTTGCCGGCGGCAGGAGGTTAAGGGCCTGGTATATGCAGTTAAAAGGCTGGGCTCCTCCCCTTGCGAAATTATACTTGTCAATGAGCGGAATATAGGTTACGATAGATTCTTCGCTGAAAACCGAGGTGTCTTCGGCGTGCGGGATGCCGCCTGCGGCGCTCGATTTTGACAAATACCTTGACAGGAAGTTGAACGAGCCGTCTTTGAGGGTGGCGATATACACGGCCTCTGTCGCGGCGGCGAAATTTTTACACGACTTTAAAAACGTCTCCAGTTTAAAATTCTTCCTGTCGAAAACAAGTTTTTCATGTATTATTTTGCGGTTTAACGCCCTCGGGTAGAAACTCGTGGATTTATAGATAATTTTATCCTCGGTTTTGTAGCGGTCGATTCTGACGGATCCCGACCTCTCGGGCCCAATTTCTACGGAGTAGAAGAATGTTTGGTGTTTCTCTTTCTCGAGAAAGAGAAATGCGAATACAAGGAGGGTTATTATCAGGATTATCGTCAGGATAAGGAGTATGTACAGATTTCTCATTTTATATCAAGGCCCTCAATCTTATAAACGAGGCTCAAGCGGCCGACATCCGAAAGCTTGGAGAACTTTGATTTGGCCTTCAGGTAGTCGTTGACTTCCTGCGGGCAATTCTTGAGTTGGTGCTTGAAGGATATGGAGTCGTTCTCCTTAAGAAAGTTTTCTGTAATCCCGCCGATATTAACGAGGGACTCCGGCTCTGTCCCGACAGGATAGAACCCCTCGACATAGACGACCTGCCGCTTTGGGTCGCAAAAAGAGACCTTTAACTTCAAGGAATATATCTTTTTGTTCGAGGTGTTCTTGACGGTGCCCTCGACGACGGGCCTGCCCCTTGAGGCGCCTTCGGTGCCGAATTTTGCCTGCAGATTTATCAGTATATACTTGCCGAAGACGCGGGCGTTCAGGTCATAAAGGGCGATGCGGTAGTTCTTCCTTATATTCTGTTCCTTCCATTCAAGATAGGCGTAAAACCCAAAAAGCGTAAGCGCAAGGACCGCTACGATAACCGAGGAGGAGATTATTATTACAAGCGTGCTTGTCTGCTTAATACGCATGGCGCGGCCTCAAAGGTAATTTTTTTCACCTGTTCAAGATACGCCGACCTTACCGAATTAAAAAACTCGATATACGCGTCGGTTTTGTAATCCGGATACGTCCAGGGAAGTGCCCGGAAAGATTTATTCGAGAACTGAAGCTCCAGATCAGCGTATATGCCTTCGTCAATATATATGCGGTGGCTCCGGTTTTTTGTGGTAAAAAGCACCAGCTTTGTCAACGACACGTATCCCGGATCGATATTGATGGTCCGCGCGTTTTTTTCGGACAATTTTTTTTCGACCGAATTGGTGTATAATTTAATGCGATAGTTTTTGCGAAGCCGGACAGGCCTCTTAAAACTGAAGAATTTTCTCTTAAGGTTTTGACCAAACTCCTTCTCATAGTAAGGCGTGCAAGAGAAATTGAATGTGCCCGATTCATTATCGATCTTGCCGAATTTCTTCTCGAGGATGTGCCTTACGAGGGTGAATCGGGATGGCCTTGCTGAAATGAGACCCACGACCAATTTTACAGGAATATGCCGAAGAGCCTTGCCCATCCCTAGCGTTTCTGAGCTTGCAAGTTACGTATAAAATCGAAGAGCCTTCTATCGTCGGAGTCTTGAAACTTGGAAAATTTTATTCCCGTGTTGAAAAGTCTTTTCAAGTAAGTTTTCTCATCCTCTTGCGATTCTTCCGCCCAGACGACTTTGCCGCGTGCTTTTATGAGGCTGCTTTCGTCGGGCAGTTTTATTTCCACTCGAAGCGGTGTGCCCTTCTCGATTTTTTCGTCCAGGAGGAGCCTGATGCCCCCTAGGGATATATCCGCGCTTTTCACAGCTTGTGCGGTTCCGTTTTCGAAGTATTTGACCTGCAATGATATATTTAAGCGGTCGACGCTGCGCCGTTCTGCACCGTCCCAGTACCCCTTTAGTTTCACCAGGTGCATGCCCCTGGTGCGGTTTCGCCTGTCGTCAACGATGAGCATCGAGAAAATCATCACGAGTATCACGATGATTAAAAGCTCGATGAAAAGTATTAACATTTGTTTTTCGCTCTTTGATTTATATAGTCAAGAATGGATTCCCTGTCTTTGACTGAGATGTTGTCGAAGAATATAGCGACGTCGTAGTGAACAATGGCCCCGTCTATTATAACCGGGTGCTCCCTTACCACAACGCCGTCTGTCTCGATTTTTGCGGTCTGGTCCGCTCCGGATGGGTCCTTTTTACTTTTGGGCAGGATAAGAAGGACTTTTATTCTGGACAAGAGCGGTATCTCTTTTTCCACCTTGCAGTATACGCCCGAGGCGCTTATGTCAAGACTCTGCGTAATGATATCTATATCGCCGGATTTGACCTTGAGCGATATATTCCTGTCTTTAAGGCGCGGGTATTTTCTTTTCTCACCTTTTGTAGGCACTATTACCGTCCTTCATTAGATATAATTATATCCCTATTTAATCTCTATTGCAAGATTATTTTGTGGTGGGTTTTTCCTCGGCCTTTTCCTTGGCTTCCTTCGCGGCTTTTTTTGACTTTTTCCAGCATCCCTTGCCGCAGAAGTACTTGCCCTCGCGGTAGTACCAGAGTTTCTTTATGCTTTTATTGCAGGCGACACACTCGGTAGGCCGGGAGGGTTTTCCCGGTTCGGCGGCCTTGGGTTTTTCCGCGGGCTTTTCTTGTCGTTTTTCTTCACTCATGATTTCCAGACGCTTTTATCCTTTCTCCGTTTCTTATAAAAAAAGAGGAACAGACGCTTAAGTCATCCATTCCTCTTTTTTTACGCTTTTCAAAAGAAAAGCAGTCAAAATTTATTCTTCGCTAAATACAAATTCTGGCTCTAGAACGGGCGCATAGTCTTCCGGAATCGGGAATGGGAAAGTCACAGTTTCATAGACGCCGGCGCCGGTTCTCACGATTGCCATTCCTATGCCCTTTACAAGACCGACTGTCAGGCCAGAAAATATATTGTCCTCTATGCTCGTGTCATAAATATTTTTCGGAAGTTCAACCCAGCCCGTTAAGATATTTGCAAGACCGCGTGCGAGCTTCTTGCCCATATCCTGAGCAAAACATGTTGTGGTTAAGCTGAATATCATTAACAGGGCCACACAGATTATAAATCCCTTTTTCATATTTCTATTTCACCTCCTTTGCTTTTTCGTTACTGCCTTGTTAGGAAGTATATCATAATAAAATTTCTTTGTCAACCCCTTAAGGCGATTATTTTTTTAACTGGGCCTCAACGATTTTCGATATCCTGTTTTTACCGTCTTCGTTTATATCAACAAATTCGATGCCCGTGTCGTAATAGACGGCGCCCTTCTCCTTGGGATCTCTTTTTTTGACGACCCAGACCACGGTGCCGCTGCATTTAATATTTAAGGGAGTCTCGTCTTCCAGGTCGAGTTCCAAATCAACGCCCCGAAAAAGCCCCAGGTCTTCCTTAACAATAACGCATATACCGCCCGCGCCGAGATTTTCCGTACGCGTCGAAATCGTTTTCGTAGAGCCCTTTTTTCGCATGTAAATAACGCACCTGTAATGGACCCTTGGGAATTTTCTTCTGTCAATACCGTTCCACATCGTAAACACCTCTAAATGAATACATACAAGTATATCCAATAGATCCGCGAAAAGCAAGTTTTTTTTCAAATGAAGGCCATGGCCGAATTTGCTTTACAAGAGAGCCCTTAAGGTAATATAATATAGACCAAGTAAGGAAGGGGCTAGCCATGTACCTGGATTTTTACGGTTTAAAAGAAAACCCTTTTAACGTAACAAGCGACCCGAATTTTCTTTATTTAAGCAGGGCCCACAGGGAGGCGCTTTCATATCTTCTTTACGGCATTAAAGAAAAAAAGGGTTTCTTGGAGATTACCGGCGAAGTCGGCGCGGGAAAAACCACCCTCTGCAAAGCCCTCCTCAACCAGCTGGGCAGCGATGCAAAGACAGCATTTATCCTCAACCCGAACCTGTCCGAACTTCAGCTTCTGGAGGCGATCGTTGAGGATTTCGGAATAAAACCGGCACGCAGGACCAAGGTTTCGCTTTTGCGCCAGTTGAACAACTTTCTGCTAGAAGAGCTCAGGAAAAACTCCAACGTCGTTCTCATCCTGGACGAAGCGCAGGACATGAAGAACCGAACGCTGGAGGCGATCAGACTTCTCTCGAACCTGGAGACGGACAAGGAAAAATTATTTCAGATCGTACTGGTCGGCCAGCCGGAACTGCGGCGCAAACTAAAATCCCCTTCACTTCTGCAGCTGCGCCAAAGGATAGGAGTGAGGTTTCATATAAACCCGCTTCAAAAAGAAGAAATCGAGAAGTACATATACCACCGCCTGAAGGTTGCGGGTTCCGGCGGTGATGCGTATTTTACCGAAGACGCCCTGGATAAAATTTTTAGGTTTTCAGACGGCATACCCCGCCTCATAAATCTCGTATGCGACAAGGCTCTCCTTTCCGGGTTCGTCCTGGGTACGAAAAGCATAAACGGGGACACTATTGATAAGAGTGTTTTTGAGATTGAGGGCATGCCACAGGAGATAAAGGTATGAGTATTATCGCCGAGGCGCTTAAAAAGGCACAGAAAAGTCCTTCCCAGCGAAAAAAAACGTTTAAACCGAACTTTGTCCGCCTGCGTGTATATCTGGTTTTTGCCGCGGCCGGTTCCGCGCTTTTACTCGCTATTCTATTGCTTTCTTTCCTGGGCCGAAGCCTGCTTGGAAGAAATGAGAAAGTTGCCGGCCCGGCTGCGGCTGCGAGTCCCTCGTACGCGCTTGAGGCGGATGAGGTAAAGCAGGAGGAAATAGCAGAAACCGCTCCACTTCTTCCCGCATACGTTACGCTTGCCGAAGTTAACGAATCGATAAAGGTGAGCGGTATTATGTACACGCCCAAGAAGCCGCTTGTGGTAATAAACGACAGCATATGGGGCGAGGGTGATACCGTAGGTAAGTTTAAAATAATTAAAATTGAGCGGAATTTTATTAAGGTTGATTCGAACGGCCAGGACTTTATCGTCAAACTGAAACGCTAAGCATCTTTTGCCACTATAACTTTAGCACGAAGCGGTGGATGTGGAAGCCGCTTACCTCGAGGTCGTCCTTTTCCTTAAACCCCATTTTCTTGCAGAGGCTCATCGCCTGCGACATCCTGTCGGTGGCGCGGAAGATAATTTCCTTGTAGTCGTTTGATTTGCAGAAGTCGATTGCCCTCTTAAGGAGCATTGTCCCGAGGCCCCTCTTGCGGTGATTTTCGTCGACAAACAACCTCCGCAGGAGCGCGCTTTGGGGCGTGTCCTTTTTTATGCCTACCGTGCCGACGATTTTTTTGTCTTTTTCGATTACAAAGAAAGAGTCGCCTTCGCCGCCATAAGTTCCAGATACGTCGTTTATGTCGGTATCCCGGTAGACAGAACGGTCAAAAGGGTATTCTTTCTCCAGTATGGACAATATGAGGTTTTTCACCTCCTGGCTGTCTTCGTATTTATACTCTCTTGCCTCCATGGCTTAACCTCCCCCAATACAGCTTTCGATGACCTTCCTTATCAGCGTCCCGGGTATATCGCTTACAATTTCCACACGCCCGATTTTTTTCGGGAGAATAAATCTGTTGGTGCCGGCAATAAATTTTTTGTCGTAAGAAAGCGCGTTCAGTATGTCGCCCGATTTAAGGTGCTTTATCCTTGCTTTCGGCATCACTTTTTTCACAAGGGAGCATATCTTTTCGTAATCCGTCTTTTTAACCGTGCCCATCGCGAGGGCGATGCGGCTTGCCATAATCATTCCCGCTGCGATCGCCCTGCCGTGAGTGACTGATTTGGAATAACGCGTTGCCGCTTCGATGGCATGTCCAATGGTGTGCCCGAAGTTCAGAATCGCGCGTAAATCCTTTGTGTCAAACTCATCTTTTTCCACTACCCTTGCCTTGATGGAGCAGGATTTAAAAATGACGTATTCGGTGGCGCCCTCATCAAGCCGCAGCACCTTTTTTATGTTTCCCTCAAGAAACACGAAAAGCCCCCTGTCCTTTATGATCCCGTATTTAACGATTTCGACAAGGCCGTTTCGCAATTCTTTTTCGGGAAGGGTCCTTAAAAATTGCGTGTCGCACACTACCATTTTCGGCTGGTAGAAATTGCCCACGATGTTTTTTGCTTCCCTTATGTCTATGGCGACTTTTCCGCCAATGGCGGAGTCGACCTGCGAAAGAAGCGTCGTCGGTATCTGTACGTACGGCACCCCCCTTCTGTAGGCGCTGGCGAGGAACCCGGCAAGATCCCCGATTACGCCGCCGCCGAAAGCGAAGACGACCGGTTTTCGTTTTTTCGCAAAACGCGCGAGCGCCCTTATCGTCCGTATGTACACGGGGAACGATTTTGCCCTTTCGGAATCAGGGACCTCATAAGATAATATTTTTTTGCTTGTGCGCTCAAGAACCTTCTTGAGTTTCCCGCCGTGCAGGGAATTTATTTTTTTATTGGTAACTACGAATAACGGCGTATCTGCACCCCAAAGCTTTAGAAGGGGGTGTAGTTTGTCAATAATGCCGCCTCCGATACAGATATCATAGCTTCTCTGCCCCAGGCGGAGTCTAACGGTTTTCATTTAAATCGCTCCAGCCTCTTTTTTAAGGCACCCTGTTCCTTGACGAGTTCTTTCGGTAGTTTTTTTCCGAATTTATTTAAAAAGGTTTCCTGACCCTTCAATTCTTCTTTCCAGTCGTCGGTATTTATCGAAAAAAGCTCGTTCCATTTTTCCTTCGAAAAATCGAGGCCGTCCATTTCCATATCTTCGTATCTCGGGACATAGCCGAGCGGCGTCTCCATTGCGCCGACGGAGCCCTCTGCGCGCCTTACGATCCAGTCGAGAACTCGCAGGTTGTCCGCAAAACCGGGCCAGATGAATTTGCCGGATTTATCTTTTCTGAACCAGTTCACAAAGAATATCTTAGGGGGCTTCGCCATCTTTTTGCCCATATTGAGCCAGTGCCTGAGGTAATCGGCCATGTTATAGCCGCAGAAAGGCAGCATCGCCATCGGGTCACGCCTTACCTCGCCCTGTTTTCCGTATTGCGCGGCGGTGCGCTCGGAGGCCATCGTGGCGCCGAGAAAAACACCGTGCTGCCAGTTAAATGATTCGTAGACAAGAGGCACGAGGCCTGCCCTCCGGCCGCCGAATATAATCGCCGAGGTAGGTACGCCGTGGTGGTGTTCCGACCGGAACGATGCCGACGGGCACTGCGATATGGGCGAAGTAAAGCGGCTGTTCGGATTCGCCCCTTTTACGGGCATGCCGTCTTTATCTTTCATGCCGGGGCGCCAGGGCCTTCCGAGCCAATCGGTGCCTTTCTCCGGAGGCGGCCCATCGCCGTCTTCCCACCAGAGGGTGTAATCAGGTCTGAGGAGGACGTTCGTGTATATCGTGTTTTTCTGCATTGCAACAATGGCGTTTGGGTTTGTTTTCCGGTTCGTGCCGGGTAAAACGCCAAAAAATCCCGTCTCCGGGTTGATCGCCCATAAAGCGCCGTCAGAATCTACCCTCATCCATGCGATATCATCCCCCACCGTCCATATCCGGTAACCATTTTTCTTGAGGGCCTGGGGCGGAACAAGCATTGCGAGATTTGTTTTTCCGCAGGCGCTCGGGAAGGCGCCGGTTATGTATTGTATGCGGCCGCCCGGTTTTTCCACACCCAGAATCAACATGTGCTCGGCCAGCCAGCCTTCTTTTTTCGCCAGGAAACTCGCGATGCGCAGCGACAGGCACTTTTTTCCCAGAAGCACGTTTCCCCCGTAGCCGGAGCCCACGCTCCAGATGGCGTTGTCCTCGGGAAAATGGAGAATGAGCCGCTTGTTTAAATTAAGCTCGGCCTTGCCGTGCAGGCATTTCGTGAATTCTTTATTCTGACCGAGGTAATCCAGTACTTTTTTGCCGACCCTCGTCATTATGAGCATATTAAGAACGACATATATGCTGTCCGTCAGTTCCACGCCAACCTTACTGAAAGGCGAACCCACCGGCCCCATCGAAAAAGGGATAACATACATCGTGCGACCTTTCATGGAGCCCTTAAATATGGCGGCGGCTTTATTATAGGCGGTTTTGGGCAGCATCCAGTTGTTGGTGGGGCCTGAGTCCTCTTTTCTCCTTGTGCATATAAAGGTAAGGTTCTCGGTGCGCGCGACGTCGTTTGGGGCGGTTCTGTGGTAAACGCAGCCGGGAAGCTTCTCCTGGTTTAACTCGATAATTTCCCCGGTGGAAAACGCCTCTTTCTTGAGTTTCTTTTTTTGGCGTTCGCCGCCGTCGATAAGAACAATTTTTTCAGGGCCGCACATTGCGGCCATTTCGTTTATCCACTTCCGGAGTTTCGCGTGTTTTAGTTCGATTTTTTTAAACATACAGTGTTAGTGTATCACATAAATCAAAAAATGAAAAGCGTTTCCCCTTATTTTTTCTTTCCTTCTTTCCCCTTCTCCTCTTTCTTCGGCGCTGCCTTAGCTTCTTTGCCGGCGGCCTTTGGTTCCCCGGTTGCCGGTGCCTGAGCGCCGGTAGCGGGTGTAGCGGCCCCGCCCTCGGCAGCTTCCGCACCTTCGGCAGCAGCCGGCTGAGCCTTTTCTTTCTTGAGCTTGAATCTCAGGATTTTCAGTTTCAGCAGGCCGAAGACGGAATTGCCTTTCTTCCACTTCTCCTTCTCCTTAAGGGCCTTTACCCTTTCGTAGCGCTTAAGGACAGAGCGATGTTGTTTACCTTTTTCTTTTGAGCGCAAACTCGGATGTTGTGCCATCTCTTATTCCTCCTTCTCTTTTTTTCGTATAAAACACCCTTTATAATCCTTCGAAAATTGTTTCAAACCTGCTTTAGCGTCTTTTATATCGCCGTACCCGCCGGCGCATACCTGAAACCACTCTCCGGACGGAACGATGAACGCCTCTATGTTTTTATCCAGTAGTTTACGTTTTTCCTTCTCCGCAAGCCGCTTTTTCCTATACGAGATAAGCTGTATCGCGTATGTCCTTGTGGTCCTTTGCTTGACGGCCTTTATTTCGGGTTCTTTGGCCGGAGGGGTGACCTTCTTTTGTGGTGCCAAAGGTGGCGCAACCCGTTTTCCGCGCTCAACCCCCATGGCAAAAGCAACGATTACGCACATAACCGCGATAATAGCGGCGAATACGACGTTTTCAAGCGAGACGCGCAGGTAGAACTTGCGCTGCCTCTGGGTTATCCTCTCGGCAATCCTCTTGAGCTTGCTCTTTTGTTCCCCGAATTCCTCAAACAGTTCCTTCTGGTATTCTTCCGCCACTCTTAATTACCCCCAGCAAATGGAATCAAAATCGCACCTTTTACACCTCTCCTTGCCGTCGCGCTCCGGCAGCTTGTCAAACTTTAGCGCCTGAATATCCTTCCAGCAGCGCTTTATCAGTTTTTCCAGCTCCGAAACCATCCCCTCCGTAAGCTCTATGTCGATGTCGCAGTACGCGCCTTTCTCAAGCGCGTACTTCTTTACCGTAGCGGATGCGGGCTCAAGGAACTGAAGCACGCCACGGCTTACGGAAACATTTTGTGACTTATGCCTGTTCCTGTCGAAAACCAATTTATAAGCGATAAGCTGACGGTAATAATTATCGCACTCGTATCTGGAAAGGTCAGTGCAGTTGTGAATCGCCCGCACATGCTTATCGGGAGAGCCGGTTTTGTAATCTATCACTTTGACCGCGCCGTTTTTTTCCGTCTCGACTTTATCGAATTTGCCTTTGAATACGAGCCTGTCTGGAAAGTGCACCACGAGGTCCGTCTCGAGCGCGGAGGGCATCACGGGATTTTTCGATTCCCTCAAGTACCAGGGCCTGAGCGTTTCCAGGCGCTCGGCGCACAGTTTTTTTATGGTATCGCTGACTCCCTGAAATTCAAGCTCGCGCAAGAAAGACCCCTTGTAAAATTTAAAAGCGGGGAATTTCTTGTTTTGCATAAAATAGCGGTATGCCTCCTCGAGCGCTTTGTGGGCGCAGTTACCGAAGACCAGGTGCGGCGTTTTTTTGCCGGGCAGCCCGAGTATGGAATTGTACATGAATTTTCTTCCGCACTCCAGGTAGTTGTTTAGTTTTGTAGGCGTGAGGTTCGTATTTCTGGCCATATCGCGAAGGATTCCGGGGGTGTCTTTAAACGGGTCTCTTTCGGTTGACCCCTTAAGAAATTCAAGGAGGAATTTATCTTCGCTTTCGGGCGAGCCTGATTTTGGCGTAAGGTCCAGGCGGCTCAAAAAACGGCTTACGATAACTCTTTCGCCCGGCGTCGCCGTGTAAATAAGGGTTGACTTCGCGCGCGTCGAGGCAACGTAGAATAAACGGAGTTCGTCGAAAAACTTTAAAAGCTTGCGCCTCCCTTTCTCTTTTACCCTTTCCTTGCTCCTGTAAATGTCGGGAGGAAGCGGCACGACATCCGGCTTGCTGCGGACCGGCCAGCTCCGTTGCTCAAGACAGAAAGGCATGATCACGGCGTAAAATTCAAGGCCCTTTGCGCTATGCGCGGTATAAATGCGGACCCCGTCCTGGCTAAGCGTGGCAAGTTTCCCTTCGATAGGCATGCCGTGGGCCTCCCTTAAGTCGAGCTCCGCAATAAAATCCTCAAGCCTTAACGAGGGCCTGGCCAGGATTGATTCTTTTATTTTATTTATGAAAGCCACAAGCGAGCGCAGGTCCCTTATTTTGAGCGTTTTATTCTTTTCGTATTTCTTAAGTACGAACCGGTAAAGATCCGTATCGCCTATATAGCCCAGGAGCAAATCGTGGGCCGGCCTCGTTTTGGCGTCGACAAGCAGCCTTTTTATGGCCCAGGCCGCTTTATGAAGCGCATGCGGGTTTTTGAGGGCCAGTTCGACGCTTATTTTTAACCGGCGCGAATCTTCCTTTGACGGCGCCCTGTCGAGTTCGACCGGAAACCATTTTTGAAATTCCTGGAATAGAGTGAATGCCTTGTACGCTTCGAGCCCTCCGCGGCGCGTAGCGGCCTTCTCGCGGTTTACGAACTCTATGAATTTAAGGATGTCGGAATGGTCCGCAGAGGTATAGTCCGCGGAGAGTATCCTGTAAAGCGCCAGGGATTTTTTCTCGTTGCCCTTAACGCTTACGTTCGCCACCTCAAGGGTGTCCAGCATCTGCTGGACGCGTTTTTCCTGACGCATGTCCTCGCTTCCGTCGGTTGCGTAAGGTATATCACTTTTGAGGAACGCCTCTATGACCTTCTGCCTCTGGTCGCGCCTTCTGACGAGAACGGCGATATTGTTGTACGGCTTTTCTTCCTTTATTTTTTCTGCAAGCCTTTTTATTTCGCCTATGATAAAGCAGAGCTCTTCTTCTTCGGTGAGAAATTCGAAAAATGCTATTTTTTTATCCTTGTAATCCTTGGTTGCCCGGAGTTTTTTCGCCGCTACCCGCTCGTCCTCCGGAAGCTGGGATATGATCCGCGACGAAAGGTTTACAATCTCTTCGGTTGAGCGGTAATTTGTTTTAAGGACGATGGTTTTGAGCTTCGGGAGCCTTTCCCGCAAAATGCGGAAATTTGAGAGCGTGGCTCCCTGGAAGCGGTATATGGCCTGGTCGTCGTCTCCCACGCAGCAGAGGTTCCCCGAGGCGCCGTCCAGTACATGGAACAGAAGCTCAAGCTGAGCGCCGTTTGTATCCTGATATTCATCCACCATTATGTATCTGTATTGGCTGCGGAAGGCATTGCGAAGGTCCTTTTCTTTGCGGAGCGCCTCGATGGCTATGAGTATCATGTCGTCGTAATCCTTGCGGCCCCTCTCGTCGAAAAGGAGCGAACACTCTTTATCCTTCAACGCTTCGTATTTCTCGTATATCAAAGAAAGCGCGCGAAGGCGCTTTACGTGCTTTTCTTCTATATTTATCCCGTCCGGGGAGACACCTTCAAGCTCCCCCTTGAACTCTTCCGGGGTAATGCCCTCGTTTTTTAGCTCGCTTATCCTCCCCTGGATTTCTTTCAGATGCACGTAAGGAGCACCGAAGGGCTTTAGCGGCTCGACGCCGGCGGTGTTATCGAATATATATTCCAATGCCCTTATTTTTTCCACATCTCTCATGTCAATCTTATCTTTTACGTAATTGAGGGCCTCCTCGGACTCGAGCACTACGGAATTCGCGAAACTATGGAACGTCTCCACCTCGACGTTGTACCCGTCGGGGCCCATTATCGAGGCGAGGCGCTCTCGCATCGTCCTGGCGGCGGCATTTGTAAAAGTGACGATGAGTATGTTTTGAGGAGAGGCCTTGCCGCGCTTTACGATGTTTGCCGCCCTTACCGAAAGAAGCTGCGTTTTTCCCGTTCCGGGGCCGGCCACGATTAAAAGGGGCCCGTCCAGCGTTTCAACCGCTTCTTTTTGTTCCTTGTTAAGAATCATTTAACCTTCCTGGATCTCTTTGAATTCCAGCCTGAACCTGTCTGTTTCAAGTTTAAGGAAGGGCTTGGCCCGGCCGCTCTCAAGCTCGATATGGTAGCTTGACCATCCCCGTACCCCCGGCGTCAGCACCGCCCTTAACTCTTCGGGAAACGTGGCTATTATTTCGGGGGAAAAGAAAATTTTCAAAGAAAGCTGTGTATCCCCCGTTTCTCTCACGAACCCCGAGGCAGTTACTTTTATATCCCTGCTTTCGGCTTTAAAAGACCGGAACTCCAGCGTGCCGCCGAATACGCGAAGTTCCGTATCTACTGTGACAAAAAGGACGTTAACCAGCTCCTCGAGTAACGGCGGCAGCGAGCTACCGAAAAGCCCAAGCAAATCACCTGCGCCTTTTCCCGCCTTTGGCGGGATCCCGCTGCTGCGGGAAAGTTTTTCCCCGGCGCGAAGGAATGCAACGTTCTTAAGCGCGCATTTCAGGATAATCGCTTTTTTATCCGCGAGCTCCCTGAAGTCCGGCTCGATACGCGCCCCCTGGCACCCCAGTACCAGGTCGAAGTCCCTGATTACAAAAACGGGTTTCTCAATCCTGATGGACCTAAGGATAAAGCAGGATATGAAGCCCGAATGATTTTTATAGGCGATATCTATATGTATCTCATTTCCGATAAATGAGAGAAAAAGGTCGCCGGCCGTCGCCAAGAGCACACCCGCGACGATGAAAAGAAATCCGGCAGTAACATATATGATTAAAGTTTGCCTTTTAATCGTTTGCCTATCTCGCGTATAAGTTTTTTATCCCCGGTGTAACTGTAGCCCGTGGTCGAAGAGACCCTGTCCTCGAGAAGTATCCCTGCCCTGACGAGCTTATCAAGGGCCGCTTTAACCGCGGGCCTTTCCGCCTTTACCCACGTCGCTATGCCCCTCGGGGTGTCGATTGCCGTTTGGTTCTCGTGAAAGAACCTCACGATAGCCCTCTCCAGCTTATTTTTTAATATTTTATCGAGCGCCATAGATTTCCCTCTTGATGAGATTGACGATGTCCTTCCTGCCGACCACTTTCAGGAACGCCTTGACGACCTTCGGGTCAAACTGAATCCTTGAGTTTTTCTTGATTTCCTCGATTGCCTTGCCGATGGAAAGGCGCACCCTGTAGGGCCTTTTTGTAATCATGGCTTCGAAGGCGGCGACAACCGCCATGATCCGCGCACCCAGCGGAATCTCGCCCCCCTTCAGGCCCTTCGGGTACCCCGCCCCGTCGTAACTTTCGTGGTGGTACATGATGATAGGGGTGATTGACTTAAGCGATTTCAGCGACTTGATTATTTTCGCGCCCTTTAAGGGATGCTCCTTTATTAACTTGTATTCCCTGTCCGTGAGCTTACCTTTCTTTTTCAATACCTCCTCCGGAACCATGAGCTCGCCCGCGTCGTGTAGCAGGGTGGCATATTGCAGGGTTTTCAGCTCATGTTCCCTCATCTCGAATTCCTGCCCTATCAGCTGGACGATCCTTAAGAAACTCGATTTCGGCGTGTATATCCCAGTGCCCTTGCTTTCGATGATCTGCGCCAGGGCCTTGATGCTCCCCATCGTGAGTTTCTCCTGCTCCTTATAGAGCTGCGCGTTCTTTATGGCGATGGCTGCCTGCTCGGCGAGGGTCCTCATTATCTCGACGTCGGAATGATTGAATGGCTGCTTACCTATCTTATCGTAAAGCGTTATGACGCCGATGATATCCTCGTCTATGAGCGGGGTCGCAAGATACCTGTCGCCCCTTATGGATTTTCCGTACTTGACTGCCTTGCCGGGCGCCCACCTGCCTATTTTGACCTTTTTAAGCTTCGCCTTCTCCGTTCGTAAATCAACGGTTGCTTTCGGCAAAAGGGTTTTTTTCTTGCTGTCGATTAATTTAATCGAGCACCTGTTCGCCCGTATAATCTGCATCGAAAGGCGCGCAATCCTCGAAAGGAGTTCGTCGAGATAAAGCGACGAGGTGATTAACCGGTGGATCGTATGGACGGTCGACAAGGCGACGGCCCGGGGTTTTACTGTTTTATAAAGCTCCTCCAGCTCTATTTCATTTTTTATGCCCCTTAAGCCGGTTTCTATAAGATAAGAGAACAGTTCCAGCGTTTCGCTGTCGGGGTGGTTGCGCATCTGGCAGGCGATTATGTAACCAAACGCCTCGCCTTCGTAAACAAGCGGGAAGCAGAAACCGTGCCGCTTGATGGCGCACTCGAAGGTCTCTATCTTTTTGGATTTACCCGCCTTTCTTACCACGCCTTCGATGCCGTCGAGGCACGCTTTTTCGTTACGCTCGCTGGATTTTGCGGTTTTGCACAACTCGTGCTTTATTTTTTCCCTGTCGCACGTCTTCTTGTAGATAAGCCACAGTGAAAAAGAGCCCAGGTACTTGGAAAAAGCGGCCTTTACTTTTTTGAGATCGAAAACCGCCCCGATGCGCACTATAAGCCTTTTTTCCTTATAATAGGACTTCTTAATCTGGTTTTTCATTGTGCATTACACCTTCTTATACGGGTCAAAAAACTTTTTATACTCCTCAAGCGCGTACCTGTCCGTCATTCCCGCTATATAATCGCAGACAACCCTGTATTTATCGTCCTTTTTAAGATACGCGGCCTGTGCGGACGGAAGTTGCTCGGGGTTTTCTATGTACACCTCGAACAGGTCTTCGATGAACCTGTAGGCCTTCCTGGACATGCGCACGACCCTGTAGTGGTGGTAGAGGTTTTCCAGAAGAAATTCCTGTAGTGGCTTTCGAAGATTGTTCATTTCCCGGCCGAAGGTTACGATCCTTTCCGGGAAATTCTGCACGTCCTCGGGCGATTTGATTTTGAATTTTTTGATTTTCTTCTCCGTGTTTTGTATGAGGTCGGTTACCTGCATGTCGATAAGGGTTCTTATGGTTTGTGTTTTTTTGATTTTCCTGCTGATTTTGGGGTATTTTTCTTTTACGGCGCCCGAGATTTTCCTCCACAGCGCCATGCTGCCGAGCTTTTCTTCGGGTATAAGGCCGCTTGCTATCCCGTCGTCCAGATCGTGATTGTCGTACGCTATTTCGTCGGCCACGTCCACGGCCTGCACCTCAAGCGGGGGAGCGCCCTTGCTTTCAAAAGGGATGTAGGGCCTCGGCTTGTCGAAGGGCGTCGAATGTTTTATGATCCCTTCCCTTACCTCGTAAGTCAGGTTAAGGCCCGTGAATTCCGGGTATATATTCTCAAGAATGTCGACAACCCTTAAGCCCTGCGAATTGTGGTCGAAACCGTCGTGCTCGGCCATGAGTTCCGCGAGAGCGTCCTCGCCGGAATGCCCGAAAGGCGTGTGGCCGAGGTCGTGCGCCAGAGCGATGGCTTCCACAAGTTCCGTGTTTAGCCTGAGGGCCCTTGCGATGGTTCTGGCTATCTGCGTAACTTCAAGCGTGTGTGTGAGCCGGGTCCTATAATGGTCGCCTTCATGGTTGACGAAGACCTGGGTTTTATATTCCAGCCTGCGGAAAGCACTCGAGTAGACTATTCTGTCCCTGTCCCTCTGGTAGATCGACCTGTAGACGTGCTCTTTCTCCCTGTGGACGCGGCCCTGCGTCCGGCTTGATTTTGTTGCATAGGGCGCCAATGCCCGGTATTCCTGTTTCTCGATTTCCTTTCTTGTTAACATCGAAGCAACCTGTACATTTCGTCAAGCGAATATGAAACTACTTTCGTATTTGCTACGACAGGCATGAAGTTTGTATCCCCCGCCCACCTTGGTACGATATGTATGTGCACGTGGCCCGGAAAACCCGCGCCGGCGACCTTGCCGATATTGATTCCCATGTTGTAACCGGCGGGCTTAAGGAGTTTGTCTATTTTTTTCTTCGTGTAATTTACGAGGTTCATAAGGTCCATGAGCCCTTCCTCGCTCAAGGCCTCGAGTCCCTTTACGTGCCTGTAAGGCGCTATCATTACGTGAGCGTTGTTATAGGGGTAGCGGTTAAGGATGGAGAAGGAATGCCCGGTCCTTTTAAGGATGTAATTTTTTCTGTCGGATGCCTTTTTCTTTCTGCCGACGCAGAATATGCAGGAGGCGGCTTTTTTTATTGTTATATATTCTTTCCTCCACGGCGCCCAAAGTTTATCCATCACAGCCTTATAATCATCCCTTGAATCTCATCGCCGATTTCAAGTATTCCGAAACTGTTATATGCGGCGAAGATTTTATCCGTCGGGCTTCCCGGATTGAAAAAAAGCGTTTTTTTAACCCTTTGATTCACCGGCGAATGCGAATGCCCGAATATGATAACGTCGACCCTGCTGAATTCCTTGGATACCGCATCGATGATCCTTGCCGGCGGGCCGTAGCCGTGAATGAGCCCGATTTTGAAGCCGCCTATCACAATCGTGTCTTTGGGCGGAAGTTTCTCTTTTACTTCAGTCATATCCATATTGCCGTAAACGGCGCGTGTCGGCGCCAGTTTTTCCAGCTCCCTAAGGACATCAAGCTCAACAAGGTCGCCGGCGTGCAGTATCATCTCGACATTCCGGAATTCCTCGCACACCCGCTCGGGCAACTCAAGCGCCGCTTTCGGGATGTGGGTATCGGAAATAACGCCTATTCTTTTCATCTCTGTATCAGGTTGTGCCTCTTATAGAGCCTGAGGAGGTTGTTTGTATTTTTCAAATTCCATACCCATACATTCTTTTCCTTGGCCAGGAGCAAGGCGTTTGCGTCTATCCCCTCCAGGGCTATGCATATTTTTCTCACGATTCTTTCCCGCATGGGATGATAGCGGCCGATAAAATCCGAGACATTCGTCTCTTCCACCCTGTCGCGCCAGATTTCGCATATCCAGTATCTGTTGGGCTTCTGGTAGCTTACAAGGTCCGTGCAGTTTGAATATTCCTGGGCTTCTATCTTGACAAATCGCGGGAGTTTTCTGTATTTCTTTTCGATCTCCACCGTTTCGCCGTTAAAAAGCAAAAAGAGCTCCTTTATGCGCTCCAGGATGTCCTTTTGGCTTTCGCGCCGGTAATCGGCGATGTCGTTTTTAACCGCGGCCTTGAAGTCGTTGGCCCTGCTTACGACGTCGTCAACCAGTGACGTTTTCCTTCTATGATATACCGTTCTAAGCCAGAAACCAAAAACCCCCTCATGTATCCCGTAGAATACCCCGTTTTTGTAAACCATATCAAGCTCGATAAGGCGCGCGAGTTTAACGCTAAATCCGGCAGTATTTTTCTTGCCGAACCACCTTGCGATATCGCAAAGCTTATTGTGCCCCAGGGCAAGCGCAATCAGGACATCGAGGTGCCCCTGTCTTAAGTCTCTCTCGAGGAGGTTCATTATGTTATTCGTGAAGTACTGGTTGATGGTGCCGCTTGTATTGTACAGAGACGCCGTGAATGCCTCGATTACCGTATTTTCGCCGGCCGAGGAAATCTTTGCGGAATTTGCGATCTCCACTATTTTCTTCGCGAGGACGTCCAGGTAGAAGGGGTTGCCGTCGGTGAAATCTATAAGGTAATCCGCTGAATTCTGCTCAAGGCAGATATTCCCCATCTTCTCCCTTAGGAACGCCTCGGCCGTCTTGTGGTCGAAGCCCGACACCTCTATGATTTCGAAATTGCCGTACAAAAGCGCGAGTTTCTCGGAAAGTATCTTCTTTATCGTGCTTTTCTGGGAGCTGGAAACTATATACATCGTATCCTTCTGGATCATTATGATCTTCCCGAAATGCAGGAACGGCTTTTTAATCTTGAAGAATTCCAGGTTATGGAACTCATCCAGGATAACGACGCAGGACTTGCCTGATTCTTTTTTCAATATAGAAGTGAGGTTGAGAATCTTGTCGTAGGCGGTGTTGTAATTTTTCTTCTGAAGCTCGGATTTCACCCTTTTTATCGCGTATATCGTATGCGGTATGAGCGGTTCGGATTCCTTCATCAGGTTCGGGAGGTCTTTCTGCGGCTCGCGCGAACAGGAAGAAAGGTAGCTGTAAAGCAGCGTCGCTATGAATCTGTCAACAAAAGACGAAAACACCTCTTCCACGACCTCTATATAAACCGGAATCAGGGAGGTGTCTTTGAGGTTGTAGAGAAACTGGTAAAGAATCGATGATTTTCCCGCCAGCATCTGTCCTGCTAAGGCAACATTTTGCCGATAGCCGCCTTTAAGGGCGTTTACCCTCTTCTCGAGGGTGCGCATTACCTCTTCCCTGCCGAAAAACGCCTTTCCTACTGCTGGCTCACTTAACATTGTAGTGCCTTCATGGTAGATAATAGAACGGGTTCTGGGGTTTATGGTTTTTTCGTATTTCGAAATGAAGACCCGGTTTATCCGGCCTTCCTGTCTTCCCCGCTTTCGCTATTACCTCGCCCTTCTTTACTCTCTGGTCGACGGTTACGAGGTTCTCCGCGTTGTGCGCGTAGACTGTTTCGAAACCGTCTAAATGGTCAATAATAACCGTTTTTCCGTAACCCTCCATGTGGCCGCTGGCAAAGGTTACCTTGCCCCCGCGCGAGGCGGCTACCGAGGAGCCTTCCCTGACCTGAATGTCTATGCCCTTGTTTTTGACCATATCCTTCATGGAGCCGAAGTATGAAACTACAGTTCCTTTTACGGGCCAGATAAAGACATCTATCTTCGCGCCTTTGGCGTAACGCACCCTCGTGGCCGTATCCTCGCCGGCTTCGGGGATAAAAATAAGCTGGCCCGCTTCTATCTTGCTTGCGTCCGGCAGGCGGTTAGCCCTGACGACGTCTTTCAGTTCAACACCGTAGATTTTCGATATTTTCCAGATGCTCTCGCCTCTTTTTACCTCGTGGTATATGCCCGGCACGGATACCCGGCTTAAATCGGCCGGCTCGCGAACTACCGCGGCGCATCCCCCGAGGCATAAAAGCAATAATAAAGCCACTAAGCGTTTCATAGCGTTTGATAGGAGGATATTATAACAAATATGTATTATTATGCAACAAAAAAGGCCAAACACAAAAATATAAAAATCTCCCCGCATTTTACGCAAGGGATATTTTTTACATTTTTGTATTTGGTGCTGGACAACGTCGCCGAAGGCGACATTGGCCAGTATCAAACATATTTTTTTTCGCGTCCCGCGCGGCCTTGTATTTTTTATTGCGGTGCGCGGGACTCCCTTCGGTCGCGCACCTCTTTTTGAAGGGGGTAACAGCGAACGATCGTATAATTGCGTTATGAGTGAGCGCCATAGGGGGAAACTTTTTT
>JBARPB010000036.1:0-30000 GCA_049642705.1 Candidatus Omnitrophota bacterium
TAAATTTTTACTCTCACCCGATAGGAATTATTAACCTACGCAGAAAGAGAGTAGAACCTATTAACAATATAATAAAAGTGTAACCCATCTCTCCGGTCTAAAATGTAACCTATGTTTCGGTTGCACAGATTTTTTAGAGGCAGGAAATGACGATTTTTTCTGATGCCCAAATAAACGTTCGTTTGTTTTATATCCTACTTTCATATAGCAAAGCCTCTTAAAATCACAGGGGAGTATTATTTGGCTTTCATTTTACAGCACTTGGGCTTATCTTCTATCACGCTACTGTAAACTCTAAAAAAGAACGTACGATAGGGTAAGATGCACCAGCAGTTTGCTTATGATATCTGGTGTCCAAATAGTGTCCAGTACTGTTCCGTATACACAGGTCTCCATGGGTATCCACAGGTATCGGAAATTTACGTAAGTTCTTATGGAATAATGTAATTAGGTAAGATTGTTGAAGTTATGAAAAATGTCTTTTTCGCTTTATGAGTCAGATGCTCTAACCAATTGAGCTATGGTCCCGAATTCGTAGTGCCTATTATTGCTGCTGCGTGGATTGGAGAACGGAGAAGTCTGCGGGCTTTTCGAGGTTTATTACGTTCAAGGACTTGTCGATTTTTCGCAGGAGGCCCTTTAGCACCTGGCCCGGCCCTATTTCGAGATAGGTCTTTATGCCCTGCGAGGCCACATACTGTATAGAGTCAGCGAAAAGTGTCTTCGTGTTTACCTGCGTTATGAGGTTTTTCTTTATCTCTTCGGCGTCCTCGGTTGGTTTCGCGGTTACGTTGCATATTATGGGATATTGCGGGGAGTTAAACGTTACGGACTCTATTTCCTTTTCGAGTTTTTCTTTTGCCGGGTCCATGAGCGAGGAGTGGAAGGCACCGCTTACTTCAAGCATTACGGCTCTTTTTGCGCCTTTTTCCTTCGCCGTGCTCGCTGTAAGCTCAACGGCACTTGAACTTCCGGAAATCACCACCTGGCCCGGGCAGTTAAGATTGGCTATCTCGCAGCCGAAACCCTTGCTGAGCTTTTCGAGCTCAACGAGTTCCATACCTATAATACAGGCCATCTTGCCGGGATTTTTTACGGCCGCCTTCTGCATGAACTGTCCGCGCTTTCGCACAAGTTTCACGCTGTCTTCGAACGAAAGCGAGCCCGCCGCAACGAGTGCGGTATATTCGCCTAAACTTAAGCCAAGCGCGAATTTCGGGTTAAACTGCGGGGCGGGGTTATTCTCGAGAGCCCTTAATGCGGCGATGCTGTGGACGAGGATGGCTACCTGGGAATTTTCTGTCGAGGTAAGTTCTTCTTTCGGGCCTTCGAAGCAGAGTTTCGTTAAGTCGAACTTTAATATCTCATTCGCCTTATCGAAAACCTCCTTTGACTCCGGGTAGGCTTCGTAAAGCTCCTTGCCCATGCCCGGGTACTGCGAGCCCTGTCCTGGAAATATGTACGCGACATCTTGCATAATCCTTAATTCTTAATCCTTTCCGCCTATGCCAATGTAGAAATTCCGTGCAGATATGCTTCGGCGGACCCGCCGTAGCATATCTTCTTTGAATATCTACTTTGGCGAAGGCGGGAATCCTACCACTTAATAACTATCGCGCCCCAGGTCAGGCCCGCGCCGAAGGCATCGAGGAGGATTATATCACCTTTTTTCACCCGGCCTTCCTCCACTGCCTCGGCTAACGCGACGGCGCTTGAGGCAGCAGACATGTTGCCGTATTTGTCGATATTCAAGTATAACTTTTTCGCCGGGTCTATGCCCATACGTTTTGCGACGGCATTCAAAATTCTTACGTTAGCCTGATGCGGAATAACGAGGTTTATGTCGTCGCCTTTTAAACCGAGCGGCTCTGTCGCTTTTAACGCGGCTTCAGCCATAATTTTTACCGCGTGCCTGAATAATTCATTTCCCTGCATCTTCAAAAAATGCAGCCTTGCTTCGACGGTAGATACCGTAGCCGGTAATCTTGAACCGCCTGCCGGCATCTTCAGTAAATCGCCTTTTGAGCCGTCCGCGCCGATGTAAATCGAAAGGATACCGCCTTCGGTGACTTCTCCTAAAACGGCCGCTCCCGCGCCGTCTCCCATAAGGACACATGTCGTACGGTCTTTCCAGTCGGTTACGCTCGACATCTTCTCCGCGGCTATTACCAGAACATGCTTATATGTGCCGGATTTTATAAACTGGTTCGCGATGGCAATGCCGTACATAAATCCCGAACAGGCTACGCTTATATCAAAGGCGGGAATATGGTCTATACCGAGTTTATTTTGAACAATACAGGCTGTAGATGGAAAAAACATATCGGGCGTAATGGTAGCGACGATAATAAGGTCTATGTCTTTGGGCTTTAGCCTGGCCCTTTCAAGGGCTTTTTTAGCCGCGCTTACCGCCATGTCACTGGTGGCTTCGTCGTCCCGTGCAATCCTTCTCTCTTTTATGCCGGTGCGTTCCGTTATCCACTCGTCAGTGGTATCTACAATTTTTTCCAGGTCCTTATTCGTGAGCCGGTTTTCCGGCAAATACTTGCCCAGGCCGATAATACCTACTTTTTTCTCAGACATTTAACTCCTTTAACCCCTCTATGATGTGCTGGTTTAGCTTATGCTTCACGTATTCGACGGCAATGCGGACGGCGTTTTTTATCGCTTTTGCGTTCGAAGCGCCGTGGCCTATTATAACCCTGCCGTCAACGCCTAAGAGCGGAGCGCCGCCGGTTTCGGAATAGTCTATCTTTTTTCGAATCGCCCTGTAAGCCGGGAGGCTTAAAAAAGCCCCGATTTTCGGGAGAAGCCGCTTTGTAAGTTCCCTTTTCAAAAACTCGCTCGAGGCCTCCGCGAGGCTTTCGGAAACCTTTAAGACGATGTTGCCGATGAAACCGTCGCACACGACAACATCGACCTTCCCCGAATAAACATCCCTTGCCTCGACATTGCCGATGAAGTTTAGCTTGCTTTTCTCGAAAAGGTCCCGTGCATCCTTGATTACCCCTGTGCCCTTCGATTCCTCCTGGCCTATATTCAATAATCCAATGGTTGGATTGTTCCTTCCTAAAATATATCTGGAATAGCAGGAACCCATGACCCCGTACTGTAGAAGGTGAAGAGGCGTTGCGTCAATATTGGCGCCGGCGTCTATCATTATGTATGATTTTGTCAGGGCCGGAAACAAGATACCTATGCCGGCTCTTTCGACCCCGGGCAGGGTCCTCAGTTTAAGCGTCGCCGCGCACACCACTGCGCCTGTATTGCCGGCGCTTATAAAGACGTCTACTTCTTTTTTCTTTAAAAGGTCTATGCCGACAGAAATGGAGGAGTTCTTTTTCCGCCTCACGCTTGCGAGGGGCGATTCGCCCATCTTAATTACTTCCTGCGCGTTCTTGATGGAGATCTTATCCTTGGAATAATCCGTTTTGACCAGGAACTTCTTTATATTGTGTTCCTTGCCGACAAGAATAATTTGGCAATCGTATTCCTGTGACGCCCACGCCGCGCCTTCCACGATGGCGCGCGGCGCCCTGTCGCCGCCCATCGCGTCCAAAGCTATCTTAATCATTTCTTCGTCTTATCCCGCTCTTTCTTCTTCTCTTCCTTGGTCTTTATCGTAACGCGCGCCTCGCCTTTATAATACCCGCAAAAAGGGCATATCCTGTGCGACAGTTTAGGCTTGCCGCACTGGGGGCATTTCGATAAATTAGGCGCTTTTACATTGTAAAATGTCCTTCTCAATCTTCCGCGCTCTCTTGAATGTCTTCTTTTCGGATGCGCCATCTTGTTACTCCTTAATCCTTCGCACGAGCTTGTAAGTGTCGCGCGCTATTAAAAGTTCTTCGTTGGTCGGTATTGTCAAAAATTTCGTCTTCCTGCCGAGTGTGCCGCGAAGTTCCTTTGAAAGCGACTTTTTAATACGCGGGGTGTTTTCGCCGATACCTCCGGTAAAAACCACCGCGTCCAGGCCGCCCATTACCGCGTGGTAGGCGCCGATATACTTTTTTATCCCGTAAACAAAAATTTCAAAAGCAAGCTTCGCACGCCTGCTGCCCTTCCTAATCCCGGAGAGTATGTCCCGCATGTCGTTACTTAGGCCCGATACGCCAAGAAAGCCGCTTTTTTTATTCAAGATGCCGTCAATCTCTTTTGTACCAAGGTGTTCTTTCTCCATCAAAAACGTGACGATGGCGGGGTCTAAATCGCCGCTTCGGGTGCCCATGAGAAGCCCTTCAAGGGGTGTAAAACCCATCGTGGTATCCACCGATTTCCCGTGCATCACAGCCGCCATGCTGCAGCCGTTGCCGAGGTGCGCCGTTATTACTTTAAGTTTCTTAAGCGGCTTTTTTAACCTTTTTGCTGCCTCGCCCGAGACATACCTGTGGCTTGTGCCGTGGAAACCGTACCTTCTTATCTTGTATTTTCTGTAGAATTTAAAAGGCAACCCGTATATATAGGCGCGCTCGGGCATTGTCTGGTGGAACGCGGTGTCGAAAACCGCGACCTGCGGCACGCCCGGAAAATAATGGCTGCATGCCTTTATGCCGGCTACGGCATGGGGGTTATGAAGCGGCGCGATCTCGCAGAAACTCTCGATGAGTTTCAGGGCCTTCTTGTTTATAATGGCTGACTCGCCGAACGCCTCTTCGCCATGAACAACCCTGTGCCCTATGCCTCTGATTTCGCCTTTCTTGGATGGAAGCCGGTCCTTTATCATCCTGACGGCGTCGTGGTGACTTTTGCACCGGGAGCCCCTTTCGCCTATTCTTTCGATGACGCCTTTTGCGAGGGGTTTTTTTTGCTTTATGTGAAAGAGCTGGTATTTCGCAGAAGAGCTCCCGCAATTTATTACAAGTATAAGCATTACTGGGCTCTTACAACGGTTATTGCTACGGTATCAATAATTTCTTCTACGCGGCAGCCGCGTGACAAATCGCTGCAGGGTTTAGTTAAGCCCTGCAAAAGCGGCCCTACTACCCTGGCGTTTCCGAGCCTTTGAACCAGCTTATACGCTATGTTGCCGGCGTCCAGGTTAGGAAATATAAGAACGTTTGCCTTTCCCGCTACGCGGCTTCCGGGCGCCTTTATTTTTGCTACTTCCGGAACAATGGCAGCGTCAAGTTGCAATTCGCCGTCAACAAGCAAGCCAGGCGCCTTTTTTCTTATCATCTCGAGCGCCTTCAAAACCTTATCCACAGAATCGCCCCTGGCACTACTCTTTGTCGAATAGCTGAGAAGCGCAACGTGGGGCTTTCGCTTAAAAAAATTCTCATAAAGCCGGCTTGAAGAAATGGCTATACCCGCCAGCCTATTGGGATTCGGGTCGGGCACAATACCGCAGTCGCCGAAGATAAAGAGTCCTTCGTCGCCGTAAGCCGAGTTTTCCAATTCAACTATAAAAGAACTCGACATAACGCCTATTTCCCTATCGAGCCCAAGGCAATACAGCGCAGCCCTTGCCACATTCGATGTTGTATGGCTGGCGCCGGCAACAAATCCATCCGCGAGATTGAGTTTTGTCAGAAGTGCTCCGAAATAAACGCGGTTTCCCAGAACGGCGCTTTCGGCGTCGCTTCTCGTGATGCCCTTGTGTTTTCTTGAATTGTAAAATATATCCACCATCTCCCCGATCCTGTCGTAGTTTTCCGGATTAATAATCCGGATTTTATCCAACGAAACAGAATTTTCGCCGGCTTCTTTTTTAATTTCGGATTCGCTGCCGATTAATATAATCTTTGCGATACCCTCTGCGGTAAGAGTGTTTGCCGCCTTAAGGACCCTCGGTTCTTTTCCCTCAGGTAACACAATTTTCTTAGGGTCTTTTTTGGCTTTTGCTATCAGTTCATCTATATGGCTGGGCATGTTAACGTTTCAACGTTTCGCGAGTTTCTTTTTTAATTCATCCGCTACAGACGAAGGGACGAATTTTTCAACGTCCGCGCCGAGTCTCACCACTTCTTTTATGAGTTTGCTTGAGAGGTAGGCGTAGCTATCGCTTGTCATCATGAAAATGGTTTCGATGTCTCCTGCGAGTTTCCTGTTGGTGAGGGCCATCTGAAATTCAAGTTCAAAATCGGAAACCATACGAAGCCCTCTTATGATAACGCGTATCTTTTTTTTCTTCGCGTAATCGACAACAAGCTCCTCAAAATCCTCCACGCGCACGTTCTTAAACGGCGAGGCCGCCGACTTCAGCATGGATACCCTTTCCTTTACGCTGAACAAAGGCTTTTTCTCGCTGCTGTGAGCGACGCCCACCAGGACCTCATCGTAAATTCTCGAGGCCCTTTTTATTATATCCATGTGGCCGCGCGTGAGGGGGTCAAATGTCCCGGGGTAAAGCGCTTTTCTATTCATTTTCTCCTGTAAAACGATACGGCGGTATCGCCATACCGCTTCTCTTTGAAAAGAAAGATATCGCCCGCCTTTTCAGGCAACGCATCCTTCTTAAAATGCTCCACAACGACAAAACCGTGTTGAGATAATATATCACAAGCGTTTATCTTTATCAAGGAATTTTTCGCCAATCCCTTATAGTAAGGCGGGTCGAGAAATATTATGTCAAATTTCCTACCTTTTTTTTGAAACCGCGAAATCGCCCTAACTGCATCTGTTTTAAGGACTTGTGGTATTTCTCTATCTTCACCAAGGACCGTAAGGTTGGCCTTTATAGCCCTTATACAATTAATATTATTATCTACAAATATTACCGAGTGAGCGGCGCGCGAAAGCGCTTCTATGCCGAAAGCGCCGCTTCCGGCGAACAAATCAAGAACATCGCTTCCAGGGATCTTCTCCCTGATAACGTTAAAAATGGCTTCCCTGACCCTGTCCTGCGTGGGCCTTACCTCGGCGCCTTTCGGCATTTTTATCTGCCTGCCTCTACCTTCTCCGCCTATTATACGCATACTATTTATATCCTTTTAGCTATCTTTTCATAGACTGCTTTCAACGGAAAGAATTCATAATAGTTGTAAGAGTCAAACCATGCGCATTTGAAGTCTTTTACTGGGAGCTTTGTTCTTGAGGCAAGCGAGAGGACATAGATTGTTAGTTGTTTTATGGGGTTTATTTTGCCTGCTTCGGGCTTATAGTCAAGGATATAGATAAGGTTGTTTCTTATCTGTAGAATGTCTATGTGGCCTGTTATAGGGGTTTTATATTCTTTGAAGTTAAAATTGAAGTTACTTCTTTTGAAGTATCTTATATCGCTTTCGGCCAGATATACGGGTACTTCTTCCATTTTTTAAAACTCTTTTGCTAAAACTATATCACTTTTTTAATAAAAATACAAGTACATTGCGAAACTTTTCTGATTAATGTGGATTTGGAAAATGGCGTGTTATAACTGGTTTGTTGGCGAAGAGTTACGACAAAGTGAAACGTCCCCTTTAGGGACGGATTACGTTTGAGAAATGGTTTGAAATGTGAAGTGTGGAGACCCGACCCCTATCTATTCATTGGGTAAGCGGGCGACGGCGTTCATGTAATGCGACGATGACTAGCTGGGAGCCGATGGCGTTGCGGCGTGGCCACTCGCGTCGTTGTGACGTCCACGAACGGTACCAGCTGCGGTGCAGCTGTGGGTGGCCCCCGCTCGATCCCGTACGCACCCACCGGCCGCACTGAGCCAAGCCACTCCAATTACCACGCACTGTGCTATAATTGCCTGTTCCGGGTCAAGTTTTATTGCCCAATAGCGAGGCTTTTTGTAGACGGGCTCTGGGATACGGCCTTCCCTTATTCCACGAAAGTATTCCTTCTTCCTGCGGTAGAAGCGTTTTCTTAAATCGAATCTTACGTGTTCGTATGCCATTTTTCACCTCCGCTTTCTGGTTACTTTGTCTCTAAAGGTAAGTATACTCTTTCTTTCTGATTTGTCAAGGGCAAGTGGAAGATTTTTTAAATCCTCTGCTTTCTTTTTCCACTTTTCTAAAAGTTCTATCTTTTTGGCAAAAGGAAGGTTGCGAAGATTCTTTCGTGATTTTTCGCGCTCTTGGCTAAATACTTTCCAGAATTTTTTTGAATCTTTTATCCAAAGGAGTTTTTTCATCACTAAGCCTTTTCAAAATATTACTCAGCAATTTCCTGTTTGACTGCTTAAGAAGCTGGGGTATGACCATCTTATCTTATGGAGGTGGCTATCCGACATTTATTAAATCCAGCTTTCCTACAAACCGCTTTTTGAGAATATCCTTTATAAAACTATTCCTCGGGGCTCGCAGATACGGGTCCTCCCTGACCAGGCGAAACGCCTCGGCCCGAGCCTGTTCCATTATCTCGAAGTCCCTCAGTATGTTGCCGAAACGAAGCTCGGGTAACCCGTGCTGTCTCGTTCCGAAAAATTCGCCCGGCCCTCTCAGTTCCAGGTCCTCCTCGGCAACCCTGAAACCGTCCTGCGTCTCGGCCATCGTGTCAAATCTCTTTTTAGCGTTTTCCGTCTTCGGGCGGCCCAGTAAGATACAATAGGAAAGGTAATCTCCTCTTCCGATTCTTCCCCTCAGCTGGTGCAGCTGCGAAAGCCCGAAGCGTTCGGCATTCTCGATAACCATGCAGGAGGCGTTGGGGATATCTATGCCGACCTCGATGACGGTCGTGGAAACGAGTATATCTATTTTTTTGTTCTTGAATTTTTTCATGACGTCGGTTTTCTCGGGTGTAGACATCCTGCCGTGCAAAAGCCCCAGCCTCAAATCCGGAAAGACTTCGACCTTTAGTTTGTTGTACATGGTTGTTGCAGCTTTTAAAGTACTTGTCCCTCTTGACCAAATCCGCGGGTAGACTATTTAGGCCTGGCGGCCTTTTTTAATCTCTTCCCTGATAAATTCATAAACGCTCCGGCGCTTATCTTCTTCGACACAGTAGGTGGTAATGGGGTACCTCCCCTTCGGCAATTCCCTAATGACGGATATGTCCAGATCGCCGTAAACGGTGAGCGCCAGCGTCCGCGGAATAGGTGTTGCGGTCATGACGAGCACGTCGGGACTTTCGCCTTTTTTTCTTAAAAGTTGTCTTTGCGTCACGCCGAACTTATGCTGTTCGTCGATAATGGCAAGGCCGAGTTTCTCGAACTCAACCCCTTCCCATATAAGCGCGTGTGTCCCGATTACGATATCGACCTGGCCTTTCTCGATTTCGTTTTTTATCTCGAGTTTTTTCGCCGGTTTAAGCCCGCTCACCAGAAGCCTCACGTTAACGCCGAGCGGCATCAAAAGAGCGCTCATGTTTATGTAATGCTGCCTTGCCAGAATCTCCGTCGGGGCCATAACCGCGGCCTGGTAGCCGTTCTCTACCGTCAAAAGAAGCGCGTATATCGCGACAGCGGTCTTGCCGCTTCCGACGTCGCCTTCCAGAAGGCGGTTCATGGGCTTTGAACTTGCCATGTCAATCTGGATTTCGTTTATCACCTTTAGCTGCGACTGGGTGAGTTCGAAAGGAAACAGCTTCTTGAAGGAATCTATGAGGCGCGCGTCGAGCCTGTGGCGTATGCCGGGTGAGGACGTTTTTGCGTCCTTTTTTTTCAGCGCAAGCGCCGCCTGGAGAATAAAAAATTCCTCGAAGACAAGCCGCCTGTAGGCCCTGTCCAGGTTTTCAAACGAGACCGGAAAATGTATGTTACGGATCGCGAACCTGGAATCGACAAGCCGGTTTCTCGCCCTTACGTTCGCGGGTAGTGTTTCTTTAATCGAAAACGCGAAACGGCCGATTGCCTCGTGTGTCAGGAACCTCACATACCGCTGGTTCACCTCCTCGGTGAGGGGGTATACGGGAACGATCTTTCCCATATTGAGTGAATCGGCGTCTTCTTTTACAATTTCGTATTCGGGGTGGTAAATCTTTCGTTTATCGTATCTCTCGACCTTGCCGTAAACTATCACATCCTGGCCGGCCTTGAAGAATTCCTTTAGATAGGGCTGGTTGAACCAGACGCAGTAAATCACGCCTGTTTCGTCGCCGAGGGCCAGCTGGAATACGTTGATACCCCTCTTTGTTCTGTGAACGCCGCAGGTAAGGACACTCCCCTTTACCGTCTGAAACTCCCCTACTTTTAAATCCTTGATAAGGGTGAAATTGCTCCTGTCTTCGTACCTCCGCGGCAGATAATACAAGATGTCCTCTACGGTGTTTATGCCGAGCTTCTTCAAAATATCGGCCCTCTTTGGGCCGACGCCTTTGAGATACCTTATATCGCTGGTCGCATCCTGTTTTTTTACTTGCATTGATTTCTTTTATGTGATATTATTATAAAACCATGTCAAAAATCTGTTATGTATGCGGAAAAAGACCTGTTGCGGGCAGACATATCACGCGACGCGGTCTTGCTAAGAAAAAAGGCGGAGTAGGACAACGCATAACCGGTATAAGCCGGCGCCGCTTCCTGCCGAACCTGCAGACGGTGCACGCTTTAATAGACGGCAAGTCGAAAAAGGTGCGCGTCTGCACCAAGTGCCTTAAAGCGGGCAAAATCAAGAAGGCTCTCTAACCTTAAAATCCTTCAAATCAAGCTGCAGAGAAGTCAGCCCCTGCCATGTGTTTATCGAAGGTGAATAAACAAGATTAATCATCGCGCCTTTGGATGGTATGTTAAGGCCCTCGGCGCTAAACTTGACCGCCTCGCATGTTGTTTTCTCGTCCGTAACCCACATCTTGAGGCCGCTTCTGGCGATTCTCCGCGGCTCGCTCTTGAGGTACGCGTTCCGGGAGAAAAACACAGGACGCGGGTTCTCAGGGCCAAAGGGGATAAGAAGCCCCAGTTCTTCCACAAGGCGCTCGGTCACCTCAGAAAGCCGCACCTCCGCGTCTATCTCCAGGGTGGGGTATAAATCTTCGTCGAGGATTAACTTTTTCGCGACCGCATTAATCCTGTCGGTAAACTTCTTTATATCCTTCTTGTGAATCGAAAGTCCGCAGGCGCCCTCGTGCCCGCCGAAATCTATAAGGCAGTCCTTGCACGAATTAATGGCGTTGAAAAGGTGGAAGTTATCTATGCTTCTGCCGGAGCCCTTGCCGCGGCTGCCCTCCAGGGCTATAATAATCGTCGGCCTGTAGAACTTGTCTATGATGCGGCTGGCGACAATGCCTATAACGCCCGTATGCCAGTTAGCCCCCGAAAGGACGATTACCCGCGACTCCTTAAAATTTATTTCCCTTTCGACTTTTTCCATCGCCTCGGCGAGGACCTTTCTTTCTATCCTCTGGCGGCTCCGGTTCTCCCTGTTCAGGATATCCGCGAGACGCCGCGCCTCGTCTTTATCGTCGGTCAAAAGGAGGTTAAGCGCGACCTCGGGCGAGCCGACCCTGCCCATGGCGTTTATCCTCGGGCCTAAAATATACCCTATGTGGCCGCAGGAGATATCCCTTCCCTTTAAACCCGCAACTTCTATAAGAGCGTTTATTCCGGGCTTGCGTGTCCCATTTAGTCTCTTCAGGCCCCATTTCGTAAGAATTCTATTTTCGCCTTTTTGTATCGAGAGGTCGCTCACCGTCCCGAGCGCAACAAGGTCAAGGTGTTCCTCCACCGGGTAAGAAGTGCCCTTTAAAAGCGCATGGGCCAACTTGTAAGCGAGGCCCACTCCCGAGAGATGCTTAAACGGGTAGTTGCAGCCTTTCCTTAGAGGGTTTATTATGGAGTACGCCTTCGGCAATGTATCAGTCTTAATCTCATGGTGGTCAGTTACTATCGTGTCTATTCCGAATTTATTCGCAAGATCTATTTCCTTATGGGCGCTTATACCGCAGTCAACGGTTATGATAAGCGAGTTTTTCTTGCGGTGGGCGAGCCTTACCGCGTTCACGTTGAGGCCGTAGCCTTCTTCGAGCCGGTTGGGGATATAGGTCGTGACGTTTGCCTTTAAAAAGGTGAGGACTATTTTTAAAAGCGCAACGGCCGTTATGCCGTCGACGTCGTAATCGCCATAGACGAGGATATTTTCTTTATCCCTTACGGCGCGCTTTATTCTGGCGAGGGTTTTTTCCATGTCTTTCAAAAGGCAGGGATCGTGGGCGCAGGTGATGTCGCCGTGCAGGAAATGGTGCGCCTGCATTTCGTCTTTTATGCCGCGGTTTATGAGGACCTGCGCGATTATCGGCGAGATATTTAAAGACGCCGCGAGTGAGCGGCTTAAGTCGGAATTCTGTTCTTTAATTTTCCAGATACGGTTCATCTTGCTCTTTTCGAAGGCCAATCGAGCAGGATCGGGCTCGCGATAAAAATCGACGAATACGTACCGGTAATAACGCCTACCAGCATGACGAAGGCAAAATCGTTTATGACCGCGCCGCCGAGAAAATAAAGCGCCAGGACGACAAGAAGCGTGGTCATCGACGTCAGTATCGTCCGTGAAAACGTCTGGTTTATGCTCGTATTTATGATTTCCTTGTACGTGGCCTTCCGCATGAGTTTGCGGTCTTCCCTTATCCTGTCGAATACGACGATCGTGTCGTTTATCGAATAACCGACGATGGTAAGCAGCGCCGCTATCACCGGAAGCGAGAGTTCCCTGTGCGTAAGGGCTATGGCGCCGAGCGATATGAAAACGTCGTGAAGGAGCGCCACGATGGCCGCTACCGCGAATCTGAATTCAAACCGCAGCGACACGTAAATACATATGCCTATCATGGCGAAAATTACCGCCTTTATGGCTTGCCCCCTCAAATCCCTTCCTATCGAAGGGCCGACTTTTTCTATCCTCATTACCTCAAATTTGTTGTCCTTGTATTCCTCGCCGAACTTCTCCATTATTTGGGCGGAATTGTCCTCCTGGGTCCTTACGAGGATCTCTCTCTTATCGGCAAACCGCTGGATCGGGATATCGCCCACGCCCAGTTCTTTTAAAGTCACCCTTATATCTTTCAGTGGAATGAACTTCTCGAATCTATACTGCTGGAGTACGCCTCCGGTAAAATCTATGCCGTAATTCGCCTCCTTGCGCTTCGCAAAGGTGAACATGCCCACAGCGATTAGAATCGCGGAAATAACGTAGGCGATCCTCCTCATTCCTATAAAGTTGATCTTCAAATTCTTTACGAACTGAAACATCACAAGTTTATTGAGCTTATGTCTGCCCGTCGAGAGGAGATCCAGAATAAGACGGGTTACGATGATGGCCGTAAACATGCTTGATATGATACCGATCGAGAGAACCGTCGCAAAACCCCTTACAGGGCCCGTGCCGAACTGAAAAAGTATAAGCGCCGTTATTAGCGTCGTGAGGTTGGCGTCGAGAATCGTACGAAACGCCCGCTGGAAGCCGCTCTGTATGGCGGCGCGCAGGGACTTGCCAAGCCTGGACTCCTCTCTTATTCTTTCGAATATAAGGACGTTAGCGTCAACCGACATGCCGATCGTAAGGACAAGACCCGCAATACCGGGCAGCGTGAGAGTTGCATGAAAATAGGATAAGGCGCCCGTGATGAGAATTATATTAAGCATAAGGGCGAGGTCCGCGATTAGGCCCGCCAGAAGATAATATATAGCCATAAAGGCGAGAACCACTATGCCGCCTATTATAATCGCCCTTATGCCTTTTTCTATGGAGTCCCTGCCGAGCGTCGGGCCGACCGTCCTCTCCTCTATAATTTCAACAGGCGCCGGAAGCGCGCCTGCCCGAAGCACTATCGCGAGGTCGTTCGCTTCCTGAACCGAGAAATTGCCGCTTATCTGGGCACGGCCCGAAGGGATTTTTTCCCTGATCACCGGCGCGCTATACACCGTGTTGTCCAGGACAATGGCAAGGCGTTTTCCGACGTTGTCTCCGGTAATTTTGGAAAAAATCGCCGCGCCTTTACTGTTGAAATTCAAGGAAACGTAAGGCTGGTTAAAAGCCGTCTCACTGAACTCTGTTGTCGCGTCGACAAGCGTGTCACCCTTTAGCGCGAGCTTCTTTTCTACGAGGAGCTCTTCGTATTTTCCCTCGCTTGTCTTGCGCTTTTTAAGTTCGTAACCGGGGACCTCTTCGCCTGCGAGCGCCTTCTTCATGAGTTCCGGGTCGTCGGAGACAAGCCTGAATCCGAGGTGCGCCGTACTTTTAACGAGCTTGATAGCCCTTTCCCTGTCTGTAATTCCGGGGAGCTGTATGACGATCCTGTCTTTGCCCTGCTTCTGGATGGAGGGTTCCAGCACGCCGAACTGGTCGATTCTGTTTCGTATTATTTCAAGCGCCCTGTCAGGGGCGTCTTTCGCCTCTTCGGGCGTTAGTTTTGAGGTATCTACCACGAGGATAAGGTGCATGCCGCCCTGAAGGTCGAGGCCGAGGTTAACTTTTCCCTTTTCTACTACCTTGCCTTCCTTGTCGTGCATGTCAAGCGGCGGCCAACCGAGCCAGAGCGCATAACCGACAACTAATACGATTAGAACCGCCTTCCACTTGAGATTCTTAGTCATATCCTCCTCGCTTAATCCTTAATTCTTAATCCTAACCTTGCCTCGATTTCTTAATTGTGCTGACAGCGTTTTTCTGAACTTCGACCTTCACGTTATCGTCTATCCTGAGGACTACGGAATTCTCTTTTACGTTGACGATCGTCCCGTGGATGCCGCCCGAGGTAATAACCTCATCGTTTTTCTTCAGTTCCGAAACCAACTTTTTGTGGTCTTCCTGCGCCTTCTTCTGCGGTCGTATGAGAAGGAAATAGAAGATCACGAATATTATAACAATGGGCATTAGGGAAACCAACGGGTTTCCGGTTGCCTGGCCTTGGGCCCCTGCGGTTTGGACCCCTGGGGTTTGAGCGTAAGCGTTTAACATTTTTCCCTCCTTTACTTTTTATACTCCCTTAAAAATTCCCTTTTAAATTTGCCGAACCTGTTTTCCTCGATCGCTTTCCTCGAGGCCTCTATAAGTTTAGCATAAAAACAGATATTATGCAACGACACAAGGCGAAGGCCAAGGATCTCATCCGTATTAAATAAATGCCTTATGTAGCCGCGGGAATGGTTCTTACACGTATAACAGGGGCATTTTTCGTCGATGGGTCTGAAATCCTCCTTGAACGGCGCGTTTCGAAGCTGGAGTTCGCCCTTCCAGGTAAAGGCCTGGCCGTTTCTTCCGTTTCTCGTGGGCACGACGCAGTCGAATAAATCCACACCCTCGGAAATGGCCGAGAGCATATCAAGCGGGGTCCCGACGCCCATGAGATACCTAACTTTATTTTCGGGAAGAAGGCCCGCGGTGTATTCGGTTACTTCGTGAATCAAATCGCCCGGCTCCCCCACGGCGACCCCGCCTATGGCGTAACCGTCGAAACCGAGCCCGGCGATTTCCTCAACGGCCCTCTTGCGAAGGTCGAGGTAGGTACTTCCCTGTATAATACCGAATAAAAGTGCACCGCCTCCGAACCGCCCCGGTTCGGAGGCGGTTTCGTTTTTCGTTTTTTTCGAGCGTTTCGCCCAGTCGAAGGTCGTTTCAAGCGACCCCTCGACGGCGCTTCGACTTACCGGATAATGCAGGCATTCGTCGAGGGGCATCATTATATCGCTTCCCAGGACTTTCTGGAATTCTATTACTTTCTCGGGCGTCATGAAATGCTTTGAGCCGTCGATGTGCGAGGTGAATTCAACGCCTTCTTTTTTAACCTTCCTTAAAAGAGCTAAGCTGAAAATTTGATACCCGCCCGAATCTGTCATGATGGGAGCCTCCCATGACATGAATTTATGAAGGCCGCCGGCTTTCTTCAGGACCTCCTCGCCGGGCCGCAGATAAAGATGGTAGGCATTCGCTATTATCATTTCCACGCCGCATTTCTTTACTTCTTCGTTGGAAAGCGTCTTTATCGTCGCCTGCGTCCCTACGGGCATGAAACACGGCGTATGCACGCTGCCGCGCGCCGTCTTTAATACGCCTCGGCGTGCCTTACTTGATTTGTCTTTGTGCAGTAGTTTAAAGCTCATAAAACCAGCATCGCATCGCCGTAGCTGAAAAAACTAAATTGATTTCTAATAGCGTAGTCATATGCTTTAAAAAGTAATTCTTTGCCGCAAAATGCGCTCGTTAAAAGAAGAAGCGTGGATTTCGGCAGATGAAAATTCGTGATGAGGGCGTTTATTGCCTTAAATTTATATCCGGGGTAGATGAAAAGATCGGTAAAACCTTCCGGTTCCGCCACTTCGGCATAGGTCTCCAACGCCCTCAAAGAAGTCGTCCCGCAGGCAAAAATTCTGGCTTTCTTCCTCTGCGCTTCGTCTATAATTATAGCGTTCTCTTCCGATATGTGGTAGAATTCCGAATGCATTTTATGGTTTTCTACCTCTTCTTCTTTTATCGGCGCAAAAGTGCCGTAACTTACATGAAGCGTAATACACGCTATCCTGACGCCCTTTTTCCTTAACCCACTGATTATTGCCCCGGTGAAATGAAGGCCCGCTGTCGGCGAGGCGGTCGCGCCTTCGGATGAGGCATAAACTGTCTGGTACCTTTCCCGGTCAACCGCCTCATCCGGCCTTGATATATAAGGCGGCAGGGGCATGTGCCCGCACTTTTTCATAATTTCATCGAGCGGCTTATCAAATTCGACCAGTCTTCCTATATCAGACCTGCCGAGCACGCGGGCCTCGTCGCCGGAATCAAGCAAAACGCTCTCCCCTTCCCGTATCCTGCCCGAAGGCCTTACAAGCGCCTCAACCGGATTCCCTGCCGTATCCATGAGGAAAATCTCCACATTTGCCCCTGTTTTCCTTTTGCCGTAGAGCCTGGCCGGTATGACCCTGGTATCATTTAAAACAAGGAGATCGCCTTCTTTAAAATAACCGGTGATATCTATGAACTTTTTTTCTTCAAAGGATTTTCTTGCTCTATCTACAACCAGCAATCGATCATCCCCCCGACTCTTACTCGGATACTGCGCAATCAGTTCTTTCGGCAGCGTATAATCAAAGTCGGATAACCTCATGGGGACAGGTCTCCTCCTGATACTATACCCGATAATTGAGACCTGTCCCCATACTTGACTATCTTAGCCCCCGGGTAATAATACTCGAGGATTTTCTTGTAATTGAAGCGACGCTTGGCCATGCCGAAAGCGCCCCACTGGCACATGCCTACGCCGTGGCCCCAGCCCCTGCCACTGAATATTACGCCCGACTTACTAATTTTTATCGTGAAGTTCGTGCTTCTTATAACATTTGGGCCGACGGCAAGGCGGAATTTAAAGCCCGGGATTTCCTTTTCGCCTCCTGAGTCCTTTACTTTGATTGTTTCCAGACGGCCCGATTTATCCCTCTTTCCAGGCGCGATAAAGCTCATGTCTTTTACCTTGATGCCGTATTTATTAAGGCGTTCTTCTATCTGTTTATAAGATAACTTTGCCTTCCAGTGCATCCCCTTGGCGCCCCCGCAAAAAAGGCAGCGCCTCCCCTTAAGAGGCGCGAGACTTATGCCGAAGACCTTTTCCGCGTCCTCTGTATGGCCGCCGCAAATAGAGTGATAGTAAGCCGGCAAAATCTTCCCTTTATACACGAGGACCTTGCCCCTCGTCGATTTTACGGCCCTCGTCGTCCTCCAGTGCTCGCCCGAGCGGCCGCCGTAGACCTGCGAGTAAATATCGCTTGTAACGTCGTAATCCTTATCGCGCATCGTTTCTATCCTGTATAGCGCGAAAGTCCTTGCCGCTATCGCCTGCGCCTTCAGGGCCTCCATGGGCCAGTAGTGCGGAACCTCGTGGCGCAGGACGCCGTAAAGGTATTTCTCCAGATCCAGGTGGTTTACGACCATGAGTTTAAGGTCTTTGGTCCTTAGGATATCGACTATCCCCCTGAAGCGCCTCTTGTCTATATAAATACTTGAGTCTTTTTTCGGGATAATCCTTATGCCGTAAATTTTAAATTCCTTCTTGCCGAGTTTAAGGCCGCTACTTGTGGGGGTTACGCATTCTTTCCTTAAGTACCTTCCCTCCTCCAGTACAAGGTCCGAATTTATCGCTTTTATCGTGTAGAAACCCCTGATACCGAGTAAAACATCATCTTCCCCTTTTGCCACGCATACCCTGATAGTTACGCCGGTGGCCGAATACCCGCATTCGGGAAAGACAGGGGCAAGAAGGCATGCGATTATAAGAAGAACTGCGAGATACCTCATTATTTCCTAAAGAATAGAAATAATACGATCGATAAGGCGACGCTTATCAGAATGCAGGTTGTTATGGGGAAATAGAAACTAAAGTTTTTTCTATGGATAATAATATCGCCGGGCAGCTTCCCCAGCCAAGAAATTTTGCCTCCAAACACAAAAAATGCCCCGATTACAATTAGTAAAATACCTAATAATATTAGACGTGCGGGGACAGGTGTTTCAGTGTGGAATATCCTCACAGTAACACCTGTCCCCGCCGAGTTTCGAGTTTCGTCTCCTCGCGTTCCACCATCGAGAATACGCAGCCGCAGTAATTCTGGCAGTACGTGCCTTTTTCCCTGGCAAGCCGGTGCGCGTCCCTTTGGCCGTCCCTGTAATCCTTATAATAAAATCCTATGCCTTTTTTCCGTGAAAGGGTTCCGCAAATATTTTTTATAATTTCGTGGTCCTGGTAGGGGCTTCCGAGAAGCGTCGTGGTGAACGCGCCAAAGCCGTTTTCCTTCGCGAAAGAGGCGCTTCCCTCAAGCCTCACGCGCCAGCATTCGGGACAGCGGACGGCTGCGTCTTCTGTAACTGAAACCTTCCCGAAAAACTCACGCGTTTCGTATCCCGCCAGGATGAGCTCCCGCTCTTCTGACTTAAAGAAACTTTCCGCAACTTTTTTTCTTTTTTCGTATTCGGAAGGCGGGTGGATATTTGGATTGTAGAAAAAACCGGTCAGGGCGAAATTTTCTTTTTTTGCTTCCAGGACAGGATATATGGCGCACGGCGCACAGCATACATGAAGCAGTAATCTCAAAAGAGCTCCTTCTGCGACTCCTTTTTCAGCCCAAGATGTTTGTAAGCCAAGCCGGTCAATTGCCTGCCGCGCGGCGTCCTCTTGATGAGCCCTATCTTGAGAAGGAACGGCTCCACTATATCGACGATCGTGTCGGACTCCTCGTTCATGGTAGACGCCAGCGCTTCGAGGCCGACGGGCCCGCCGTTATACGATGAGTGAATCGTCTGGATCACCTTCCTGTCTATGAAATCGAGCCCTAATTCGTCTATGCCATGGCTTTTAAGGGATTTGAGGGCTATGTCCTTTGTTATCTTGCCGTCCGCCTTTACCTCGGACCAGTCGCGTACCCGCCTTAAGAGCCTGTTCACGACGCGGGGCGTGCCGCGGGAACGCCCGGCGATTTCCACGGCGCCTTCCGGGTCGATGGGGATATTTAAAATTTTTGCCGACCTCGTGCCGATCTTTACCAGGTCCGCCGGCTCGTAAAAGTCGAAATGGTAAAACATGCCGAATCTTCCGCGAAGCGGCGCCGTGAGAAGCCCGGCGCGCGTTGTCGCGCCGATGAGGGTGAATCTTTTCAGGTTGAATTTTATCGTTTTGGCGTATGGGCCCTTGTCTATGATAAAA
The DNA here is from genome assembly GCA_049642705.1 of Candidatus Omnitrophota bacterium. Taxonomy (GTDB): domain Bacteria; phylum Omnitrophota; class Gorgyraeia; order JABMRN01; family RBG-13-46-9; genus CAZYPU01. The sequence continues at coordinate 19,480 of JBARPB010000036.1, forward strand.
TCTATCTGGAAACTCTCCATCGCCGGGTAAAGGAATTCCTCCACTACTTTCGCGAGGCGGTGAATCTCATCTATGAATAAAATATCCCCTTCGGAGAGATTGGTAAGTATGCCGATAAGGTCGCCGGCGCGCTCGATTGCCGGGCCGCTTGTCGCCGTGATGGATACGCCCATCTCGTTTGCTATGACGTGCGCGAGGCTCGTCTTGCCGAGCCCCGGCGGGCCGGAAAGAAGGATATGCTCAAGCGGTTCTCTTCTTTTCTTGGCGGCCTGGATGGATATCTTCAGGTTTTCAACCATGCCCTTCTGCCCGATAAAATCCTTTATCTTTGCGGGCCGAAGCGACATATTAAGTACTATGTCTTCCTCGGTCTCATTTTCCTGAAGAATTTTCTCGCGCTTGTCCTCTTTCTTCATTTCTTTTCTTTTTGCCTTGACTTATAAACCTCGTTCAAAAGGTCTTCGGATGACTCAAGGGCCGGGTTTCTTTTGAGGGCCTTTTCTATCATCTCCGTCGCTTCCTTTTTCCTGTACTGAAGCTGCAAAAGCACTGATAGCGCCTCTTCCTTCACGTCTTCGGCGACTCTCGGTGTCCTCCCCGCGAGGCGGTCCTGTATCAGGCCGAATTTCCCGACTTTTCCCTGGAGCTTCGCGATGATTTCCTTCGCCCTCTGCTCGCCTATGCCGGGAAGGGTCTTGAGAAGCACGAGGTCGGCCCTGTCGATGGCATCGGCTATTTCCGAAATCGGGAGCGAAAGCGCCCTGCACGCCGCTTTCGGCCCCACGCCGGAGACGGTTATGAATTTCTCGAAAAACTCCTTCTCTATTTCATTCAGGAAACCTATGAGAACAGGTATGCTCTTGGAAGGGTCGCTCTGGAAATAGTAGTAAGTGGTTAAAGATATGTCGCTTCCGTCAGGTGAATCCTTTTCGATGCTTCTCATCACGGCATCGGGCACGAGGACTTCGTACGAGATGCCGCCGGCGACTTCGAGCAAAACCTTGCCCTGCTTTTTTGACCTAACCTTGCCCTGTATCTTCGAGATCATCTGAGCTCCATGTTCACGTAAGTAAGGGCGCACGCGAGGGCGTCTGCTACATCCATCGGCTCCGGCTTATCTTTAAGGGCCAAGAGTTCCCGAACCATGCCCTGTATCTGCACCTTCGAGGCGTGTCCGCTTCCGGTTACGGCTTTCTTTATTCTCGTGGAGGGATAGTTAATAAGTTTTACGCCGGATATCCCCGCCACAAGGCAAGCAACCCCTCTTGCGTGCCCCATGAGAATCGACGTCACGGGGTGCTTATAGTGTGAATAAAGTTTTTCGAGAACGATGGCTTTTGGCTTATACTCCCGGATGACATCCGAAAGATTTGAGTAAATTTTTTCAAGCCGCGCGCTTATGCCGTCCGCGGGCCTTGTCCTTATGACGCCTGCCTCTTTTAATTTTACGCGCCGGGGGCCGCCTGCACTTCGACTTCGCTCAGTGCAAGCCTCTATCACGCCGTAGCCCGTTACGTTTAATCCGGGATCAATTCCCAGTATAACCATTTAGGTCCCGTTATTCCAGCTCTTTTAAGATTTCGTCGGGGACGTCAAAGTTCGCGTAGACGTTCTGCACGTCGTCGTTGTCCTCGAGCTCATTCACGAGGGCGAGCACCCTCTTGGCGTTTTCGCCGGCAACCTTGACGGTGCTCTTAGGCACGCTTGTAACCTCGGCGGCCTCTATCTTTATTTTACTATCCTCTATTGCCTTTTTAACTTTATCGAAATCGCCCGGCTGGGTGGTAACGGCGTACGTGGTCTCTTCGGTTTTCATATCCTCGGCCCCGGCTTCAAGGACAATATCCATGAGTTTGTCTTCTTCTATGGCGTTTTTGTTAATAACGATATAGCCCTTCTTTTCGAAAATCCAGTTTACCGCGCCCTGGCCGGCCATGTTGCCGCCTTTCTTGGAAAAGATGTTTCTTATTGCTCCGGTGGCCCTGTTCTTATTATCGGTAAGAACCTCTACCATAATCGCAACGCCCGAGGGGCCGTAACCCTCGTAGGTAACCTCTTCGTAGTTTACACCTTCCAGCTCGCCGGTTCCTTTTTTTATAGCGCGCTCTATGTTGCTCTGCGGCATGTTAGAATCTTTGGCCCTCTGTATGGCGAGCCTGAGACGCGGGTTTACCTCGGGTTTTCCGCCGCCCTGCCTTGCCGCCACGCTTATTTCTCTTATTACCTTCGTAAAGAGTTTGCCCCTCTTTGCGTCAGTCGCACCCTTTTTATGTTTTATCGACGCCCATTTAGAATGTCCGCTCATACAATCGTCTCCTAAGTCCTGGCTTCCTCTTTTGCTTTCTTCGCTTTTTCCACAATCGCCTGGACAATGTTTGAAGGAACCACTTCGTAATGAGAAAAATGCATCGCGTAGGTCCCGCGGCCTCCGGTGAAGGACTTAAGTTCGTTCGCCCATTTATACATCTCCTCAAGCGGAACCTTTGCCTTTATGACTTGCATGCCGACGCCGGGCTCCATTCCCATGATCCTGCCCCTCCTTGAATTAAGGCTCCCCGTAATGTCGCCCATGTACTCGTCAGGGATAGTAACATCTACGTCCATGATCGGCTCAAGCAAGACCGGTCTTGCCTTCATGACCGCTTCTTTGAAGCCGTGCCTCGCCGCTATCTGGAAGGCGATGTCCTTCGAGTCGACGGGGTGGGTCTTCCCGTCATAAACTATGGCCTTCGTGTCCACCATGGGATAGCCGGCCAGGACGCCTTCCTGTATCGCTGCCTTTATGCCTTTTTCGCAGCTCACAACGAATGCGGCCGGAATGGCACCTCCCACGACCTCGTCGACAAACTCGAAGCCCGCGCCCCTCGCGAGCGGCTCTATGCGCAGCCACACCTCGGCGAACTGTCCCGCGCCGCCTGATTGCTTCTTGTGCCTGTAGTGGGCGTCGCCTTTTGAGGTTATCGTCTCTTTATAGGCCACCTTCGGGGTTCCGATATCTACCTGGACACCGAAACGCTTCTTCAGACGCTTTATCATTATGTTCAGATGGAGGTCACCCATGCCGGATGCGACAAGTTCTTTTGTCTGCTGGTCACGGATAATAATAAATGCCTTGTCCTCCGCCGTCAGTTTGTGGAGGGCGTTCGAAATCTTATCTTCGTCCGAGCGGGTTCTCGGTTTTATCGAAAAGGATATCGCCGGCTCGGGAAATTGTAAGGGTTCGAATAAAACCGGGTTTTTCTCTGTCGATAAGGAATCGCCCGTATCGGTGTTTTTCAACTTGACGAGGCACGCGATATCGCCTGCGGAAACACTCGTGAGCTGTTTCTCTGCCTTGCCCTGGAGGGCAAATATCTGGCCTCCTTTTTCGGAACCACCCTTTGTGCTGTTATAAAGCGGCGTGTTTGACGAAAGACTCCCGGAAAACACGCGGAATACGGATATCTGGCCCACGTAGGGATCAGAAATAGTCTTGAAAACCTGGGCGCTGAAAAAAGGTGTCTCCTTGCAGTCAATCGTGATTTTTTCGTTTGTCTTCGGGTTCGTGGCGCAGGCGGGCGGCGTATCGCTCGGGGACGGAAGGCCGTCTATGATGACATCGAGGAGTTCCTTTATACCTATCCCTTTCACCGCGGAGCCGGCCAAAACCGGGATGAGCTTTCCCTCGAGAACGGCCTTTTTAAGTGTGGTTTTTACCTCTTCTTTCGCGAGCTCCCCTTTATCCAGGTACTTCTCGAGAAGCGCGTCGTCGGATTCGGCGACGTTTTCAACCAGCACCTCCGCCAACTTTTCCGCCTCTTTTTTTTCGTCGCCCGAAAGGGCGTCCATCTTTTCCTTCGTGATTAGATTCGCAACGTCCTTAAAAGACTCATTCTTGCCCACGGGATATGAGAGCATCGCGCACCTCTTCCCGAGTTTCTCTTTTAAGGCGTTCACGCACTTTGTAAAATCGGCGTGTTCCTTATCGACTTTATTTATGAAAATAACGGCCGGCATGTTTTTTTCCGCCACGAGCTTGAGCGCCTTATTCGTGCCGATTTCGAGTCTGCCTGCGGCGGCGTTTACGACTATAACGGCCCCGTCGGCGGCCATGAGGCCGCTTAAGGCCTCCCCTATAAAGTCGCCGTAACCCGGCGCATCAATCATGTTTACCTTGATATCGCCCCTCGTAAAATGCATTATTGAGGAATTTATCGATATCTTTCTCTCTTTTTCGTCTTCGTTGTAGTCGGATACAGCTGTGCCCTGGTCAACCGAGCCGGCTTTCGGTATTGCGCCGCCGGCGAAAAGAAGGGCTTCGGAAGTTTGAGTTTTTCCGGAATGGGAATGCCCGAGAAGGATGATGTTTCTTACAGGTATCTTGGCGTCACTCATAGTGTAACAAGCTTATACCCGGCGCTGCGGATGCTCTGGATGTATTTGGGCTTTGGGGGCTTCTCTTCTATCTGCTTTCTTATCCGGGCTATAAAATTGTCGACGGTCCTCGTGGTCGGATATACATCGTACCCCCAGACGACGTCAAGGAGGTCGTTCCTCGAAACAACCTCGTTTTTGCGTTTAATCATGTACTCGAGGATCTCGAACTCGCGCTTTGAGAGCCTGAGCTTCTTCTTGCCTTTATATGCCTCAAACTTGACGAAATCCACTTTGATATTCCCGAATTCGTAGGAATTTATCTTTTTCTGCTTCGCATCTTTGTGTATCTTTACCCTGCGAAGAACCGCTTTTATGCGTGCCAGGAGTTCGTTCACGCTGAAGGGTTTCGTAATGTAGTCGTCCGCGCCGAGCTCAAGCCCCAGTATCTTATCCGCTTCCTTTGCCTTCGCCGTAAGCATTACTATGGGAAGCGTGAGTTTTTTGGATTTTATTTCCTTGCAGATGTCAAAGCCGCTCATCCCGGGAAGCATGATGTCTAAAAGGACGATGTCCACGTTCTCCTTGAGGGCCTTCTCGAGCCCCTTCTTGCCGTCGGACGCCGTGGAAACCTTGTAACCCTCCCCCTCGAGGTTATCCCTAAGGCCGCTCAAGAGCGAAACTTCGTCTTCTATTATTAATACTTTCGGCATACGCACCCCCTTGTTATGTCTTTTTGACTGGTAATGAAATTATAAACTTGGTACCCTTGCCGACTTCGCTTTCAACGGCTATCCTGCCGCCGTGTGAGTCTATAACGTGCTTTACGAACGAAAGTCCGAGCCCGCTCCCCTTCACGCCTTTAATCATGTCTCTCTGGGAGCGGTAGAACTTATCGAATATCCTCTCTATATCAGGCTTGGGTATGCCGAGCCCCTTGTCTATCACTTCTATGCGGACGTCCCCTCCGGCCTCTTTGACGTTCACGGTTATGTCTTTTTCCCTGCCGGAATATTTATATCCGTTGTCGATAAGGTTCAGAATGATCTGTAAAACAGCGTCTTTGTCTATTTCCGCGAATATTTCGCTTTTTTCCGTATTGGCGCGGATCTCAAGATCCCTATCCTGCGCCTCGTCCTTATAGGTGTCGACCGCTGTCTTTGCCAGGTCCGCGACGTTTGAGGTCTCGAAGTAAAAAACCTTCCCGCCTTTTTCTATTCTCGCAAAATCCAGTATCTTATTTATGAATCTCGTAAGCCGGTCCGATTCCTTTATAATCATACCATAGTACTGGTCTACTTTCGAGGGCTCTTTTACCTTGCCCCGCCTAAGCGTCTCGGCGAGCATCTTTACCGCAGCGATAGGCGTTTTCAACTCGTGTGAGACGCTCGATATGAAGTCCTCTTTCATGCGTTTTATCTTGATTTTGTTACAGATGTTCGAAATCATGAAATAGAGGCCGAAAAGAAGCGCCGATACGGCGGCAGTGTACATCGCCGCTATCTTGGTAATGCGGAACCTTCTTTCCCTTTTCAATTTCCCGTAGATATGCTTTAGCCTCTCATTGTCCCTTAAGGGATCGAAAACCAGGTCCTCGAGCGGGTTCCCCTTTAGGTCCGTTGCCCTGAAATAGAACCCCCAGCTTCCCCAGGTGTCGGAAATTTTAAGAAGGACCTTATTCCAGCCCTTTTTAAGCTTTGCGGTTATCATGTCGTCGTCAACTAATGCTGGCGTTGAAACACTATAACTGAATATCTCTTTATCGTTAAGCCAGACCTTGACGCCGTCTTCGGCGCCGAACCCGAGCTGCACTTCTCTCTCACGTTGTGAATTAATGTAGGTAAGGGCGTACGCTACGGCAAAATCGTTGGGGCTGAAAAGCATGTTTAAATCCACGTATCCCGAAGAATCGTAACCGAAGGGCCTGAACCATTTTATCGAAAGGTCATCCTTTCCGGTATAAGTAGTGCCGAGGTCTATCTTCACCTCCGGCGGGAACTCTCTTTGCAAACCCTCGTTATCGGAATTATCGAAGGGTCCCAAAAAGTACCAGTCCTTTACAAGGCGCTTGTTTTCGGCGAGCCTTATGCCGTCTGTCCGCCTTAAGCCGTATATTGCCCACGGACTTGCGGGCGAAATTTCCGCGGCGGCTGCGTACTCCTTCACGGCGATTTCGTAATCGCCTTTTTTCTCGTAGGCGCGGCCTACGTCCACGTACGCTTTTATGCTATAAGGATTTATCTCGAGCGCTTTTCTAAAATGGAGAATGGCTTTGTCGGGGTTATTGTATCCGTTTAAGTATATCTCGCCCATGTCGATGAGGTACGATTCATTTTCCGGGTCCATGTCGTAAAGTTTCTGCAAAACGTGAAGGGCCCTTTTGTACTGCCCCAGATTCCTGTAATTCTCGTAAAGCGATTTTACATACGCGAAAAATATCGTCGGGTCTTTCTGGGCTTCTTCTATCTTGTATTCGCCCGCGAGTTCCCTTGAGCGCTCCGAAAAACCGCTGTAAAGGCGGCCGAGACCGTCCTCGGCCATCCTGCTTGCGGATTTTACCCCGGGGTAATTTATTATTACCTTGAGGTATTCGGCAGTGGCTTCGGTTTCCCTGCCGAGTTCCTCGAGCGCGAAGCCTATTTTATAATGTGCCTCGGCGATTTTGGCGGGATCGGCGGCGGTTCTTAGGACTTTTCTATATTGTTTTATGACATCTTGAGGAGAGGCCTTACCTGCTTCTTGGGAAAAACAAAGGGATGCAAAAAGGAAAACGGATATCGTTAAAAAAAGGTAGAATCTTTTTTCGGAAACGATAAACCTCATAAGCAGATTATATCATATAAATATGAAAGAAGCAAAAAAAAAGCGCTTGACCCTTGACATCTTTGATGTCAAGGGTCAAGGGCTTTTGCAATATAAGCGAGCGCTGACCTACTCTCCCGCCCAGTTGCCCGGGTAGTACCATCGGCGCTGAGGAGCTTAACGGCCGTATTCGGAATGGGAACGGGTGAACCTCCTCGCTATGAGCACTCAAAAGGGAACAACTATAAGATAGGGTAAGAAAAAAGGTCAAGCCAAACGACAGATTAGTATTTCTAAGCTGAAGCCCTTACGGGCCTTACACTTGAAACCTATCAACCTTGTAGTCTTCAAGGTGTCTTCAGGGATATCCTTTCTTGAGGGAGGCTTGGCGCTTAGATGCTTTCAGCGCTTATCCGTTCCGAGCATAGCTACCCAGCTCGTGCCACTGGCGTGACAACTGGAACACCATAGGCTCGTCTGTCCTGGTCCTCTCGTACTAAGGACAGTTCCTCTCAAATATCCTACGCCCACGACAGATAGGGACCGAACTGTCTTACGACGTTCTGAACCCAGCTCACGTACCACTTTAATCGGCGAACAGCCGAACCCTTGGGACCTTCTCCAGCCCCAGGATGTGATGAGCCGACATCGAGGTGCCAAACAGGGCCGTCGATATGAACTCTTGGGCCCTATAAGCCTGTTATCCCCGGAGTACCTTTTATCCGTTGAGCGACGGCGCTTCCACGTGCTACCGCCGGATCACTAAGTCCGTGTTTCCACCCTGCTCGACTTGTAGGTCTTGCAGTCAAGCACCCTTGTGCCTTTACACTCACCGTGCGATTGCCGACCGCACTGAGGGTACCTTTGAACACCTCCGTTACGCTTTAGGAGGTAACCGCCCCAGTCAAACTGCCCGACTGGCACTGTCTCCGCCCTAAGGCGGGTTAGAGTCCTAGTACAATAAGGGTGGTATTTCACTGATGGCTCCACTCCGGCTAACGCCAGAGCTTCGCAGCCTCCCACCTATGCTACACAGATCGGACCAAAATCCAATACCAGCGTACAGTAAAGGTTCCGGGGTCTTTCCGTCTAGTCGCGGGTAACCGGCATCTTCACCGATGCTACAATTTCACCGAACCCCTCGTTGAGACAGCGCCCATGTTGTTACACCATTCGTGCAGGTCGGAACTTGCCCGACAAGGAATTTCGCTACCTTAGGACCGTTATAGTTACGGCCGCCGTTTACTGGGGCTTTGAACTTGAGCTTCCCCGCTATTTCTTGCGAAATGGCGAGGTCACCCTCATCCTTAACCTTCCAGCACCGGGCAGGTGTCAGTCCCTATACATCCTCTTACGAGTTAGCAGAGACATGTGTTTTTGCTAAACAGTCACACGGGCCTTTTCACTGCGGCCCTTTCGCGCTCCACCAGATTGGTAGGCTTCACGCTACTCGGGCGCCCCTTCTCCCGAAGTTACGGGGCTATTTTGCCTAGTTCCTTAACGAGGGTTAATTCGAGCGCCTTGGCATATTCTGCCTATCTACCTGTGTCGGTTTACGGTACGATCGCCCATCTAACTCACCACGAGAGCTTTTCTAGGCAGTGTAGCATCAACCAGTTCGCCGTCTCCGTAGATCGGGCTCCCTAAAACCCCTCGCCCCTGATTGCTCAGGGGGTACGGGCTTGGACGCGCACATCCGGTCGCGCGCTGGTTTAGCTTACTGCGTCATCCCGTAGTTGATAACGCGAGATAGGCGGTGCGGGAATATTAAACCCGCTATCCATCACCTACGCCTTTCGGCTTCGGCTTAGGCTCGACTAACCCTGGGCGGATTAACCTTCCCCAGGAAACCTAAGATTTTCGGCGAATCCGTTTTCCACGGATTTTTTCGCTACTCATACCGGCATAATCACTTCCATGTCGTCGACGGGTCCTCACGGTCCCGCTTCAACCTAAAATGGAACGCTTTCCTACCAATACGAAATTCCCGAAGGAATTCCGCATTCCGCGGCTTCGGTAACGGGCTTGAGCCCCGATTATCTTCGGCGCAAAACCACATCGACCAGTGAGCTGTTACGCACTCTTTAAATGATGGCTGCCTCTAAGCCAACATCCTGGTTGTTTGAGCGGTCTTACATCCTTTACCACTTAGCCCGTATTTAGGGACCTTAGCCGGCGGTCTGGGCTGTTTCCCTTTTGAGCATGAAGCTTATCCCCCACACTCTGACTCCCGCAATAAAAATAATGGTATTCGCAGTTTAATTGGGTTCGGAAGGCTGGTAGGCCCCCTAGCCCATTTAGTACTCTACCCCCACTATCCAGTTATGCGAGGCTAGCCCTAAAGCTATTTCGGAAAGAACCAGCTATCACGAAGTTTGATTAGCCTTTCACTCCGACCCACAGTTCATCCCATGACTTTTCAACGTTAACGGGTTCGCACCTCCACCTGGTTTTACCCAAGCTTCGCGCTGACCATGGGTAGATCACTTCGCTTCGGGTCTACTCCATCTAACTTAATCGCCCTTATCAGACTCGCTTTCGCTACGGCTTCCCCCTCTTCAGGGTTAACCTTGCTAAATAGAGTAACTCGCCGGTTCATTATGCAAAAGGCACGCGGTCAGCCGTTCCCCGTCTAAGACGGGGCATAGGCCTCCCACCGCTTGTAAGCTCATGGTTTCAGGTACTATTTCACTCCCCTTACCGGGGTACTTTTCAACTTTCATTCACATTACTTGTTCACTATCGGTCACGAATTAGTATTTAGCCTTACCCTGTGGTCAGGGCAGATTCCTACGGGGTTTCCCGTGTCCCATAGTACTTGGGAAACAAGTCCGGCATATCCGCAGCCATTTCGCCTACGGGACTATCACCTTCTATGATTAACCTTTCCAGGTTATTCGGCTATGGCGCGAATTGTTAAAATGCCGACCCGGCTGTATCCGGATCCGACCTGTTCCCGCTACCTCCCGCAAGAAACGCATACAGGCTATAATCTTGCGGAATTTAGGCTCTTCCCGTTTCGCTCGCCGCTACTTAGGGAATATCATTCCGGTTTCTTTTCCTCAGGGTACTGAGATGGTTCACTTCCCCTGGTGTCGCTCCCCGATAAAATCGGGGTGCCCCGCGATTAAGCGGAGCGGGTTGCCCCATTCGGAGATCTCCGGATCAAAGTCTGTTTGCGACTCCCCGGAGCATATCGCTGCTTACCACGTCCTTCATCGCCTACTCGTGCCAAGTCATCCACCGTGAGCTCTTCGTAGCTTGACCAATTTCTTGATCGTTTTTTAGACGCCTTTTTTATTACCCTAAAATATAGTTGAGAAAGAACAACTTTATCGCAAACCGGATTAAATCCGGGTTACTTCG
>JBARPB010000037.1:0-16160 GCA_049642705.1 Candidatus Omnitrophota bacterium
ATCTATTACAACAGGGCCGGGTCTTCCGGTCCTGGCGATGTGAAAGGCCTCCTTTACGATCTGCGCGAGTTCTTTAACGTCCTTGACAAGAAAATTATGCTTTGTGATAGGACGCGTGATGCCGGTAACATCCGCCTCCTGAAAAGCATCGTTTCCTATCAGGTGCGTCTTGACCTGGCCCGTAAGCGCTACGACAGGAATGGAATCCATGTAAGCGGTCGCTATTCCCGTGACAAGGTTCGTCGCTCCCGGGCCCGAAGTGGCGACACAGACGCCTACCTCTCCCGTCGCGCGCGCGTATCCGTCGGCAGCGTGCGCGGCGCCCTGCTCGTGCCTGGTCAGGATGAAGCGCGGCTGCCTTACGTCGTAGAGTTTGTCGAAAAACGGCAGCACCGAGCCGCCGGGATAGCCGAACATCACCTTTACCTTCTCGCGCTTCAGCGATTCTATCAGTATCTCCGCACCGGTTATTTTTGCCATACTAAATACCTCACTAAATCCTAAAAATCGCTCCTTCGCTTGCAGAACTCACTATTTTTGCATAACGCGCCAAATACCCTTCCTTAATCTTCGGCTCGGGCTTCCTCCACGTGGCAAATCTTTCGTTTATCTGGCGCGAGTTCAAGTTTATATCAATCGTCCTTTTTGCGATGTTAATAACAATTTCATCGCCGTCTTTGACGATTGCAAGAGGACCTCCCGCGGCCGCCTCGGGTGAGATATGGCCGACGCTTATGCCCCGGGTTCCGCCCGAGAACCTGCCGTCTGTAATGAGCGCCGCGTCTTCTCCGAGGCCAAGCCCCGCTATAGCGGCTGTCGGGCCCAGCATTTCCCTCATGCCCGGTCCGCCGCACGGCCCTTCGTACCTGATGACGACCGAGTCGCCTTTTCTGATCTTGCGCTGCATGATGGCGTTCATCGCCTCTTCTTCGGAATCGAAAACCCTGGCTTTGCCTTTGAAGCGGCTGTTCTTTTTGCTTATGGCTGATTGTTTCACAACCGCGCCTTCGGGTGCAAGGTTTCCTTTCAGGATAAAAATGCCGCCTTCTGCGTGATAAGGGTTTTTAATGCTTCTTATCACGTTCTCGTTGGAAATCTTCGCTTCGGCGGCAATCTGGCTTATTGTCCTTCCGCTTACAGTCTGGAGGTTGTTCAGAACCTGCCTTAACCGCTTCATAACCGCCGGGATACCTCCGGCGTACTCAAGGTCTTCCATGAAATAGTCGCCGCCCGGCCTTAAATTTGTAATATGCGCTGTGGTCTTACTTATCTTGTCAAAGGCCTCAAGTTTTAAATTCACTCCCGCCTCATGCGCTATAGCCATAAGGTGAAGAACCGTGTTTGTGGAGCCGCCGAGCGCCATGTCCATCTTTATGGCATTCTCGAAGGCCTTCTGCGTCATGATTGTCCTCGGCAGGGTATTTCTTCTTGCAAGATTCACTGCTTGTATGCCGGATTCGTAGGCAATCCTTTCCTTCTTGGCAGAACCCGCTAAAGCGGTTCCGCAACCGGGAAGGGCCATGCCCAGTGTCTCGGTAAGGCAGGCCATTGAATTTGCCGTGTACAAACCCTGGCATGCCCCTTGCGCCGGACAGGCGCATAGCTCCAGGGCTTCGAGTTCTTCCTTCGTGATTTTTCCGCTTTTGAACCTCCCTATGGCTTCGAACGTGTCGCGGACAAGGCTTCGCCGCTCGAAGTTGTAATTTCCCGAAATCATGGGCCCTGCCGTAACGACAATTGCCGGTATGTTAATCCGCGCGATTGCCATGAGCATGCCTGGTGTAATCTTGTCACAATTGGTAAGGCACACAAGGCCGTCAAGCTGATGCGCCCTACAGACGGTTTCCACCATATCGGCTATGAGTTCCCTCGAGGCGAGCGAATACTTCATCCCGACATGACCCATTGCGATGCCGTCGCAGATACCGGGAATGCCGAATATAAACGGAACCCCACCACCCGCGGCTATGCCGCGCTCGATGAAGCGCTCCAGCCTTCTCATGCCCACGTGTCCCGGAATTAAATCCGTGAAACTCGAGGCAATGCCGATAAAGGGCTTGCTCATTACAGAAGGCGAAATACCAGTTGCGTATAAAAGAGCCCTGTTCGGCATGCGTTCCAGACCCTTTTTCATCCTATCGCTTTTCATGGCAACTCCTTATATACTAATTTTAAGCAATATAGGCTATATAGTATACCTTATGGAAGGAACTAATGTCAACCTTTTTGCGTGATTAAGGAAGTTCATATAAAAAAAACCCGGAGGATGCTACCGTTAATCTCCGAGTTTAAAAAAATATAATTCCCACCGATAAGGCCAACGACATATGGCAGACCTTTATTCGACTGGTCCCTACCACTTATGTCGGCAACCCAGCTACCGTCTCGGCCATCGCCTCTCTTACCCTTAAGTCATCGCCTCCGTCGGGTTTCGGCTTTATGACCGACTTAGGCCTGAGGTTTTGCGTCCCACGGTTTCCAGTGGTTTGCCCTTATCGGCTACTATCTAGTATACCACCAATTCTTGCTTTTGTCAAGCTTAACGACAGCTACTGTGTCTTTTTCAAATACGTCAAATACTCGCTCTCCGTCGTTAAAATCACCGTAGAGTTCTCATCGATAGTATCTTTATACGTATCAAGGGTTTTCAGAAACGCGTAAAATTCTGGATCTTTGTTATACGCGTTTGCGTAGATATCCGTCGCCTCGGCGTCGGCTTTTCCCTTTATCTCTTGGGCTACCTTGTAGGCCTCGGAGCGTATCTGCTTGAGTTCCTTTCCCATCTGGCCCTCAATCTCGGCTTTTTTGCCCTGGCCTTCGGAACGGTATTGTTCGGCCGCGCGTTTTCTTTCGGATATCATCCTGTCAAATACCTTTTTCTGAACTTCGGAAACGTAGTTTATCCTTTTTATCCGCACGTCAACAAGCTCTATTCCGTATTGCGGCACAATCCTTCTCGCTTCACGGAGTATGCCGCGGGTGAGGGCGTTCCTTCCGAATTCTATCTTTTCAAGTTCACCTGCAATCTGATCCGTAGGTTCAGCCTCTTTTGCCGAAATTTCTTCTATAATCCTGTTGGTGTTCCTTGCGGCTTCAACAAGCTTATGGCTTGTTACGAAATCTCTTGTAGCCGAATCAATTATGTCGTCCAGTCTTGCGTGGGCCCCTGTCTCACTGCTCACCGACTGTAAGAATTTTAAAGCATCTACTATCTTCCAACGGGCCGTAGTATCTACCCAGATGTATCTCTTATCTTTAGTCGGTATCTGGTTCGGGTTTCCGTCCCACTCAAGAATCCTCTTGTCGAAATAATTAGCCTGCCGGATGAATGGTGTCTTGAAATGAAGCCCGGCTTCTGTAATAGGTTTACCTATGGGCTCGCCGAACTGCGTTATCACGACCTGCTGCGTCTCGTCGATGGTGTACACCGCGCCGCTTATGGCAAGGAGCGCAATAACGATTACGAGGGCAGTTATAAGCGATAAAACCTTTTTCATTACGCACCTCCTTTTTCGGTTAAATTGAGCAGCGGCAATATTCCCTTCTGCTCGGAGTCTATTATAAACTTCTTGCCGGCTTTCGGCAGGATTTCATTCATTGCCTCAAGGTAAAGCCGTTTTTTCGTAACCTCTTTCGCATTCTTATACGCCTCCCAGGTCGCTATGAATTTCGTGGCGTCTCCTTTTGAGCGGTTTATCCTGTCAAGCGCATAGCCTTCGGATTCCCTTATCGTTTTCTCAGCTTCGCCGCGTGCCTTCGGGATAACCTTGTTGTAGCTCTCCCAGGCCTGGTTTATGACCTTCTCCTTTTCCTGTTTTGCCTCGTTTACCTCGTTGAAAGAAGGTTTTACCTCATCGGGCGGGTTCACGTCCTGCAATTTCACCGTTACAATTTGTACACCGCTATCGTAGGAATCCAGGATTTCCTGCAGCTTATCCTGCACCTCCTGGTTTATCTCCACCCTCCTTGTGGTAAGGATTTCGTTTACCGTATTGTCACCCACGACCTGCCGCATCACGGCTTCTGAGATATTGCGTATCGTCCTTAATGGGTTTCTTATGTTAAAGAGAAGCTTTACGGGGTCCTTTATCTTAAACTGGACTATCCACTCAACCACAAGGACGTTTAAGTCTCCTGTAAGCATGAGTGACTCCTCAAAGTATTCCATAGCTGAGTACTGGCTTACAATTCCCGGCCGCGTCGTGCGGAAGCCGAACTCCTCCTTGAAAATGTATTTTACCTTGACCTTGTTCACCTTCTCGATAAACGGTATTTTGACGTGAAGCCCGGGGTTTGTCGTGCTTACGTATCTTCCGAAGCGGCGGATTACGCCTACTTCGTCGGGCCCTACCGAGTAAATACTGGAAAAAAGCGCTGCTATTATCACGATAATCGCGATAACAACGGGTATGCCCCCTTTAAAATTCTGCAATTTCTTCTTCGCCTCTTTTAGAAAATCATCGGGTGTTTTAAAAAGATCTTCCGGTTTTTGAAAATCAGCCATGTTTTCTCCCTCCTATTTTTATTATCTTACCACTTGTCGCTCTATGGATAAATCCCTCTCCGAAACGTGCTTTTATCTTATCAACCGCTTTATGGATACTTTCTCTTTTTTTGTCGACACTTTCTTTAAAGAGCCACTCCCGGGAACTTATCGGAGAAAGATTAGAAACCGAAACGCCGACAAGACGAACTTTTTTACCTTTCGTATCAAACCTATTATAAAGGATTTTAACCTCTTTGTAAAGCATATCTTCAAAATTAATAGCGGTACCTATCGTGACACAGCGGGTGTAGGTTTTAAAACCTTCGAGCCGTATCTTTAAAGTAATAGTCCTTCCCTTAAACCCCTCCTGCCTCATGCGGCCTGCGACTTTTTCGCAAAGCGCCATTAATGCCCCTTCTATTCTTTCCTTATCCGAGGTATCCCTGTCAAATGTGACTTCATTTCCTATGGATTTTGTTTCTGTTTCAGTTTCGACTTCTCTTTCATCTATGCCGCGGGCAAGATACCAGAAATGTGCGCCGTTTTTTCCAAAGGTGTCCGTTAATTCCTTTAGGTTTTTTTTGGCGATATCACCGATGGTGTTCATGCCCATGTCGCGAAAAACTACCTCGGTTTTTTTACCCAGGCCCCACATTTTTGATATCTCAAGCGGCCAAAGAAAATCCAGGAGCCCTTCCTCGGTTACCTCGACAAATCCGTCGGGTTTCTCGAGATCGGATGCAATTTTTGCCGCCATTTTTATCGGCGCAAGGCCCACGGATGCGGTAAGACCTGTCTTGTTTTTTATGCGGGATTTTATTAACATGCATGTCTTCTGCGGTGTACCAAAAAGATGGTAGCTGCCCGTTATGTCCAGGAACGCCTCGTCAATGCTTACCAGTTCAATATCAGGGGTAAAATCGTAAAGGATATCATAAATCTGGTGTGAAACTTTGCTATATTTCTTGCCGTTTACCGGTAAGAAGATGGCATGTGGGCACTTCCTATAAGCTATGGAGATAGGCATGGCGGAGTGAATGCCGAATTTTCGCGCCTCATAGGAACATGTTGAGACAACGCCGCGGCCCTTGCCTTTTTTCGGGTTTGCACCTACGACAACTGGCTTTCCACGAAACCTGGGATTATCCCGTTGTTCTATCGCGGCGAAAAACGCGTCCATGTCCACATGTGCGATAAACCGTCTTTTTGACATATTTTATTTGTGTGTATAGAGACGTGGAACCCGATTTGTTATGCCGGTTACGATTTCGTAGGGGATGGTACCTGCGAGGCGGGCGAGTTTTTCCACTCTAATTTCTTCTTCTTTTTGTTTTCCGATCAGCACTACCTCGTCGCCTACCTTTACATTCTTAATGTGGCCTACGTCGATCATTGTCTGGTCCATCGTCACCTTTCCGATAACGGGCGCACGACGGCCCCTTACAAGTACCTCGGCTTTGTTGGAGAGAATCCTTCCGTAGCCATCGGCATATCCTATGGGGATGGTCGCAATCTTTGTATGCGACTGGGTTATGTAAGTCCGGCCGTAGCTTATGGACCTTCCAGGCGGGGTATTTTTTATGAATACGATTTTTGTTTTAAGCGAAAAGGTGGGTTTCAGATCTATACGCCGCGGGAAATTCCTCTTCGGGTAAATCCCGTAAATGATAATACCCGGCCTTACCATGTTAAGATGGGATTTTTTCCAGTCCACGCAGGCGATGGAATTTGCCGCGTGCCTTAGCGGTATCGACATCCCAAGGCGCTCAAGGGCTCTTAAGATCTCTTCGAAGGAATCTATCTGGTACTGCGTGAAAAACTTGTCGCGGCCGGCGATTGAAAAATGGGTATATATGCCCTCTATTTCTATATTTTTATGTTTCTTGGCATCTATTATAAACTCTACCGCCCTCTCGTGCCAGACGCCGATCCTTCCCATGCCCGTATCCACTTTTATATGCACTTTGGGTTTTAACTTTTTCCCGGCCATATTCACAAGCGCTTTTAAAAGCTCCTTGCTGCACAAGGTTAATGCGATATTATTCCTAACGGCAACTTCAGCCTCTTCGGGTAAAACAGAACCTAAAATCAATATGGGAAGTTTTATTTTGGCTTTGCGCAAGACCAAGGCCTCATCCAGCGTCGCTACGCCTAAATATCCGATCTTAAGTTTTTCTAGAACCTTGGAGGTCTCAACTATGCCGTGTCCGTAAGCATTGGCCTTTACCACGGCCATTATATTGGTATCTTTGCCTAAAATATCCTGTATTTTCCTTGTGTTATGCCTTATAGCGTCTAAGTCTATCTCCGCCCAGGTCGGGCGGTAATTAACTTCTTTTATCATCCTTTATGTCCTTTTATCTGGCAATACTGGGAATGAAGATACATCGGCACCAGCTTATCCGGATTCGCGAATTGCCGTTTCTTGGCCTTCTGAAATCCCAATTTAGCAACGACCTCCGCCTTCGGGTGCCAGTCCTCTGTCGAAATGCTGATAAGCGTATTTTTCTTCAAGGAATCACTGTAAAGCCCTACGCCGTCCCCAAAAACCAGCGTCGGTTTATCTATTTTATCAAGCAAACTGTCTATGTCCACCAGCATATAATCCGTAATCCTGTTCAACCGACCCAAATCAACCGCCCCGGTTGACTGGGGTCGGTTGACTTTTTTATATAAAGAGGCGTAAACTTTGGCTTTTTTTGCGTCTATTAAAGGGCAAAGCATTTCTTCTTTTGCGTTTATAAAGTTGTGGGCGATAACATCGAGTGTCGGCACAGATACAATCGGTATCCCGAGAGCCAGGTTTATCGCCTTGCATGTAGCCACGCCTATTCTAAGGCCCGTAAATGAGCCGGGGCCGATGCTCAGGGCGATTTCGTGGATATTTTTGAGTGTAAGCTTTCATTTCTTGAGCAGGCTATCTATCGTCGGGATGAGCGAGGCGGAATGCCTTAGGTTGCCGTCGTCGCGAAACGAGGCAAGAATCTTTTCGTCTTCCGCTATCGCCACGCTCAAGAACTTCGTGGATGTATCTATGGCAAGGATTTT
This sequence comes from Candidatus Omnitrophota bacterium, assembly GCA_049642705.1. GTDB lineage: Bacteria > Omnitrophota > Gorgyraeia > JABMRN01 > RBG-13-46-9 > CAZYPU01. The sequence continues at coordinate 7,535 of JBARPB010000037.1, forward strand.
CATGTTATCGCGATTTCCCGCTTATTTTTTCCTAAATGTTTAAATTTCACCGAGATATGCCCTTCCGGCAGGGCATCCATTGCCCTGTCAGCCCACTCTACGACCGATATGCCGCTCGAGTAAAAGTATTCTTCATAGCCGACCGTCGCCAGGTCATGGCTTGATTTTAACCTGTATAAGTCAAAATGATAAAGCGGTGTTTTCTTCGACCTGTATTCCTTCACGATAACAAACGAAGGGCTGTTCACGTATTCGTAGTCCTTAACGCCTAAGGCCTTAGCAATTCCTTTCGTAAATATGGTTTTTCCCGTGCCGAGTTCGCCGATAAGCGCGACTACGGTACCGCCCTTGAGCTTCTTGCCAAATTCGCATCCGAGCGCCAGTGTCTCCTCCGCGCTTTTTGTCGTGTGTTTCATAAGTGCGCATAGCCTTTAGGCTTAAGTCGTTTCGTTTTTCCCTCTTCTTCTACAATGCCCACGCCCAGGCGTCTATCAACTATCTCACCTATAAGCGTAATAGGGAGGCCTTCTTTTTCACCCATGCGCATTATTATCTTTTTCGACTCACGTAAGGAAGCGGTAAAAAGAAGCTCGAAATCTTCACCTGAAGAAATTGCTTTCTCGAGCGGCTCTGATTTTTTCGAAAGCGGTATTAGGCTTTTGTAAACGCGCGCGCCGACTTTACTCGCTTTTGCCAATCTATTCAAGTCCATTGCTAAACCGTCGGATAGGTCTATCATTGAGCTTATTTTGAAATTTTTGACCAATATTCTTGCCTCTTTAAGTCGCGGCGTAAAATTGAGATGTTTAATTTTGCCTTCGCCAAGTGCGCCTGTCACGAAGATTAAGTCGTCAACTTTTGCGCCGCTTCTTGTTGTGAGGCGTTTTTCCTCGACTTCGCCCAGCAGCGTAACATTTACTACTGTTTTAGCGGATGTGTTTGTATCGCCGCCTATGACGCTTATGCCGAACTTCTTTGAAATCGCCTCTATGCCCCTTGCGATTTCCTTTAAAAACTTCATACCTTTATTCCGGGGAATACCGGCTGATATGAGGGCGTATTTAGAAATGCCTCCCATCGCTGCTATGTCGCTAATGTTAACGGCCATAGCTTTCCATCCTATTTGAAAGGGTGTCGCTTTTTTGGTAAAATGCGTCCCTTCTATGATCATGTCGCAGGTAAGAAGCATGTATTTGTCGCGTGTATATCCGAGCACGGCGCAATCGTCGCCTATGCCGCGTACGACAGGCGGTTTTGTTTTGAACTTTTTTGAAATATATCTTACAAATTTAAGCTCTTGCATTCTTTATACTTTTTCTAAACGGTTTACGCAATATGCCTTTTTCCGTAATGATTGCAGTAATAAACCTCGCCGGTGTTACGTCAAATGCTGGGTTATAGACCTTGACCCTCTTCGGTGCGATGTAAACACCGCCGATTTTGCGCACCTCGTCGGGGCTGCGCTCCTCTATTGGTATCTCCTTACCGCTTTTCGTGCGGGTATCGATTGTCGAAAGCGGCGCGGCAACGTAAAAGGGTATCTTGTGGTAATGCGAAAGGACCGCCAGGTTGTAGGTTCCTATTTTATTTGCCGTATCGCCATTTCTCGCAATCCTGTCGGCCCCTACGATTACCTTATCGATTTTACCTTTTGCCATGAGGCTTGCGGCGGTGTTGTCCGAGATAAGTGTCGTATCTATCCCTTCCCTCATAAGCTCCCACGTCGTAAGACGCGAACCCTGCAGGACGGGTCTTGTCTCATCGGCATATACTTTTATCTTCTTTCCCTCGGCCTTGGCCGCGAAAAGCACGCCGAGGGCCGTCCCGTAGTCGGCAGTAGCAAGGCCTCCGGCGTTACAATGGGTAAGGATGCTGTCGCCCGCTTTTATAAGCGAACTTCCGAACTTGCCCATCTTCCGGCATATATCCTTATCCTCCCGCAACACTTCGTTGGCTTCTTTCAGCAGGATACGTTTTATCCTTTCGGCCGGCTCTTTCTTGTGCGCGTAAGCTTTACTTTTCATTCTCTCCAGCGCCCAGAATAGGTTTCTTGCCGTCGGTCTTGAGGTTGCAATATATTTTATTGTCTTATCGAGGTCTTTAAAAAAGTTTCTATGCGAATTTCTTACACCGAGATAAACACCAAACGCAGCCGCGACCCCGAGCGCCGGCGCGCCCCTTATCTTCATGGTCTTTATGACACCCCAGAGATCTTCTGCCGAATCGCAATAGATAAATCTCAACTTATGCGGAAGAAGTGTCTGGTCGATTATCTTAACCCTGTTATTTTTCCATTCGATTGTAGAAATAGGCATGTTTTTACCCTGCTAAACTGTTAAAATACTTGAACAAAAACACCATAGAGACGCTGCCGACGTTGTTTAGGACGTGCAGCGTAATCGAGGGGATGAGGCTGCCTGTTTTTTCGTATAAATAGGCAAGCGCAACCCCGAGAATCGTAATCGGTATAAAACCTACTAAAAAATAGGTCATGGCATGAGTGTGTAAAAAGGAAAAAAGCACGCTTGTTATTAAAATCGCCCGGAATACGCCGATTTTGCGTTTCACCGCGTTGTACATGACGCCTCTAAAAAATATCTCTTCTATTGCGGGGCCGAATACGGACGCTATTAAACTCGATACGAATATAAGGGCGATGTTTTTTTCCATGAGGAAAAGCCCGACTATCGGCTGAGGCGGCGGCTTTATCTTAAGGACATTCAACAGAGCATATATCAGAACTCCCACGATAAAAATCACGGGTATGATACCTACGTAGCCGGATATGCCGTAGAATATATTTTTCGTCATATTTTTCGCCGCAAAACCAAGGTCCGCAAGCCTCTTTCTGTGGCCACCCCATAGAAACCTAAGGATAACCAGAAAAAGGATAGAATCAAGTATAATCGTGTCGAAAATCATCCTGAAATGTTCGTTCTTGTAAAATCCGGGTTCTGTCTTCGTAACGGCCTGAAAAACGCTCGTGAAAAAACTAAACAATATGAGAAAAATATAGCTCGCGGTGAATGCGAGTATAACTATCTTGAACACTTCCGCTATTTCCCAGCGCGGGGGGTCCGGGTTTTGCGTCTTCTGAAATAAATCTTTTTTTCTTAAGCGGCTCGTAATGAAATAACCGTCCGCGGCAAGCCCCACAAGGAATATAAAAACAATTAGCACATTAATAGATATGTAAAAAAGGTAAAGCGAGAGGTTTTCTTTTACTGCGCCTTCTATTTTTCTGCTTCTCTCCTGCGCTTCTTCGAAATCGACAAAAAGCGTTTCCTCTTTGACTTTGACTTCTTCTTTCGTTTTTTCTTTGTCAAGCCGCGGCAGAACGTTAAGCGCTATTATGAAGCAAAGCAGCGCGATGTATACCCAGTTTTTCTTTATGAAATCTTTGTTCATATATTTAGGGCGAATAACCTCTTTGCGTTTTCCGTTGTTATTCTCTCTACTTCGTCTTTCGGCAAATTCAGAAGTTCCGATAAGCAGTCGCGAAGTTCCGTCATATACGCCGGTTCGTTGCGCTTTCCCCTGTAGGCTTGAGGCGCGAGAAACGGCGCGTCTGTCTCCAGAAGGAGCTTCTCGGGCGGAACGGCCTTTGCCACCTCCCTTAAGCGGGCAGCGTTCTTGAAAGTAATATTACACGTGAAAGAAACAAACAAACCAAGTTCCAGGACTTCCGAAAGCAGTTTCCTATCGCCCGAAAAACAGTGCATCACGCCCCGGATAGGGATATCACATGTTTTTCTTAAAATATCCAGCGTATCGCGATGCGCGTCGCGGTTATGGATTATCAACGGAAGATTAATCTTCTTCGAAAGCCCGATAAATTTAACGAATAGTTCTTTTTGTTTATCCGGCGCCGAGGGGCTTTTAAAGTAATCCAGCCCGATTTCGCCTATCGCGACTGCTTTTTTATCTCCGGCGAGCCGCTCAATTTCGGCGAACGTATCTTCTGTTATGTCGTCGGCATGATGCGGATGTATGCCTATCGAGGCAAAGATATTCTCATGCGTGGAAGCGAGTTTCGCGCTTTCCCTTGCCCCTTCAAGACTTGATGCAACGTTTATGAGGTATTTAACACCGGCCTCTTCGGCCCGTTCTATAACGGCTTCCCTATCTGATTTATATTCGCTAAAATCAAGGTGGCAGTGGGTATCTATTAACATGGTTTAAGATATAACATTATACAACTAATAGGGCGACTTTAACAATAAAAAAGAGGGGATTCTCCCCTCTTTTTTATATAACCTGTTTTTATTCAGTTATTAATTATCGGCTATTCCGCTTCGATCCGTAGATTACGGATAGGTTTCAACTATATTGCCGGCCTGGTCGATTGTTATTGTGACTCCGGTCATAGTCTCGCCGCTTGTCCCGCCGGATGCCGCGCCTGTTGCAGTCACGGTAAATGTGCTAGCGCCTACTGCTGTTACGCTATAATCAGCATCGCTAAAGAACCTGCCGTTCAGGTCGCCGGCCTGAAATCCGGGAACGTTGCCCACAACCACGCCTACGACAACGTCATTGTTATAAGCGTTGTGCTCGGCCAGTTCCATCCTCATCTGCGAACGTATCGAGCCCACTCCGGCAAGCGCTTCCGAGGCACGCGCCCTCATTACGTTACCCCTCATCATGGGAATTGCGACCGCGGCCAGGATGCCGACTATGATAATTACCACTAAAAGTTCTATCAGCGTAAAACCTTTTCTTCCTAACATTTCGCTTCGCCTCCTTTCATTTTATACGGCTATACCGTATATATAAGTATACTTGATATTATACCTTTTTGCAAATAAAAGTGCCCAATTAGTAATACGAAGGATGTCCTGACTCAGGCATGTTGTACTGCGTAATGTCTCCGGTCGTAACGTTCATTCGAATCCACGAGTACATCGGCAGTAAGCTTTCAATTTCAGTTCCTCTTGGAGCGTCATTTGTATAATATCCCACAGTAAGATAAGCCCAAGCGCCGCTTATGAGGTAACATTCCTGGCTGAAATAAGTGCCGTCTAAATCACCCAACCCGCCGGGGCCGGGATTTGCGTAAGTTGGCCCTGTGCGAACAAACATGCCTGGAATATTAGACGTCCCGTTAACCCAACCTACATTGAAATAAGAATTGTTTTCGACAAAAAACACTCTTTGCGCGCTTCTAATTGTCCCTAACGCGGCGGTCGCCTCTGTAAGCATTGCCCTTATTGTATTGCCTCTAACAATGGGTATCGCTACCGCGGCCAGGATGCCTATTATGATAAGCACTACCAGCAGTTCCACTAAAGTAAAGCCTTTTATTTTTTTTATTTTCTTCTCCTCATATCCCTTTTGCAAATAAAAGTGCCCAATTAGTAATACGAAGGATATCCTGACTCAGGCATGTTGGCATGCACAATGTCTCCGGTCGCAACGTTAATTCGAATCCACTTGAGGCCCGGCCCTAATAAGCTTGCAATATCAGCTGCTTTTGGAGCGATATTTGTCGTATATCCCGAAAGGCAGTAAGCATAAGCGCTGTCTACATAGTAACATTCCTGGCTGAAATAAGTGCCGTCTAAATCACCCATGCCGTAAGGCTCCCCCGCACGGCGAATCCTTATGCCTGCAAGATTAGAGGTCGAGCTAATATAACCTATACTCTGATAATAATTGTTTTCGACAAAAAACACTCTTTGCACGCTTCTAATTGTTCCTAATGCGGCGGTCGCCTCTGTAAGCATTGCCCTTATTGTATTGCCTCTAACAATGGGTATCGCTACGGCGGCCAGGATGCCTATTATGATAAGCACTACCAGCAGTTCCACTAAAGTAAAGCCTTTTATTTTTTTCATTTTCTTCTTCTCATATCCCTACCGAACGGAAACGGGAATAGCTATTTTTCCGCCGGGAATCATCTCCGCTTCTCCTGTGCTGATATTTTTTCGCCTGAAGGCAACAGCCGTTTCCCCTTTGCCAACAGCCTTGAAAGTCCAGACTTCCTTCCCTATCATGCCTTTGGGGCCTTTTTTCGAGGCTTTAAATTCGGAGCCGACCAATGTCAGGATGTCTTCGTCCAGAGGTTCGGCTAGTTCCCATTCAAACGGGCTTATTTTAAGGGCAGAGAGGGAAATGGTAAATTCTTTTCCCTGCTTTGTCTTTATCACTTTTTCCCGGGCGCATCCCGTAATAACCGCTGTTATGACGACAAGCGATAAAAGCGCCGTTACCGCTATTCTCGTAGAAAGGTTTCTCATGTTTTCCATCCTCCCTGTATTATTAAAGTATACCTTGAAAAAGGTAAAAAAGCAAGAAAAGAGGCACACTTTGCGGCTAATGCCCCCCTCCCATGGCGCTGCCGAGCTTAAAAATGGGCATGTAGAGCGCGAGTACCACTACCGCTATGACCGCCCCGAGCGAAACCACAAGGATCGGCTCAATCATGGTCGTCAGGGTATTTGCAAAGGTATCGACTTCTTCTTCGTAGAAATCCGCCGTTTTATCCAAAAGTTCGGGCAAAGACCCCGAATCAACCCCCACCGATACCATCTGCAGCATAAGCGGGGGGAAGACTTTCATCTTGGTAAAGGCGGCGGGTATCGTTTCACCCTCTGTTACTAATTTACCGGATTCGATGCTGGCTTCCTCTATAATTATGTTGCCCGAGGTCTTGCCTACAAGGAATAACGCCTCGGTTACGGATACCCCCTGCGCTAATAACGTGGAAAGCGTCCTGCAGAACTTGCTTATAGCGGCTTTTTTTATCACTTCCCCGAACATCGGAAGTCCCAGCAGCGTCTTATCAAACATGGTTCTTCCTTTTTTTGTGTTCTTTATAAAGAGAAAAAGCGAAAAGAACGTTACTATAAAGATAATAAGTATGGAAAATATATTTTTAACGAAAAAACTGCTTATTTTGAATAAAAAAAGCGTAAGCCCCGGAAGCTCTGCCCCGAAGCTTTCATATATACCCTGAAACTTCGGTATGATAAAAAGGGTTATTGCTGCGATGGCCAGCGTGAAAAAGCCCGCTATAAATGCGGGATAGGTTGTTGCCGAACGCATTTTTTTTACAAGGCGGTCTCTCGATTCCAGGTAGCGACTTAAGCGGATTAGCATATCGTCAAGCGCACCTACCTTCTCTCCCGCCTCGACTATTGCCAGAAACAGCGCCGAAAACACGCGGGGGTATTTTGCGAGGCTTTCGGAAAGCCCCTTTCCCTCCGTTACTTCCCTGCCGACACCTTCGAGAACCTCTTTTAACGCCGGGTTTCTTACCTCACCCGCTATACTCTTTATCGCATTTAAAATAGGGACGCCGCCCTGCAGCATGGTGGCCAATTGTCTGCACAAGACAACCAACTCAAATACCGTTACTCTGCCGTAGCCTATTTTAAGCGAAGAAAATACATCTTTTAGCGGGTTTTTCTTCTCCGGCGCTTCCTTAACGGAAACGACAGTGAGGTTTTTCCTTTCTAATCTCACGATTAAATCTTCGTTTGAGAGGGCGTATTTTTTTCCTGTTACGGTTTTACCGCCCGCGTCCTTGGCCTTATATTTAAATTCCGGCATATCTTTTACAACACCTTTTCTACAAAGGTTACCTTTAAGACCTCTTCGACAGTCGTTATGCCTTCGTTTACCTTTTCAAGGCCGCTATGCAGGAGATCTTTCATTCCGAGTTTCAGCGCTACTTTCTTCAATTCGGCCTCGCCTATGCCTTCCAGAATCATTTTCTTTATTTCCTCGGTAATCGGAAAAAATTCAAAAATACCGACCCTGCCCTTGTACCCGGTGCCGCCGCACGCCTTGCAGCCGGTACCCTTGTAGAAAGTAACATTTTTAAGATCCGCGCCCAGCCTGTCTTCCAGGCCTTTTACGGCCGATTCGCTCAGTTTCACTTTCTCCCTGCACTTCGTGCATATACGGCGTATTAACCGCTGGGCTACCACCAGATTCAGGCACGCTACGATAAGATACGGCTCAAGGCCCATATGAATAAGCCTGTATATTACGCCTGGAGCATCATTTGTATGGATAGTGCTCAGCACAAGGTGCCCGGTAAGCGAGGCCTTTACCGCGTTCTCAAGCGTCTCCAGGTCGCGTATCTCGCCTATCATTATTATGTCGGGGTCCTGCCTCAGGATTGTGCGCAGGCTCGAGGCAAAGGTAAGCCCTATGGCGGGCTTGATCTGGATCTGGTTTATTCCCTTTATCTGGTATTCCACGGGATCTTCGATGGTAACTATATTTTTTGCCGGTTCATTTATATAATTAAGGGCGGAATAGAGGGTAGTGGTCTTGCCGCTTCCGGTCGGCCCCGTTACGAGAATCATGCCGTAGGGCTGCTTTAGAATATGTTTAAACTGCTTTATATTATCCTGGTATAAGCCGAGATCTTCCATCTTTATTAGAAGGGCCGTCTTGTCCAGGAGCCTTAGCACTATCTTTTCGCCGAAAATGGTAGGTGTTGAGGCCAGCCGCACATCAATGCTTTTATTTTGCGTGCCAAATTTAAATCTGCCGTCCTGGGGAAGCCTGTGTTCCGCTATATCCATATCGCCGAGTAATTTTATTCTGGTAAGAATGGCTGATTCCATCGCTTTAGGCGGCGGGATAACCTCGCGGAGTATGCCGTCTATTCTAT
>JBARPB010000038.1:0-25044 GCA_049642705.1 Candidatus Omnitrophota bacterium
ATCTCTATAGCGTTGTTCAAAAGCAAAGCGGTATCGCAGACGAACTCTTTTATCTCGTCGGCGAGCCTAAGGTAGTCCTCATAAACCTTATCAAAAGAGAATCCCTTGAAACCGTACAGGGTTTTCAGGATTTTATTCTTTTCCTCTATGTTCGCCTTTAGTTTCGCCTTAAAAATATCGGGATTTAAAAGATCCATAATCCGTATCCCCGAACGCGATACCTTGTCGGCGTAACAGGGCCCTATGCCTTTTTTTGTCGTGCCGATTTTTGATTTTCCTTTTTTTATTTCCTTCAGTTCGTCAATTACCCTGTGGTAGGGAAATATAACGTGAGCATTTTCGCTCACGAATAACCTTCCTTTAACGTCTATGCCTTTTGATTCAAGTGTTTTTATTTCATCCAGCAGGGCCCGCGGGTCCACCACGACGCCGTTCCCTATAACGCAAATCTTCTTCCTGTGCAATATGCCGGACGGCGTCAGGTGCAGAATAAATTTCTCGTCTCCGATGACAACGGTGTGACCGGCATTATTGCCGCCCTGGTACCTGACGATATAGTCAAAATCCTTGGAAAAGATGTCGATGACTTTTCCCTTGCCTTCGTCTCCCCACTGGGCACCGACAACTATTATATTTGCCATAGCGTTTTTTTCTCCCTATCGGCGCTGCGGCGCCGGCGGCGTGGGCGGTGGCGATGGAACTTTGGGCGGTTGGGGCGGGGGTGTATGCGGCTTAGGTACCGCGGGGGGTGTGTAAACCCTCGGCGGCCTTTGAACGTTCTGAGACGCCCGGATTGCCTCCATCTGCCTTTGTATTCTCTCCGTCTGTATCCTCGTGCGTTCGATATTTATGCGGTTGTGAATTTTTATAAGGGTTTCTTTATCCAGTTCTTTTATATCTTTAAAAATACCGTCGATATTGTACTTGATCTCGGTAATATTTCCTTCTTTATCTGTGGCAATCTTTAGCTTGGGTATAAAATCCGCCGCTTCCGGAGAAATCTCCAGCATGTGTTTTATCCTCTCGCATATCTCGTCTTTCGTTATTTCGTCCCAGGGAGATTTCTTGGGTTTTGTGCTTCCTTTCTCTTCAGCGCAAGAGGCGGTAACGAGTAGAAACGCCACTAACAGTAATGTGGCAAAAATTTTGGGGTACTTTATCATTTTTAGCTCCTCTACTTAATCCTTAATTCTTAATCCTTACGACTTATTTCAAGGGCTCCATGGTAAAAATTTTCTTCGCAATAGACGGATACTTCGCAATAAAACAGAGTTCGCCTTCCGTCAGTGGTTTCTGCGTGTGGACATTGGCATAACGCACCAGTTCCAGTATTTCCGTCGCCTGCTTTTCGTTTTTAAACTTGATCTCCAGTTTGTCATAAACGTTTCTGAAGCCCTTAATGCCGCTATACTCGCCTGCGGTAATGCACCTTCCCGTATCTATAATCTCGGGTTCGCCGCGGCCGAGTTCTTCAAAATCGTAGAGTTCGTAGTTGCGCCTGTCCTTCAAGGCGCCGTCGGCGTGTATTCCTGACTCGTGCGCAAACGCGTTTTCCCCGACAGCCACCTGGTTTACGGGAATGGGGATGCCGAAGGCATAAGAGGCGTATTTGGCAATTTTCCAGGCGTGTTTCAGGTTTACTCTCTCGTCCAGTTTATATTTTCCCTGGAAGCCGCTTGAATACTTGACGGCAAGGATTACGCTGACGAGATCGGCGTTTCCGGCCCTCTCGCCCATGCCGTTTACCGTCGTGTTTATGTAGGCGTCGACGCCCGAATCGATGGCTGCCTTCGCGCCCGCTACGCTGCAAGAGACAACCATTCCCAGGTCGTTGTGGCAGTGTAATTCTATCGGAAGTTCCACGGACGAGGCAAGGTACGAAACCCTGTCGTATATGCTGAATGGGTCGTCAAAACCCAGCGTATCGCAATACCGGATCCTGTCGGCGCCGGCATCCTTCGCGGCCAATGAGAACTCTATAAGATAGCTCATGTCGCTTCTCGAGGCATCCTCGGCGTTAACGCCTATTGTCTTTATGCCCCTTTTCCTGGCGGCCTTGACGGCTTTTACCATGCTCGTTATGACGTCCTTCTTCGTGAGCCTGCCCCTGAATTTCCCGTTAATCATCTGGTCCGAGGTGGAAATGGAAAGATTGAGGTGCTTTCCCTCCGTCATTTCCGTCGCTTTAACGACATCCTCCCTGATAGCCCTTACCCATCCCTCGAGAATGATGGGTTTTAAAACTCCGCGCTTTGCCAGTTCCAGGTTCGCGTTAATGTAATTCGTCTCGTGATGCGTAACGGGGAAGCCGAACTCGCTCTGGTATATCCCCATGTCGTTCAGATACATATTTATCATGGTCTTCTGCAGCTTCGCCAGGCCCAGGCGCGAGGTCTGGACGCCGTCGCGGTTTGTAACGTCAATAATGTAAATTACGTTTTTCTTTTTCTTTTTCATCGAAACCTTTCCAACCGTACGGTTTATAATTTTATATGTTTTACTCCCTTTATATATCTTGCTTTTCTTATTTTATTCAAAACGGCTTCCGAAACCTCACTATCGACATTGAGGAGCGTTATGGCTTTTCCGCCGGGCTTTAGGCGGCCGAACGTCATGCCGGCGATGTTTATGTGATTCTTGCCGAGGATGCTTCCGATCTGGCCTACTATCCCCGGTTTATCAATGTTGTATATGAGGAGCATATGGCCTTCCGGGACGGCGTCGACGTAAAACTCGTTAATCTTCACGATACGCGGGTCAACCTTCGTGAACAGGGTTCCCATTATGAAATTCTTCGTCCGGCCCGACTCTACCTTTACGTACATGAGATTGGCGAAATCCTCTATTTTCTCTGTCTTCTCTTCGGTAATTTTGATTCCCCGTTCGCGCGCGATAACAAGCGCGTTAACGTAGTTTACGTTCTCTTCCAGAATCGGCTCAAGCAGTCCCTTTATGATGGAACGCGTGATATGGTTCAGATTATATTTGCCTATGTCGCCGACATACCTTATCGTGACCTTGCTGACGCTACCCTCGGCAAGCTGGGCGTGCATCTTTCCTATTTTCTCCGCGAGGTCGAGATACGGCTTAATGACCTCAAGGAGTTCCGGTTCGATGGAAGGGGCGTTGACGGCGTTCCTGATGCCATTATTCATAAGGGCGTCTTTCAGCGCTTCCGCCACGTCGATGGCAACGTTAACCTGCGCCTCTTCCGTCGAAGCGCCCAGGTGAGGCGTCGTTATCGCCCTCGCCATGCCTATAAGGCGCGTCTGGCCGGGCGGTTCGCTCTCGTACACGTCCAGAGCCGCTCCCGCCACTCGGCCGTCTTCTATCGCTTTAGCAAGCGCTTTCTCGTCCACTATGCCGCCTCTTGCGCAATTTATAATCCGGACTCCCTTTTTCACTTTCCTCAGGTTTTTTTCGCCAATGATGTGCCTGGTTTCCTTCGTAAGCGGCGTATGCACCGTTATAAAATCCGACTTTCTAAAAAGCGCTTCCAGATTTACCGACTCGACACCGAGCGACGTTGCCCTCTCCTGAATCAAGAACGGGTCGTAGGCGATTACTTTCATCTTGAAACTAAGCGCGCGGCGCGCCACTTCCGCACCGATCCTGCCGAGACCTATTATGCCGAGTGTCTTCCCGTAGAGCTCCACTCCCATGAACTTCTTTCTGTTCCATTCTCCTTTTTTAAGAGAGGAGTCGGCCTGCGGTATATTGCGCGACAAAGCCAAGATAAGCGAAAGCGTATGCTCCGCGGTCGAAATGGTATTCCCGCCGGGCGCGTTCATGACAATGATGCCTCTTTTGGAGGCCTCGTTCACGTCCACGTTATCCAGTCCCACGCCGGCCCTGGCGATAAATTTAAGCAATTTTCCGTGTTTTATAACATCCTTTGTAACCTTCGTCTGGCTGCGTACGATAATGGCGTCGTAGGAGGAGATAATTTTCTTGAGTTCTTCAGGGGGAAGCTTGGGCTTTACGTCTACCTTGAAGTGCCTCTCTTTTTTCAGAATTTCCACTCCTTCTTCGGCCAGCGGATCGCTTATGAGTATTTTTACCGGCATTTTTTCTCTCCTAGTGTTTCTTTTAATTTATCGAGCGCGAATTCCAAATCCTTCCGCGTTATTGCTCCCATATGGGCGATTCTGAAAATTTTTCCTTTAAGATGGGCCTGCCCGCCGGCAAGCGTAACGCCTTTTTCTTTCAGTGAACTGATTAACCCGGCGGCATCGACTCCGTCAGGAACCCCAATGGCGGTAACGGCGTTTGACGGGAACTTCGAAAAAAGCGAAAGACCCATCTCTTTAATTGATTTGCGCACGAATTCCGCGTCGCGGCAGTGCCTGGCGATGAAATTATCAAGGCCCTCATCCGCGATCATGGAAAGCGCCTTCGCGAGCCCTATTATAAGCGTTATGGCAGGGGTCCAGGGGCTGTCGCCTTTATCAACAAGCTTTTCATACCTCCGGAAATCATAATAATACCTGGGGAGCTTTGATTTCTTAATCAAATTCCGCGCTTTTTCGCTTACGGCCGAGAAAGAAAGCCCGGGCGGTATCATGAATCCCTTCTGCGATCCGCCGATAGCAATATCCACGCCCCAATCGTCGGTTTTAAATTCATCGGCGCCGAGACCGCTTACCGCGTCGACCACCAGAATAGCGTCGGTTTTCTTCACCACGTCGCCGACCGATTTTACGTCGTATACGGTAGCGGCGGATGTTTCGCAAAGCTGAATAAAAACGGCCTTTGTTTCAGGATTTTCCTTGAGGGCTTTCGCTATCATGCCTGGCTCGGGCCTCGTGCCCCATTCTATATCAATCGGCACAACCCTTACGCCGTAAGAAGCACAGATTTCGGCGAATCTCTCTCCGAATTTCCCGCCCCTTACCACTATTGCCGTATCGCCTCCCGAAAGTGTGTTAACGACGCTTGCTTCCATTGCGCCCGTCCCGCTTGAGGCAAACGTCAACACGCTTTGTTTTGTCTTGAAGACCTTCTCGAGGTTTTCGTTCACGGTTTTAACGATATCTTTGTACTGCGGCGTCCTGTGGTGGATTATCGGCTTTGCCATCACCTTCATGACTTCTTCTGGAACAGGTGCCGGCCCCGGCGTTAACAGGTATTGCTTCTTCATTTCTTAATCCTTAATCCTACTTTTTCTTCTTAACCGACGTGACGACCTCGTCCACCAGGCCGTATTCTTTCGCCTCTTCCGCCGACATGAAATAATCCCTGTCGGTATCCTTTTTTATCTTATCGAGCGGCTGTTTTGTATGCTTGGCGAGGATCTGCTCGATTTTCTCCTTGAGCCTTATAATTTCTCTGGCCTGGATATTTATATCCGCTGCCGCGCCCTGCACGCCTCCCCAGGGCTGGTGTATCATGATGCGCGCATGAGGGAGGGCATACCGCTTGCCTCTTGCTCCGGCCGCCAAAAGAAGCGCTCCCATGCTGGTTGCCTGGCCAACGCAGTAAGTATTTACATCCGGTTTTACAAACTGCATCGTGTCGTAAATCGCAAGGCCGCTTGTCACGTGGCCGCCCGGCGTATTTACGTACACGTTTATGTCTTTGTCGGGGTCTTCCATCTGCAGGAACAAAAGCTGCGCGATTATGATATTGGATACGTTGTCGTCGATAGGCGTGCCGATAAAAATTATCCTGTCTTTAAGAAGCCGCGAATAAATGTCGTACGCGCGTTCGGTCCTGCCCGTCTGCTCTATGACCATCGGTACTAATATGCTCATGATAACCTCCTTGCCTCGCCGTTAGGCGGGCTTATCTCTCCTCGATTACCTCTGCCTCTTTTAACAGAAACTCCAACACCTTACTCTCCTTTATCTCTTCCGCCAGGCCGCCGGTGAGGTTTTCTTTTTCGTAATACTTCCTTACCTCTTCGGGCGGCTGTCCGGTAGAAAGGGCTATGGACTTCAGCCTTTCTTCTATATCGTTATCGTTTATCTCGATTTTTTCCTTAAGGGCAATATCATCCAGGATGAAGTAGATCCTTATCTTGTCCCTCGCATCCTGCCCCAGTTTCGAATCCAGTTCCTTGACCTTCTTTTCCGTTTCTTCTTTAGGTACACCTTTACGCAAAAGCTCCATCTGGAGGCGCTTGGCCAGGACCTCCTTCTGGCGGGCGACCATGCCGCTCGGGACGGAAAATTTGTGCTCCTTGAGAAACTTTTCCAGAATCTGGTTCTTCATGTTTATTTTTAGGCTATTTTCTTTGCGCGCATATAGTTCGGATTCTATCCTCTTTTTTAATGCCTCCAGGCTTTCGGTGTTCATGCTCCTGGCAAGCGTATCGTCCAGCGCCGCGAGCTTCTTCTCTTTGACCTCGTTTACAAGGACCTTGAATTTGGCAAGCTTACCCGCGTACTTCTTATCCGGGTAGTCCTCGGGGAGTTTCGCTTCGATTTCCTTCGCCTGTCCCTTTGTAAGCCCGATTAGCTCTTCGCCCATGCCGAGTAAAGACGCCTCCTTATCCGCCTGAATCCACATGTTTTTATTTTTCTTCGTTACGGTTCTCCCGTCTATAAATGTCTCTACCTCGCAGACGGCGTAATCGCCTTTCTTTACCGGCCTTGCCACGTCGTGATATTTTGCGCACATCTCCCTCAACTTGGAAAGGGCTTCGTTTATCTCGACCTCCGAAACGGAAATTCTTTTTTTCCTGACCCTAATGCCCCTGTAATTCAAGCGCTTAATGACTGGCCTCGTATCCACTTCGGCCTCGAACGTAAGGGGGGTTCCCTTCTCAAAATCGACATTGAAAACGCGCGGAAGGCCGGCCGGCATGACGCTGTGAATCTCAAGGGCCTTCTTATATCCTTCGGGGATAATCCTTTTGAGGACCTGTTCTTCGGCGTCTTTGGAGTAGTGTTTCTCCAGGAGGTCCTGCGGCGCGGAGCCGGGGCGGAAACCGGGAATTTTTGCCACCTTTTTTATTTCCAGGTAAACCTCTTTTGTGATTTTTTCCACAAGCTCTTTAGGCACCTCAATCTTAAAAAGCTTTCTGCATTCTTCTATGTTTTTTATCCGTGTTTTCATACTATATATTACATTGTAAATTTCTCGCCGAGGTATATTTCTTTCGCCTTCGGGTTTGTAATGAGCTCGTTCTTGGTGCCCGATATCAGAATTTTTCCCCCGCACATCAGGTACGAGCGGTCCGTAATAGCAAGCGTCTCCCTTACGTTGTGGTCCGTAAGAAGTATTCCTATATTTTTCTTTTTCAATTCTTTGATAACCTCCTGGCAGTCATAAACGGCAATGGGGTCTATCCCGCTGAACGGCTCATCCAGCAGCATAAAGAGGGGATTTGTCACCAGGGCTCTGGTTATCTCGAGCCTGCGCCTTTCCCCGCCGGATAAGGTATACGCATCGTTCTTGCGTAAATGCGATATCTTGAGCTCTTCCAGTAATTCATCCAGCCGGCGCTTGCGCTCCCTTCGGGGGAAGTCGAGCGTTTCAAGAACCGCCATTATGTTTTCTTCAACGGTAAGCTTCCTGAAAATGGACGCCTCCTGAGAAAGATAGCCGATTCCGCTTCGTGCCCTGTGGTGCATAGACATATTTGTTATGTCTTTTCTGTCAAAAATTATTCTGCCGTTGTCGGGGGAAATTATCCCCGTTATCATGTAAAAAGTGGTCGTCTTTCCCGCGCCGTTGGGGCCGAGGAGGCCGACGACTTCGCCGCGCTTTACGTTTATGTTTACTTCATCCACGACGCGGCGGCCTGAGTATGCCTTGACTAATCCTTGAGTTTCCAGTAAATGCATGGCTAAAACGATATCCTGTTCATGTCCTCAATGTCGCCTCTGTGCACCACCTTCACGCTGCCTTCGGTAACGACCCTTTCGACTTCGTTTGTTTTGGCTTTAAGGTATACCGTTAGCTTATCCGCGAAAGTCTCGTTCTCCTTATCCGTGATTTTGACATCGTTGTTAAAAACCGCTATCCTTTTCTTCTGGTCCAGCTCGAAAGGCCCGCTGCAGGTAATCTTTTTATCCGGCGCGATATCGACCTCGACTTCCTTCTCGAACGACACCCAGTTAAGGCGGGGCCTTGTAACGAGGCCCCGGCCCCTGCAGGTTATATTCTGCCTCCTGACAACAACGTAGAAGTCGGTTGTGATCTCTTCGGATTTCGCGTTCCATTTCGCGTAATTCGTAACGAACTCGCCCCCGTCCGATGTCTTGCCGACAATATTCTCTTTAAGTTCTATGTCCTGGGTTTTTTTATCGTAAACCGCGCTATCAGCAAAGATGGTGAGTGTCATGTCGTCGCCGTAATATACGGCGCGCAAGTTTGTTATATTAATTTTATCGAATACCACCCTCGCCGACTCGCCTTCGAGGCCCCACTGCACCTTCTTATCCTTGTTAAAACCTTCTACCTTGAAAGTATATACCTCCTGTTTTATTCCCAGCGATTCTTCCTGCGATATATCCGGTGTGGATTTTTTTGCTTTCGAACTCGCTTCTTTCTTGGAACAACCGTTCGCTGTTAAAACTGCGGCCAAAATTGCGATAAATAATATTTTTTTCAACTTAATCCTGGTTTTCCGGTTTCGTCTTCCATCTCCGGTGCATCCAGACCCACTGCTCGGGATACCTCTTTATGTACGACTCTATGACACACGACCATTTCTGGGTGTTGAACTTTATAGTTTCCTCTTTGTCGGACTTTTCTTCCAACTCTATAGGGTCCTCTAAAACAAGCCTGTGGTGATTTTTCTCCCTTATCATGAAACAGGGAATAAGCGGCGCGCCGCTTGCCAGCGCAAGGGCCACCGGCGCTTTCGGCGTATACGCGGGTCTTCCGAAAAAATCAACAAAGACGCCGTCAACGCTATCCACATCCTGATCCGCCAGGACTCCGAGCATTTCGTTCTTCTTAAGCACCTTCAATATCTTCTTCGGCGAATCGTCCCTATATACAACGCCGACACCCACATAGCTTCTTAGCCTATTTATGAACTCATCGTATTTATAAAAGTATATGCGCCGCGCTATGACGGTGCCGCGATACCCCTTAAGCGTGAAATAGGCGGATATGAGTTCCCAGTTTCCGAAATGGGAAGCCAGCATGATAACGCCTTTTCCTTTTGAAAGAGCGCGGTCGATCTTCTCGTAAGCGCCATCGGAGACCACCCACCTATCGAGCGTACGCGAGGTGAGTTTCCGGTAACTGGCCATTTCGACGGCATTCTTGCATAAATTCGAAAAAACCTCTTTCGCTATTCGCTCGATTTCGGTGTCTTTTTTCTCCGGAAAAGCATTCTTTAAGTTATCGAGCGTTTCCCGGCGTGCTTTCGGAAGAACGGCGAAAGTTGCCTTCCCGGTTAAACCCGCCAGAAACAAGCCAACCTTAAGTGGTAAAATACTTATAAGTAAACCGCCAACCTTAGCGAGATAATACAGGTAGTAACGCCGTGTTTTGATCTTCATTGATAGCCTAATATATTAACATAATATATTCGCTAAGGCAATATAAAAAAAGGGATTTACTTCTTATATTCCCGTTCGACGGTGGTTTTGATGCCGCCGCGGAGGTTGAACTCGGCGCGAATTCTGGCGTGGCGGGGTTTGGCCGCTTTGACGAAGTCGTCGAGAATGCGGTTTGTCGCGTGCTCGTGGAAGATGCCGATATTGCGGAAGGCGTGGAGGTAGAGTTTAAAAGATTTCAGTTCGACGCACAATTTATCGGGCCGGTAGTCAATATAAATCGCCGCAAAGTCGGGCAGGCCCGTATTGGGGCATATGCAGGTGAACTCGCTTGTTTCCAGGTGAACGGCGTAATCCCTATCCTTGTATTTATTCTCCCAAGTTTCTATCTTCGGGAGTTTTAACTTTCTTATATCTTTTTGCAGCCCTTCGTATTGTGGTTTCATTCAATCCCCATCATCTTATGCAACTGTGAGATTACCTCGGCGCGGCCGGTTGATTTTTTCAGGATTGCCCGAAAACACTCCAGGCTCTTATCCGCTACCCTTTCGGCCTCGAAAGGCGCCGTAACCGGCTGTAATATAATAGGTATATCGCTTCTTACTTTCTTAACTATTTTTACCATTTTCAGTATATCGTCGGAGTCGGTTTTATGAGTAATAACCGCCTTGACAAAGGTTTTCTTCTCTGCGGTAATCTCGAGGAATTTCTCGTGCTCCTGCCAGAAAGCTGCCCCTTTCGTTGAGGAAGGCAGTTTGAAATCCATCGCCACGATATCCACGCTGTCTATGACTTTGGAAAGCTCGCGGCAAAGCGTGCCGTTTGTTTCGAGATAAATAAGTTTACTGTAAAATTTTCTGTACTCGCTCAAAAACTCCTTGATAAAATCTGCCTGCAGGAGGGGTTCGCCGCCCGTGAGAGAAAGAGAATGATAGGGTTTTCTGTATTCCGGAATTTTGCTCATAAGCGCATCGGGCGTAAATATCCTGAAGGAGTCGGGCTTTGTATCGCAGAAGGCGCAGGAGAGGTTGCATCCGTAAAACCTCACGAAAAGCTGGGGCACGCCCATGTATATGCCTTCGCCCTGCAGTGATAAAAATATTTCCGAAATCTTTGCCTCAAACATAATAAGGATCCTCCATGTTCAATTCTTCAAATGCTCTTCTTCTGAAAAAGCAGCTGTCGCATATTCCGCAAGGGTGCCTTCCGCCTTTATAACACGACCACGTAAGTTCGATGGGAACTTTTAAGCGAAGAGCAATTTTTATAATTTCGCTCTTTTTTTTATCCAGCAAGGGCGCGTAAATTTTAATGCGCCTTCCGTACTTTGTACCCGCAGTAATTACCTTTCTAAATATATCAAAAAATGCCTTCCTGCAATCAGGGTAGCCGGGGTAATCCTGTGAGTGGCAACCTATGAATACGGCCTTTGTCTTCATGCTTTCGGCAAAGGAGGAGGCGATGGAGAGGAAAACAAGGTTCCGCGCCGGCACATATGTCAGCGGGAGGGTGCGTTTTATTTCTTTTAAAGAGCGGCGGACCGGGACATGCGCTTTCCGGTCGAGAAGGGCGTTCCCCTTCCGGGGGAGTGCCAGCTTTACTATTTTATATTGGCAATGTGCAATTCTTGCAATTTTCTTTGCAGACTCGATTTCTTTTTTATGCCTCTGGCCGTAGTCAAACATCAAGGCGGTAGGGCAAAATTTCTTTCTGGCAAGGTAGAGTGTCGTTGCGGAATCGATTCCCCCGGAAAGAAGCACGAGGGCTTTTCTTTTATATTTTTTACTTCTCGAAACTTGCACAGGAGTCCGCCGTTTCCCAGACGGATATTTTTAGTTTCTGTTTCACGGTTTTTGACAACTCGTCGTGTATGAAGCAGGCTATGTTCTCCGAGGTCGGATTTTCTTTTTTAAAAAAGGTAAGGTCGTTCAGGTATTTGTGGTCGAGTGGGGTGAGGACGTTTTTCAGTTTCTCCTTCAAATCCTTGAAATCCATCACCATGCCCTGGCCGTTAAGGGTGCCGCTATATAAAACGGCTTCGACCTTCCAGTTGTGCCCATGAAGCGCCTCGCAATTTCCCTTGTAATTCTTAAGGTTATGCGCCCCCGAGAATTCGTCTATAACTTTTATTTCGTACATTTCGTCTCTACTCGAAATATCTCTTCGTTACCCCTTCCCACTTCCCCTGTGATTTAAGAATTATTTCGCATACCTCCCTTACGGCGCCCCGCCCCCCGCGTTTTTGCGTAACATAATGGGCTACGTCTTTGGCTTCCTGTACAGCGTCCGGCACCGCGACGGCGAATCCGACCCTTTTAAGAATGGGTATGTCTATCAAATCATCGCCGATAAAGCAAATCTCCTCTTCCTCAACCCTGAATCTTCTCTTTATATCTTTTAAAGATTTGATCTTATAATGATTTTCGTAAATCCTGTCGATGTGCAAATGCTTGGCGCGTATTTTCACTATTTTGGAAATTTTAGCCGTTATAATCGCGCACCGGATTTTTGCCCTTTTTAAGAGCAAAATCCCCAACCCATCTGTGACATTGAAGTTTTTTATTTCGTCGCCGTAATTTCCCAGAATAATCCTGCCGTCGGTAAGAACGCCGTCCACGTCGAGGAGAAGAAGTTTAATCTTTTCCGCGCGCTCATGTTTATCCATCAGACGAGGCCTGCCTTCAAAATGTCCTGAACATCCAGGAGGCCGACGGGTTTGCCCTTGTCATTGACAACGGGAATCTCGTCAATCTTTTTCGAGCGGAGTATCCGGAATGCCTCTGCGGCTAATTTATCCTTCTTTATCGTAACCGGGGATTTGGTCATAACTTCTTTGATCTTTTTGTTCGCTATGTTTACCTTACCGTCGAGGTGTCTCCTTAAATCTCCGTCGGTGAATATGCCCGTGAGTTTCCCTTTCTTATTAACCACGCTTGCCGAGCCGGCCCGCGCCTTCGTAATCTTTAAAAGAACTTCTCTTACCCGCGCGTCCTCTACGACGATAGGGTTTGCTATCCCTGTGCGCATAATATCATGCACCCTCAAAAGCAGGCGCTTACCAAGCGTGCCGCCCGGGTGAAAAAGAGCAAAATCCTTTTCCTTAAATCCTTTTCGGTCAAGGAGGCTTACGCAAAGCGCATCCCCCATCGCGAGCATGGCCGTCGTGGAAGTGGTAGGCACAAGCCCCAGCGAACACGCTTCCCTTTCGACAGCGACGTCGAGTATGAAATCCGCGTTTTTCGCCAGCGCACTTTTTGTGTTTCCGACGCAGGCTATGAGGCGGGCACCGATTTTTTTTACTATCGGCAGGAGTTTTACGATTTCCTCCGTTTCACCGCTATTGGAAAAAACAAGAAGGCAATCTTCTTTTGTTACCCTGCCAAGATCGCCGTGCAAGGCCTCTGCGGGATGGAGGTAAAGAGACGGTGTCCCGGTCGAAGAAAGTGTCGCCGATACCTTCTGGGCGATAAAGCCGGGCTTTCCCATTCCGGTTACAATGACCCTGCCTTTAATCTTTGCCAGGAATTCTATCACCTTCTCAAAATCCCTGCCGACCCTTTTGGCCAAATCCAGAATGGCTTTCGCTTCTATGCCGAGCACTTTCTTTGCCCTTATTTTCGCTTTCGATGTCTTCACCGCGCATCCTCCAGTTTATTTATCTTTTTCAGGAACCTCTCGAGGTCGCTTAGTTTAAGCATGTTGGGGCCGTCGCTTAAGGCCTTATTTGGGTTTTCATGAACTTCTACAAATATTGCATCCGCACCGCACACAACCGCGCATGAGGCAAGCGGCTCTATAAACTCTCTTTTTCCCCCGCTTCTTTTGTCCAACCCCCCGGGAAGCTGAACAGAGTGAGAAGCGTCGAAAGAGATCGGGTATCCGAATTTTTTCATGACGAGAATCGAGCGGAAATCGCTTACGAGCATATTATAGCCGAAACTTGTCCCTCTTTCGGTAATTATTATGTTCCGGTTACCGGCGTATTCGATCTTTTCGATAACGTTTTTAATATCCCATGGCGAAAGAAACTGCCCCTTCTTTATGTTTATTGGTTTCTTTGTCCTGGCGGCCGCGAGAATAAGATTTGTCTGCCGGGAAAGGAAGGCGGGAACCTGTATTACGTCCAGGACATTCTTCGCCTTTTTTACCTCTTCTACGCAATGGACGTCGCTTAAAACCGGGACGTCGAGGAGATTTTTTACTTTTTCCAAGATCGCAAGGCCTTTTGAAAGGCCCGGCCCCCTGAAAGAGCGGATGGACGAGCGGTTTGCCTTGTCGTAACTGGCTTTAAAAATAAAGGGTATATCAAGTTTTGCGGCTATTTCTTTTATGGCCCGGGCGTGGCGTATTGCGCTTTTTTCGGATTCTATAACGCATGTCCCTGCAATAAGGACAATCGGATTTTTTCCGCCTATTTTAACATCGCCTACTTTTACGGTTTTAGTTATTGCCACTTCGCAACATCCCCTCTACTTTTCTTAAATCTTCCGGGGTATCGACGCCTATCGTATCGAACTCGGTCTCGATTGTTTTTATCTTATAGCCGTTTTCAAGGGCCCTCAATTGCTCCAGTTTTTCCGTCTCTTCGAGGCCGGATTTCGGAAGATTCGTATATGTAAACAAAAAATCCTTCGTATAAGCGTAAATACCTATGTGTTTGTAGTAATATTGCACTTTCTCTTTTGTTTCTTCGCCGCGCGCATAAGGAATGGGGCTTCTTGAGAAATAAAGCGCATATCCGTCCTTGTCGATTACGACCTTGACAACGTTCGGATTCGCGAGCTCATTCTTATCGTTTATCTTTTTTATTACCGTTGCCATCTGCACCGTCTTGTCTTCCAGAAGCGCGTTCGCCAAGCCGTCGATCATGGAATAATGGACGAGGGGCTCGTCGCCCTGTATGTTCACCACTACCTCGACGTCGATGGGGTTTATGACTTCCACTATCCTGTCGCTTCCGGAGGGCTGGTCCTTGGACGTATAAACGACTTTTCCGCCGAAACGCTTTACCGCTTTTATTACATCTTCATTATCAGTGGCGATAATCACCTCTTCCAGGATTCTCGACTCCTTTGCCCTCTCCCAGACATGCTGCACGAGGGGCTTCCCCAGTAAATTTGCCAGAACCTTCCCCTCGAACCTCTCGGACTGCCACCTTGCCGGTATTATACCTATGGCTTTCATGAAATTTTTGCCTTTTCTATTTCTTCCTTTACTCTTTTTATTACCTCGTCCTGGGTAACTACAGCTATGCCGATTTTTCCCACGACGATGCCCGCGGCGCAGTTGGCTATGTGGGCCGCCTGGATAGGCGTGGCGCCGGATAGAAACGAGAGCGTGTAAGTTGAAGAAACGGTATCGCCTGCGCCCGAGACGTCAAACACTTCCTGCGCGATTGTCTCTATCTTCTTCGGCAACTTGCCTTCTTCGAATACCATCATTCCGTTTTCGCCCAGCGTTATAAGCACGACGCGCGCCTTTAGTTTCTTAAGGAGCTCGAACCCCGCTTTCTTAAGCGTCTGCTTGTCTTTTATCTCGAAACCGACGGCGCGGGAGGCCTCGGCGCTATTGGGCGTCAGGATGGTAACGACTTTGTAATAAGAGAAGTGTTCTTCTTTCGGGTCGACGGCTATGATCTTATGCTTCTTTCTCGCCAGGGGAACGATCCTGTCGAGGAGTTTCGGCGTAATCAGGCCCTTGCCGTAATCCTCCACGATTATCCCGTCTATCTCGTCTATAATGTCTTCTACAAAAGCCGCAATCTTTCTCACGACGCTGTCCTTCAGCGGGTCTATCTTTTCCCTGTCGATGCGGACAACCTGTTGCTGGTGGGCAATTACGCGTGTCTTAAGGATTGTAGGCCTTTGTGGGTCGGAGAATATTCCATCGACATTAACACCCCTGTGCTCAAGCTCGCCCTTTAATATCCCGGCCCTTTCATCCTTGCCTACCACGCCTACCAAGTATGACTTTGCGCCGAGGGAGTTGATGTTATTCGCGACGTTGGAGGCCCCGCCCGGCATGAAGCTTTCGTTATTCACCCATACGACGGGAACGGGCGCTTCGGGCGAGATGCGCGAGACCCTGCCCCACACAAACTCGTCCAAGATAAGGTCTCCTATTACGAGTATCTTCTTATCCGTGAAATTCGAGACGATGCCCTTTAATTTCACGAAACTCTGCTTTTTCATTGAGACCTAGATTTATGAAAATTGCAAGATTTTCATAAATCTATCACCTCCTGAACTTCTTCTTTGAACGGTCGAAATGAACCCCCCACCACTTTTAGTGCGCCACTTCTAGCTAAACGCACTAAAAGTGGTGGGGGGTAAATTCGGCCATACAACTTCCGGAGGTCATAGACCTCCGTAAGTTGTGGCCTCATTTAGGCGTTAATTGTAGCACATATGCTATTATATTGTCAATATAGAAGCTTTTCCGCGGCTTTGAGGACCTCTTGCGGTGTTACGGCTTTGAGGCATTTGAAGTTGATTTTGCAATTGTGGGCTAGGCAGATTTCGCAGCCAACATCTTTATGAAAGACGGCGCTTTTTTCGCCGGTAGGGGCCCATCTCCTCGGGGAAAGGCCGGGGTCCTTTCTTCCGAAAATGGAGATAACCGGCATGCCGACGGCGCACGCTATGTGGACAGGGCCCGAATCGTTGGATATGAATAGGCTGCACTTCGAAAGAAGCGCGGCGAGCTCCCCTACTGTAGTTCTTCCTGCGAGATTAACCGGTTCATACTTCATGTCTCTCGTAACGGCGTTTGCAAACTCCTTATTTGCTTTGTCGGATACGATTAATATCCTTGCCTTGTACTTTCCGACAAGAGCGTCGCAAAGGGCGGCGAAATTCCCGGGCGGCCACCTCTTGGAGGGGCAGCTCGCGCCGGGGTTTACGGCGACGAGCGGCACATCCGTGCCGACATGGTGTTCCTGGAGTAACTCGTCGACTTTTTTTATGTCATTTTCGTGTACGGGAACAAAAAGCTCCTTATCTTTTGCCGTTATGCCGACGGAGCCGAGAAGGTCGAGCGTGTATTCCAGCTCGTGTTTTTCGCCTTTCTGCTTGAGATGCGCAACCTTTTTCGTAAGAAAAATTCCCGATTTCCTGTCAAACCCGATTCTTTCGGGAATGCCCGCTAGATACGCGATTAAATGCACGCGGTTTGTGGGGTGGAGCATAATAGCCAGGTCAAATTTCTTTTTTCTTAAGGCTATGGCAAATATAATCGTGCTTAATAGGCTTTTTTGTTTGCCGTATTTATCGTAGATTATCACCTCGTCCAGATAAGGGTTGCCCTCAACTATATCTTTCGCATACGGACGCACCATAAAAGCGATATCGGCGTCCGGGTATTTATCCCGCACCGCTTTTATCGCCGGCGTGGATAAAACGACGTCGCCGATTCTATCGGTCCTGGTTAGTAGTATCCTCATAACAATTCCTTCACCGCCCGGAACGCCTCCTCCACAGAAATCGACTTAAGGCACTCGTATTTGTTCTCGGTGTTGACACACTGCGGGACCTCGCACGGAGCGCATGCGATGTTTTTCCTCAATACCTTGCTTGCGGCCTCCGTAAAGGGGCCGTACTTTTTCTCGTCCGTCGGGCCGAAAAAGGCAAGTATCCGCGCTCCGACGGCACTTCCGACGTGGAGAGGGGCGCTATCATTTGTTATGAGAAGGGCGCTTTTTTTGATGAGGTAGGCAAGTTGGCGTATGTTTGTTTTCTCAAGCAGGTTAAGGGGTTTCGTTTTCATGTAGTATAAAATCCTCTCCGCCACGACCCTGTCGCTTTCGTCGCCCACCAGCACGACTTCATACTTAAGGTTATCCTTTATCATATCGATGAGCCCGGCGAAATTCTTAAGCGGCCATCTTTTTACGTGGCTCTTCGCGCCCGGGCTTACTACGACAAATGACTTCCCTCCCAGGCCGCTTAAGAGGTTCTCCACATGCTCCCTATCTCTATTTTCCACTGGAATATAGGCGGCGCCTTTCGGCATATCAATGCCTACCTCTTTAAGCCTTAAAAGGTGGGCATCCTTCTTGTGCATCTTGGCCCTCGAGCGGTAGCGAAAAGGATTCGTGGTAAACCTCGCGCCCAGAATAAACGGAAAAACCGTATTACGCAAATCCGCTATGAGATTATATCTTTTTTTCCACAATCTGATAAAAAGCATGAATTTCCAAAGTGGCGAGGATTTCTTGTCGTATATGATTACATCGCGGATTTTTTTATGGGCATCAAAAATTTCTTTTCCGTTGGGGCCGACCATGACATCGAGTTCTGCGGAAGGAAATTCCCTAAGAAGGGTCTCGGTAACAGGCGTCGTCAGTATGATATCGCCGACGTTCGAAAGGGTTATTGCCAGTATGCGTTTTATTTTAGATTTGTCCATACATTTCCGCAAACGTGCGTAAAACGTCGTCCACCGTTATAGCGTCCATGCACTTATAATTATCGCACGTGAGGTCATAGCAAGGCACCTCGCAGCCTACATCCTTTTGTATTATCCTGTAATTTCCGCTGCCGTAGGGGCCCGTAAGAGCCGGGGAAGTCGGCCCGAACAACGCTATTACCCTGGACTTCATCGCCACCGCTATGTGCATCGGGCCGGTATCGCCGGATATGACGAAATCCGCTCTCTCTGTAAGCGCGCCGAGTTCTTCCAGATTCGTCCTGCCAGCAAGGATTATGAGCTCCTGGCTCATTTTCTCTTTTATGCGTTCTGCTATCTCCAGATCATTTTTCGCTCCAGCGGCGACTACTTTAGCGCCGTATTTTGTTATGAGAACATCGCTTAAACGGGCGAAGTTTGTCTCGCTCCAGCGCTTGGGCGGCCAGTTTGCCCCTGTGTTAATAACAACCAAGAGGTCTTTTTCTTTAACGCCTTCTTTAGCGAGTTCCCCGTCTATGTATTTTCGTTTTTTATCTGTCACAAAAAATTCGTAACTTTTATCGGACGTATCGCAGCCGAGGGACTGGGCGATTCGTAAAAAATACTCCACCTTGTGCGCTATCGCCTCCGGCGCGTCAAGTGAGTGCGTGAGAAGAAGGGCCCTGCGTTTTTTTGTCGCGTAACCGGCGCGCTCGCCGATACCGGCCAAACGGGTTATAAGCGCTTTTGTAAAAGACCTGTGCAGAAGTACGGCGAGGTCAAATTTTTTCCTTCGTAAAAGCGATACAAGGCGCATCTTCCCGGCCAAACTCCTGTGTTCGCCTTTTTCGTCGTAAATTATTATTTCGTTTATCGCGGGATTGTGCTCCAGTATTTCTCTCGTGCGCGGGTCAAGCATGCAGGCGATGTAAGCGCCTTTGAATTTCCCGCGTATCGCCTTTATAAGAGGCGTGGAAAACAAGACGTCGCCGAGCCAGTTCACCTCGACTATGAGTATACCTTTTATGTCAGTCTTCATCCCTGTGTTCTTTTATAAACGTGTAATAGCCGCTTGTTTCTATCCAGAATACAAACAAATTATCGGCTGTCATGGAAACCCTTATTCTTTTAAGGGCATAGGGGTCATCGTCAGGGTATTTTCTCCCCGGGCTTGTCGTCACCGCGCCTATGTAACCGGCCTCTTTTGCAATTCTCAGAACCTCCCTGTTAAATCCGCCCAACGGATAAGAAAGGGTTTCTATTTGGCAGCCCATCACGCTTTCCAGTATCTTTTTCGAATCGACGAGTTCCCTAAGGACCCCCTCCTCGCTTAAAGAAGGCAGCCAGCTGTGCGATACGGTATGGCTCCCTATGGATATATTATCTTCCTGCATGGTTTTTATCTGGGCCCAATCGAGGAATTTTTGCTTTCCGATAAAATCTATAGCAACGAATATCGTAGCCGGGAAATCGTATCTCTTCAGGGCGGGGTAAGCGTGATAGAAGTTATTTTCTACCCCGTCGTCAAATGTTATTGCTATGGTTTTGCGCGGGATTCCTTCACCCCGCCTTATCCGCTCTATGAATTCGGCCAGTGGAATTACCTTGTATCCCCGGTCATTCAGGAATTTCATCTGTTTCGCGAACGCCCGGGGAAAGACGTTGAGTTTCCGGTCGTAGCCGTCAAGCGCGGTGCATTCCTCGCCTACGGAATGGTACATGAGGATAACAGGGACGTATATCGCGTCCAGAAAAAGTTTTCCCGCCCAGAAAAAGGCGACAAGCCCCGCGACAAGGATTACGGTTAGAAGTTTTCTATTTTTTGCATGCCTTCTTATAGACATTGATAACCCTTTCGGTCATACCATCCAGTGAAAATTTATCTTCCACCAAAGCCCTTCCATTCTTAGCCAGCGTAGCGGCGAGCTCTTTATCTTTAAAAATCCTCATGATGGCTTCTTTCAGCGCGTGCGTATCCTTGGGAGGGACGAGGAGGCCTGTCATGCCGTTTTCTATAACGGATGAAACGCCGCCCACGTCGGAGGCAACGCATGGCTTGCCGGAAGCAAGCGCCTCAAGAAGCGAAAGCCCCAGCCCCTCTTCCAGGGAATAAAACACGAAAACATCTATAATCGATAAAAACCTCTGCGTCCGGGTCGTGTTCAGCGCAAAGAATACGCTTGTTTCAATACCCAGTTTTTTCGCCAGCTCCATGAGGTATGCCTTCTGTGGGCCCTCGCCGACCAGAAGAAGCCGCGCCTCGGGCATCTCCCGCAGTATATCTTTCATGGCGAACAAGAGATAATTGAGGCCCTTAACGGGCGAGAGTCTCGAGACCGAGCCGATAACGAGGGACCTGTCGAAACCCAGATTGCTCCTCAGGGCTTTCTTTTCGTCCTCCCCTTGCGCATTGGGGGAAAACGCGCGGCTCTCCACTCCGTTATATATGAGAAAAACGCTTTTTTTGTTGACGCCGAAATCCTTTATTAAATGCCCCTTCACAGCGTCGCTTATGGCGATAACATGGTTTCCCCAGGCACCGAATATCCTTCTCGAGATCCTTGTTTTTTTGAAAAATCCGTGACACGTGCTGACGTAGGAGGCGCCCGTGATTTTCGAAAGCAAATATGCAAGCACCTGCGCAACCCTCGTCTGGGCGTGTATCACGTCGATTTCGTTTTTCTTTACAAATTTAAGCAATTTGAAAAGTGCGAAAAAAAGTTTCGGGTGAAATTCGAATTTTGTTTTTATAGCGACCTGTAAATGGGGAATTCCCTCTTTTTCCAGCGCCTTTACGAGCTCGCCTCCGGCGGAGGCAACGTGCACCCAAATACCCTTCTTTTTAAGCGCCTTCGCCAGGTTCACGGTATAGACCGCAACCCCGCCGATGTTTAGGTGAGTTGCCAATAACATTACCTTCATTGCTTTATGCCCAATATCTTTACTATCGCTTCGTAAACCTCGTCGGGCTTTATAGACCTCATGCACTTATGGCGCCTCTTGCAATGCCTGTGGTAACAGGGGCTGCATTTTAGGTCCTTCTTTAAAACCACGTACTCTCTCTCGGCCGGCACGAGGTGCTTCCTTGGGTCTGTCGGTCCGAAAAGGGCGACAAAGGGGGTGCCAACGCTTGCGGCCACGTGAAGCGGCGCGCTATCGGAACTTAAAAGGAGGTCGCACCTTTTTACAAGAGAGGCAAGCCGCGGTATACTGGTCCTGCCTAGCGCGTCGATGGGCTTACACCTCGCGCGTTTCAGGAATTTACCCACCCGCGGGCGGTCTTTTTCCAGGCCGATCAATAAGACGCGGATGCCGAAATTCCTGGCGAGTTTATTGCAGACATCGGCGAAATATTCCGGCGGCCATAATTTCGTAACCCAACCGGTGCTTGCGCCGATATTGAGGGCTATAATTTTTTGGCTCTCTTTCAACCAGTGGGATTCCAGAAAATTATCCGCCCACACCCGGTCTTCTTTCGACGGCCAGAGTTCCAGCTTCTTATCTATCTTGTATATTCCCAAAAGATTCAGCACCCTCAACTGGTGCTCTACGGGGTCAACGGGAAATCCCGAATCCCTAATCTTCCTGTTCAATAGGAAACTCAATTTCCCGTTGTCGTAGCCATACCTCTTGGGCACGCATGACAGAAACGCGAGCATGTGGCTTTTTTTGTTGTTCTGGAAATCTACGGATATATCGAAATCCTCGGCGCGCAGCCTTTTGGTGAGGCGCAAAAGTCCCGCCGGAGGAGCGTCCCTTCCCTTGAAATCGCATACAATAATGTCATCGACAAAAGATGAGTTCTCAAAAACCTCCCTGTTATTTATGCCTACGAGGATTTTTACCTTCGCTTTCGGGAACTTCTCCCTTATGGCCCGAAGCGACGGGACCGCCAGTATCGCATCTCCGAGCGCCCCTATCTTTATAACTAATATGTTCACACTCGAGGCTACCTCTTCATAAAGATTCAACGTCGATTCCATCACGTTTTTAACGCTGTATTCCTGCCGAAGGAGCTTCTCCGCTTCGCTTACCATCTCTTTTTTTAATTTTTCGTCCTTATACAAGCCGATTACCGCCTGTGCCACTACATTCGGGTCGCCGGTAGGCGGCGCCAAAAAAGCCTTTCTATTATCCCGCGCGTAATCCCTTATCCATTCGGCATGCGTCGTTACAACGGGTATTCCGCTCATCCAGGCCTGCAACAGGAGTTTCGGCGATGTATTTCCGTCAGCGTCAAGTTGTATAAGCAAATCCAGCCCGGATAGAAATTCCGATGCCTTCTCCCTGGGCATAAGGGTGAGGACGCTGCCCAACGAATACCTCCTTACGAGAAGCCTGAATTTTTCCACATCTCTCTTTTCCTGCCGCGGCGCGCTATCAACGAGAAAAACCCTCATCCTGTGTATCGTTCTGGAAATAACTGAAATGGTCTTTATGAAATTCTCCGTTGCTTCATGGGATGAGAGCTGCAGTTTTGCCCCGACGGTGAAATACTTGCTGGTCTTACCGGTATCCACTCCGGGAGTGGAAGGCTTTCCACTCCCGGAGTGGAACTCGTTCATGCTGACAAACGGCGGTATGACGCGTATCTTATCCCGCCGAACTACGCCGTCTTTCATGAGGCGCTGCGCCGCGCTTTCCGAGAAACAGATTATACGCTTTGCCCAGAATTGCGCCCTTGCGGCAAAACCCTTCCCGTCATTGTCGTATACCGTTGTAACAAACGCGCGTTCGGTAAGCCTCGAGGCGAAAAACGCTATAAAAGATGAAAGCGGGCATCTTGCGTGCACGATCCGGATATCTTCCTTCCGGATGACCTGCGACAGTTTAAAAATCGCTGCCGGGATCAAAAAAATGTTCGGCACAAGCCCGAGCGCATAGTGGCGCGCTCCGACTTCGTCTATTTTTCTTACGGATGCGCTTTTTTGCGAGGCCACGACGATCTTGTGGCCGTTGAGCACGAGAAACCGCGTAGAGGCGATAACGTCACAGGCACCGTCGCCTGTATCTAATTTAGAGATTACTTGCAATATATTCATAGCTCACAGCCCAAAGCACACGGCTCACACCCCGAGCCGCCACATGTGCATGTATATCTCGTGCATATCGGGCGGCATTGGACGCCTCGCGGATTTGCTGAAACTTCCGCATATTGCCTCGGAGATTTTATCGGCCTCGGCAACGGTTATATACCCTTTTCCTTCCAGGCGGCCGAGCATCCTTTCGAACTTTCCCGCCTTTTTTCTCTTATTTTTTAACCTGAACACGATAACCGCCTTGCCGCTCTGGACGGCTTCGGAAACCATCGAGGCGCTCTCGCCGGAAACAACCACCACATCGCTAAGCCCCAGGATCCCTTCGACCGCATGGGGAATATTTTTTTCATTCGCTATCACAAGAAGCCCGCAGCGTTTCTCCGCAAACAGCCTTCTCTTTACCGCCTTCTCCGCCTCGGCGGGGGTCCTGCGCGAAGTAGTAAACAAAAGGTCGGCGTCTAATCTTTCGGAGGCGCTAACAACATTGTCCAATAGTTTTTCTGTTATATCGGGCCTCAGGGCAAAATCCGAATTGTCCCCGCCCAAAAGAACCCCTATCTTTCTCGTTCTCTTTAGTTCCGCGATCCTGGAGATCTCGCCCGAGGCATTTTTCATGCACTCTTCGTCTATCAGGTTGGGTACGGTTTCCGTCCTTATTACATGCGCGCCGGCTCGGCCTATTATCCGGTCGTGCCGCGGTAAAACAACCATGTCGAACTTACCGAATCCCAATATCGACGGCTTCATTATCGCGGCGCTTTTGGCGTTATTTTCTATAGAATAAAACCTGTTTACGCCGGCCGTGCCCGAACCGCAGCTTATGACGATATCGGCGTATCTCCTCATCAGATTATCGTATGAATCCCTCCTCAGGCAGAACTTGAGGCAAGCGCCGCAGCCCTGACAGCCCATACCTGAGGAAATGCTGAGAAATTGAAGCAGCATTTTTGTGAATCTATTCTTGAATTTAATATCTACCACATCCACCCTGGTGTCTTCTTCGGCGTAATCCTCTTTCTTCCTGTATCTTTTTAGCTCCCCGCAAACGGCCAGCGCCTGGTTGAGGTGCCCGGGCTTTCCGTCGTTTAATATGACGACTTTTTTAAGCGACGACGCCTTCCACCTTTTATGAAGCCATAGCCACTGATCGGGATACATGGTAACGTATTTTTCCAGCAGTTTATTGTATCTTTCCAGATACGGCTTTATGTCTTCGTTCTTTTTAATCCTGATAGGTTCGCCGATTATCAACCTGTGGTATGGGCCTCTGATACGCACCATGAAAGCGGGCAATAGAAAAGAGCCTGTTTTCGCCGCGATCCTGACCGCGCCCGGCGCCGTGGCAGCGGGCCTTCCGAAAAATTCGACCTGCACGCCGGTTTTTCCCGCGTTCTGGTCGCCCAGCATTCCTATAATCTTGCCACTTCGCAATGCCTTTACGATATACTTTGTCGTAATACCTTTTGTGACGACCTCCATGCCCTTTGCCCGCCTCAGCCTGTTGAGGAGCCCATCGAGCCTCTTCATGTTCTGTTCCCTGGCAAGAACGATAATGGGGAACCCTTTCATAGCGCTCACTATTCCGGAAAGCTCCCAGTTTCCGAAGTGCGCGGTCAGAAATATCAACCCGTCGGGATGGTCCAGAACCTTATAGAAATTTTCGGTCCCCGTTATGTCGATATACTTATCGATATATTTTTTATTTACCTTCGTAAGCGAGAGAATCTCAAAGAAAAGCTGGAGGAGGCCCTGGTAGACCTTTTTGGTAAGTTTCTTAAGTTCGCCGGGCGATTTATCCCCGCAAAAAGCGGCCCTCAGGTTCGCATAGGCGATGATTCTCCTCGGCCTGTTCAAAAGATACACGATTACCGAACAGCGCCTCGCAAGCCATAGCGTAAATTCTATGGGAAGCAAATGAAAAACGAGATTAAGCGCCCTGACGAACCTTGCGCATCTGTACTCAAGTAAGGCGTACATCTATCTCTTCTTTTCCTTGCGTTATCTCGAGTTCCACCGAAAGCACGAGTATTCGGGGGCCATTTTCTGGCAGCGTGAGTTTCTTGAGTTTCACGGCGTCTTTTTCCGTGGTAATAATCGTGTCTATGTTTCTCTTTTTGCAGTCCCTAAAAATGCGGTTTAAATCGCGCTCCCTGTATGGATAG
>JBARPB010000039.1:0-7969 GCA_049642705.1 Candidatus Omnitrophota bacterium
TAAATTTTTACTCTCACCCGATAGGAATTATTAACCTACGCAGAAAGAGAGTAGAACCTATTAACAATATAATAAAAGTGTAACCCATCTCTCCGGTCTAAAATGTAACCTATGTTTCGGTTGCACAATTTTTTTTTATGTATTACTTAAGGCAAGAATATCATAATATATGGAAAATAGCAAATATTTTAATGGCTTGTGTGGTACTGGGCAATGCCGCCTTCGGCGGTGTTGCTCAGCACCAAATATAAAAATGTAGAAATTTCTCTTGCGTAAACTTGGGAGAAATTTCTATATTTTTATGTTTGGCTGCCCAGCTAGGATTCGAACCTAGACAACGAGCTCCAAAAGCTCGGGTGCTACCGTTACACCACCGGGCAGTAGTTTACAACGTTATATCCCCCGGTTCTTCCGGCGGGGGTTTTTCTTCAGTCGGCGCAGGGGCGGTTTCCGGTTTTTCCGGCGGCGCTTCTTTTTCTTCAGGAAGCTCGGCTTTCGGCATCGGCGCTTCTTCTTTGGGCGTTTCGGCTTTCGGCATCGGCGCTTCCTCCGGCGGCGCGCCTGTTCTTTTTACCTCCACCTCGTAGGCATCCAGCACCTTCTTCTGGATATACTCCCTGCACTCAAGGGTAATCGGGTGTGCAATGTCCCTGTGCTCGGACTGCTTTATCTCATCGCCCATTTCCCTTGCGGGGGGTGGAGGAAGGCTTGCGCCGCACTGGTTGCAGAACCTGCTCCTTACGGGGTTTTTGTAGTGACACTTCGGGCACGCTTCCCTCATCTTTCGAGAAGGCATGGCTACAAAAAGGCCTTTGGTGCCTTTTATAACCTTTATGTTCCTCACGACAAAGCAGTTGTCGAGCGTAAGCGTGGCGTAAGCCTTGAGTTTCTTATCCTGGCCTTCTTTCAAGATAACTTTGACTTCCGTGATTTCCATTTGTTCTTCCTCCTTTAATGAGACCTGATTTTAGGAAAATTTCAAAGAAATTTTCCTAAAATCATCATTGCTGAATTTCTCCTATGAAGGGTCGAATTAAACCCCCCACCACTTTCCACCACATTCGCAAGAAAGTGGTGGGGGGTGAATTCGGCCCTATGGTTTACGACAACCACTTTGGTTGTCGTAAACCATGGCCTCATTCATAGGGTTGATACTGTAAAAAGCTGCCATCCGTTGCGTCTTGCAACAGGGAAACGTCTGATCAGTAGTTCTTTCGCCCGTACCGCCTCCTTTCTTTTTTCAAATAGACTAAAAACGCTTGGGCCTGAGCCTGAAACAAGCGAGTATCTCGCTCCTATATCAACGAGTGCGATTTTAAGTTTTCGCACAAGGGGCGCTTTTTTAAGAACGATGTTTTCTAAGTCGTTCGTGATAAAAGAGATTGCTTCGTCGGGCGCTTTGCGCCCTCCTCGCAATGACAGCTGCTTATAAACATCCTTCGATAAAAGTTTTACCGGCGGAGAGATGATGAGGTGCCAGAACTTTTTTTTCCAGTTGAGTTTCTTAACCTCGTCGCCTTTTCCGTGGCCTGAGGCAAAGGAGCAATCTTTAAGAAAAAAGGGCATGTCTGCGCCCAAACTTTTTCCGAGTTTCAGAAGGCGCGGCAAGCCAACGGATAAACGCCACAGCCTGTTAAGGCCTTTCAGGATAGACGCGGCATCGCTTGAGCCGCCGCCGAGGCCGGCGGCTATGGGAATTTTTTTAAGGATTTTTACTTCCGCGCCTTTGGATATTCTTTTTTCTCTCCTCAAGAGATCCACCGTCCTATAAATAAGACTCTTCTTGCCTGTCGGTACGCCGGGATTATCGCAAAAAATCTTTATTTTATTATCCCGTAAGGAATTTAAAACTATTTTATCGCAAAGAGCGATTCTCTCAAAAACCGTCTCGATGTTATGGCAACCATCCGGCCGCCTGCCGAGCACGCGAAGGTATAAGTTTACTTTCGCAGGAGCGTATATTGTCATTTGTGTTTTTTCGCCTTAAGCACCTCGTGTACAGCGGCCACAACGTCGTCGGTAGTCAGATTGAAGTGTTTAAGAAGTTCGAGCGGCGAACCGCTCTCACCGAACCTATCCTTTATCCCGACCATTTTTACAGGCACGGGATAATTCTGGGATATAAACTCGCAAACAGCGCTTCCCATGCCGCCGAATATTGTATGCTCCTCGACGGTAACGAAAGCGCCTGTCTCTTTAGCCGCTTTCAGTATGATATCTTTATCCAATGGTTTCGGTGTGTGCAGATTTATCACCCGCGCGTCGATGCCTTCGGTTCCGAGGCGTTCCTTCGCGAGTTTCGCTTCGTACAGGGAATGCCCGCACGCTATGATAGTAACGTCTTTCCCGTCCCTGTATAAAATCCCTTTTCCTATCTCGAAGGGATCCTTAAGTTTTGTCATTATAGGAGCGGGGTTTCTTCCCAATCTTATATACACGGGCCCGTTTATCCGGGCCGACTGCATCGTGGCCCTGTAGGCCTCGACGGCATCACAGGGGACAACCACCGTCATATTCGGCAGTATCCTCATTAGCGCGATTTCGTCCAGGGCCTGGTGGGTGGCGCCGTCTTCGCCGACGCTAATGCCGCCATGCGTTCCTATAATCTTCACGTTTGCGTTCATGTAAGCTATGGAAATCCTTATCTGGTCCCAGGCGCGGCCGCTTGCGAAAACCCCGAAGGTGCAAGCGAACGGAATCTTGCCGGATAGGGCAAGGCCCGCCGCCGTGGCGAACATATCCTGTTCCGCAACGCCGAAACCTATGAACCTACCGGGAAACTCCTTCTTGAACCAGCCGGCCCTCGTTGAATCGGTAAGGTCGGCGGAAAGGACAACGATATTTTCATCCCTTCTACCAAGTTCAAGCATGGCCTCGCCTGCGCCGTCCCTGGTTGGCTTCTTTTTTATTTCGTTCATAACCCTCCCACAATTGCCTCGATAGGAAGCTTCTTCCTTTTAAAGAGGTATACATCCTCTTTCGAAGTCATCAGTTTTGTATTTGAACTTATCTCCGTCATTTCTGAGAAGTTGAAACTCTTGAATTTGTAACCGTATATAACGTTGCTTATTTCCTCGAATACATTCGCGAAAATCTCCTCTTCCATGGCTTTTTTTTCCTCGGGGTTTGCTATAAAAAGTAGTACCTCCGCATTAAAAGATACGAGGAAAAGCCCGAGGCTTTTTTTCTCTGCGAATTTTCCGGTAACAGACCTGAGGCCGTATTTTGTTAAATTTTCCTTTTCCCTGAATCTCAGTCGTATGCGGCTCGCCATCTGCTCCGCCAGGAACTCCGGGAACGCGATGTCCTTTATGTAAAATTTCCCGTTCCAGTAACCGATGCCTTCCAGGGAGCTCGGCGGGCTCCTGAAAAAATCGTCCAGGACCTTCTCCTGCCACTCCTTGTCAAGTTTCATTTTGGCGAAAACGTCGGTTATCGCCTTTTCCTTCTTGGCCTGCGGGTTTTCGTTTATGTCTATAAGGCTCCTTTTAAAGTATTCGCCGCGCGAGATATCTCGGAAAAAGGCGCGTTTTACGTCGTCTGTATATTTAATTATGACAAGCTGGATTTCGGGAAGCCGCACGTCCTGCGCGATAATGCAGTAAAATTTAATGTCGGCATCCGTCGATAAAACAACGCGCGAAGCGCTTAAAAGGACGTCCTGGATTTTATCCTGCGCGTTTTCGCTAAGGTTCAGGGTTAAGTTAAAAAGGTTCGTAAGAGGGAGGTATATAACGAGTGTTTCCCCGGCGAGGCTTACGTCCGTGTCTATGCCGTATTCTTTCTTGCAGAGTTTAGCGACGGATTCGGCCAGCTTCTCTTTTGGATACGTGACCTCTCCGCATCCGGAGGAAAAAAAGAGGATCGAAACCAGCGCCGCTGAAACAAGAAACGCCCTCATTTTTTGGATTTTTCCTTTTTGATGGGGGACTTTCCGTATTCCCTGAATATCGCCTCTATTTCGTCGTATTCCAGCTCTTCTTTTTTTATAAGCTCCTTCGCGAACCTGTCAAGCATGGTCCGTTCTTTTGTAAGGAGGTCCTCGACGTCTTTCACGCAGGCGGCAAATATCTTGTTGGTATCGTCGTTTAATTTCTTTTTTACGTCCTCGGAAAGCTGCTCTTTGGGAACGATAGTAAAATCGCCCAAGAGGCCCGACTCGCCCATGCCGTATCTCCAAACCATGTTGTGGGCTATTACCATTGACCGGCGAAAATCGCTTCCTACGCCGTCTGAAGTTACGCCGGTTTTTAGTTTTTCGGCAACATACCCGCCTAAACACGTCTTTATATCCGCTAAAAGCATGTCTCTGGAGTGCGTATAAAGTTCCTCCTTGGGCTGTGGATATACAACTCCTAGTGTACCTCTTCTGGGTATTATAGAAGCTTTGAAAACGTCTTCCGTCGGATGCAAAAGATACGTTACCATAAGGTGTCCTGACTCGTGGTAAGCGGTCATCTCTTTTTCTTTCGGCGTAATCGTAAGCGGATGTTTAATACCGAGCTCTATCCTCTCGAATGCTTCGCTTATTTCGTCCCACCCAATTTTTGCCTTCTTCCTTCGTGTGGCTATAAGCGCCGATTCTTTTACAAGATTTGCGATATCGGCGGGCGTTTTCTGGACGGCGCGTCTCGCCAGCCTTCCCACATCCAGATCTTTTTCGACGTTTATTTTAGACAGGTAATATTTAAATATCTTCTCCCTGTCTTCCAGGTTGGGAGGGATAACATATATCATTCTGTCAAATCTTCCGGGCCGTTTAAGGGCCGGGTCGAGCGTTTCTTCCGGGGCGTTTGTGGCGGCGATAATCACTATATTGTAATCTTTTTCCTTGAGGCCGTCGAGTTCCGCAAGGAGCTGGTTCTGTGTCGAATTTGTCTCCTGCCCGCCCATGAAACTAAAGGACCTGGACCTTCCTATGGCATCCAACTCGTCTATGAACAGTATGCAGCCGCCGTAACCGAAGGCAAGGTTACGCGCCTTTTTAAAAAGCTTCCTTACCCTTGCCGCTCCGACGCCGACAAATATTTCCACGAATTCGCTTCCGGACATCGAGATAAAGGGCATTCTCGCCTCCGTGGCTATGGCCTTGGCAAGATACGTTTTGCCGCACCCGGGAGGCCCTATCATAAGAAGTCCCTTTATTGCCGTGCCGCCGATGGCCTTAAGGCGCACCCTGTCCCTTACAAGCTGCACAACTTCCCACGCCTCCTGCTTTGCGGCTTCCATGCCTATGACGTCTTTCCATCTAATATCAACATCCTTACCCTTAATGGGTGCTTTATCCAGTTTCGCAAAGCCGCCTCTTAAAAATACGAGATACATAAAAACAAAGATTGCAGCGTGAATACCCGCCATCAAAAACTGAAGAGGCATCGTGGCAAGCGTCATCTTCCTGTAAAAGGACTCCAGGCTCCTCAGGCCTACAATAGAGAGCACTATAAGAAGGGTTATCACGAATCCGATGATTATGATAACCTTATACATCCTGAAATACATTATGAGTCTTCGTTTTAACATGCTTCCCCTCCTACCCTTACAATGCTTTTAACTGGGCATCCAGTTCTTTTAAGGCCTTATCAAGTTCTTCTTTTTTTGGCGCTATGCCGTGCCACTTCACCCGGTTCTCGATGAAAGATACGCCTTTTCCTTTTACTGTGTGCGCTACGATGATCTGGGGTTTTTGTTTTACTTTATCCGCTTCGTCCAGGGCGCGCATCAGTTGTTCGAGGTCGTGGCCGTCGACTTCTTTCGCGTCCCAGCCGAAGTCCCGCCATTTTTCTGCGAAGGGCTCAAGGGCCTTCACGTCGCAGCAGAAGCCGTCTATCTGCATCTTGTTAAAGTCCACTATGCCGCATACGTTATCCAGCCTGTGGTGCGCGGCGGACATGGCCGCCTCCCAGATCTGACCTTCGTTTGTTTCGCCGTCGCCCATTATGCAGTAAACCTTGGATTTAATGCCGTCCATTTTGTTCGCGAACGCCATGCCGTTGGCCACCGAAAGGCCCTGGCCGAGTGAACCGCTCGATATTTCGACTCCTGGAAGCCCGATTTGGGGGTGCCCCTGCAATCTCGAGCCGAGTTTCCGCAAGCTCCAGAGTTCCTCGCGCGGAAAATAGCCGGCGTCCGCCAGGACCGCATAAAGGGCAGGGCAGCCGTGGCCCTTTGAGAGGATAATCCTGTCACGCTCGCGCCAGTCGGGGTCCTTCGGCTTATGCCGCGCTTTATAACAATACAGAGCAAGGAGTATCTCCACAAGCGAAAGGCTCCCGCCGGTATGGCCTGATCCCGCTTTTTCAAGCATCGTTAATATATCTTTTCTGATTTGTATGGCCTTCTTTTTTAGTTCTTTAATGTTTGGTTTTCTTGGCATATGAATCCTTAATCCTTAATCCTTAATTTTAAATCCTCTATCTTCTCTCTTACCTTCTCCTGTTTCGGGTCGAGTTCGAGTGATTTTTCCCACTGAGCCCTCGCTTTATTGAAGATACCTTTCTTGAAATAGGCGTCGCCCAGGTGGTCCCTGATAACAGCGTCCTCTTTCGCAATCGAGGCCGCCTTCTCAAGTTCTTTAACGGCCTCGTCTGTCATCCCCTTTTTAAAATACGCCCATCCCAAACTGTCTATGTATGCGGCGTTTTCCGGGTCAAGGTCAATGGCCTTGTTTATCAGATTGACCGCCTCATCCAAATTTTTGCCGTCTTCGGCAAACATATAGCCGATGTAATTATATGCCTCCGCGAATGTCGGGTCCAATTCCGTGGATTTCCTGAAATTCCAAACGGCATTTTCCGTTTTGCCCATCTTCTCGTAGACGACGCCGGTGTAAAAATATATCTTCGCGTCTTCCGGAAGACGCTCTGATGCCTCTTTCAATAAAGCCAGGGCCTCTTTAAATTTCCCTTCTCCGGCGTAAAGGTAGCTTAGCGCCAGATACGCGCCGGGGTTATCCGGGGATATGCTAAGTGCAATCTTATACTCTTTGACCGCGCGCTCTATCTTTCCCGTTTTATAATAGCAATGCGCGATGCGTATGTGGGAACTCGCGTTTAACGGGTCTATCTCCAAAACCCTCTTATAGCTTTCGGCGGCTTTTTCATAATCTCCTTCTGCCTCGAGCAGGAGACCGTAGAGTATATGCGCCTCGAGGTATTCAGGGGAGAGCTCTATCGCTCTCTCTATCCGGCGGAGGGCCTCTTCGTTTCTTCCGAGCTGGCTTTGTATTATGCCCAGATTGAAATGAAGGAGGGGATTATCCTCTTTTTTTTCGATAAGTTTTTCATAGAGGAGCGCGGCCTCTTCCATTTTTTCCTGTATCACGAGGACATCAGCCAGCGACAACAAGGCCATTACGTCCTCCGGATTATACTCGATTATTTTCTCGTATTCTCTTTTGGCTGCGACAAAATTGCCCCGGGATGTATGAATTAAAGCCAGTAAAAAGCGCGCCTGCGGGTTTTCGGCGTCGGATGCCTTTACGGATTCGAATTCTTTAACGGCTTTCTTTTCCTCTCCCAGGACGAGATAATCCACACCCAACCTGAGGCGGGCTAAAGTAGAATGGGGGTTGTACTTTAAACTTTCCCTGTACTCCCTGATTGCGAGGTCGGTCCTGCCTTTATTGTCATAAATAATGCCCATTGTATAATGGGCAAGCGCCTTACTTTCTTTTTCTTCCGCGCAAGGTGCGGCCGCAGAGAAAGTAAAAGATAAACCCGCTGCAAGGAGTAAAACAAAGCCCCTGGAAATCACGTGCTTAGCTGCTTTCCTGTCTTTAGATCCTTCGGGCACTTCGTGCCCTCAGGATAAATTCAGCCTTACAGCTTACGTCGGCTGCTGGCCTCCGTAAGTTGTGGCTTCATTTACTTCTTCTTATGTCGGTCTCTCCTGAGTCTCTTTTTTCTCTTGTGTGTCTTAATCTTGTGCCTTTTTCTTTTTCTTCCGCACGGCATTGTTGGCCTCCTTACCT
>JBARPB010000040.1:0-9673 GCA_049642705.1 Candidatus Omnitrophota bacterium
TTTCATCGTCGGCCTGGTTTTCTTCCCACCCGTCGCCGTCAGCGTTCTTTTGTATCATGATAAGGCCTGTAGCGCCAAATGCACCCGGCTCTATGCTTTCGTAGCCCGAAGCGCGCATCTCTTCAAGGCGGCTATTGGCTACTTCAAGCGCGGTGCTTCTGTTTCGGTCCACGGCCACGCGCCCCAAGCCGTGGGAAACAAACATTAATAACCCTAGCCCTATAGCGAATATAAGCACTATGGCCAAAATGACGGCGACAAGCGTGAATCCTTTGTTCGGCTGCTTTCTATTTCCCATATTATACCCTCCCCATAACTACCCTTATTATAAGTATATCATATTGGCTAATATATGGCAAATGAACGGCGAGGATTACTGTATTCTATAAATCCAGAAATAACCTATTTTCTTGATGAGGCGCCCGTACTTCTTGACAAAGATGTCGTCCAGGGCATACGTGATAGCAGCTTCTTTCTGCAGAACGCATAGCGGGGGGCGTTTGAGTTTATTTCTTAGCGCGTATTTTATCGAAAGATAGGAAGAGGTGGAAATCGTCTTTATCTTGAGCCCTACCGAAACCTGGGGGGGCGCTAATATCTCATCGTAAAGGTTTTGCCGTTCCTGCAGGAATTGTGCTGTTTCAATGGCGGGACGTTCTGGCTTTACAACCAGGAAGAAATACATGGAACTTGCGACCTGAATAAATACTATCAAGACGATAATGCATATTGCCATGGTTTTTTTTAAGCCGCACAAAAATTCTGCGGCAAAAATCGACAGGGGGAAAATCAGGTCTAACACATATCGCGCGGGCACATATGGCTGAAAGATGTAGAAAACTATCTCCGCAAAAATCCACAAAAGCAGGCATTTGTGGAAGCGGGTCTTTTTAGGACGAAAAATAGCCGCTATAACGCCTATTAGAAATAAAAACGAGGTAACCGGCGTACGTAATAAAAAATATAAAACGGACTGAAGCATGTGGCGGCTTAGCTGAAACGCAAGCATGTGATTGAGGCGGTACGGCAGGTGAAGCCTCCACCAAAGCCCGAAACTGTCCGGGTCAATGGTATAAGCTATATAAAAGAATAGCCCCCCTATCAAAAGCGCCGCTGACAGGAATACAAGCGTAGTGCGTATTTTTGCGTTCCGGGGGGCCGTTAACAAAACATATGAGATGGGTAAAAGAAGATATACCATGTGCGGCTTGAAGCCGATTCCGAGTGCCATCGGCAAAAAAGTAAGCATTCTTATATGCTTTTTTGACGAAAAAGCGCATAATAAAGCCAGGATCCCAAAAAAATACACCTTGGGCTCCAGCATTGCCCATGTGGTGCCCCTATTATATATTCCGTTTACGGCTATCAGGCAAGCCGCAAAAACGGCTACCGCAAGGCCGCATTGCCTCTTAACAAGCCAGATGAACAAAAGAAGCGACGCAAGAGCAAAGATAATACTGACATAGCGACCTATCCATATGCTCGGATCGGCTGCTTTAAAAATTAGAACATGCAAAAATGTATTAAGCGGCGAAAAGCCCGTGTAATACATCCCTTCCAAAGAAAAAACGCCGAATAAAACGTAATTCTTGGCGTTTATCAGCCAGTTACCTTCGTCGTTTGTAAAATCATACAGACAGAAACAGCCGAATAAATGAAAAAGAAGTGAAAATAATATTATTCCCGGAATGATTAGATTTGCCCTTCTTAGTTTATTCACCCCAGAACCCCCTCTTATTCCCGCGTGCTTCCTTCTGGAGTTTCCGGAAGAGTTCGAGATGTTTTACGTTAGGCGGGAAGGTATAGACTTGCGCATATCCTTCCTTGAGGAGTTCGGCATTAAGGAGCCTTCCGTCCGGTAAATATACGTAGGCAAGGAGCCTGTCGTAGCGGTCTTTTTTTTCAACATCAAACTCCAGCCTTACCCTTTTTCCCTCGACAAGAGACCTCGTAAAGCTTGCTGTCTTCCTGCCCATCGCTATAATGGCTTCATGGTCGGTTTTCGTGCGCTTCGCGTCTCGTTCGAGCTTTCGGCTATACCGGGCCTCAGGCGTGTCTATGCCTATCAGCCTCACCCTTTCCTTATTTTCAAGCTCTATGGTATCGCCGTCTATTACCTTCGTTACGAGGATATTGGTGTAATCGTATTTCCTGCCGAAAGGAAACGCAAATTTAAATTTTCCCCTGTAATAGGTCTCCCCTTCGCCGTATGCGGCAAAAGGAAAAGCGAGAATCATCACCAAAATCATGGGGACAAGCCTCTTCCTCACCACAAGTCCCAAAAGTGTCACAACAATGCACCCCCAGGCAAATACGTCGCCGAAGCGTGTGTAGAACGACTTAGCAAAGGTTGGTGCTATATTTCCTGAGGCGTATCCGGCCACGAATATCTGGCGGTCTCCTTCTTTCACGGATTTTACAATCTTTCCCCGGTGGTCTATGATGCATGAAACGCCCGTGTTGGCGGCTCTCAGGACGGGAACCCGGTTTTCAACGGCCCTGAAAACCGAGCACTGCACGTGCTGCATCGGCGCGGCGGTCTTCCCGAACCAGGCATCGTTCGTTATGTTTACGAGGAATCTTGCGCCATTTCTTACGAAGTTACGCGAAAGTTCGGGAAAGACATCCTCAAAACATATAAGGACGGAAAAACTGTGAAAGTGCGTTGCCTTACGGATTCTGTCAGGCTTGCGGAAGATTTCTGTAAATCTGAACTTAAATACGGTAAATTCGCCGCCCCGGTCGAAATCGCCGATGGGCTTGTCGATAAAAGAGCGTATCCGGAATAAACTCTTTTCGAAAGGTATAAACTCGCCGAACGGAACGAGGTGAATCTTATCGTAACTCGTGAGCACCTTTCCTTTGTTTGATACAAGGGTCGCGCTATTATAGGTTTTTAAGCCGCTTTTCCTTAGGGTGCCCGTCAGAAGATATATATTAT
Source organism: Candidatus Omnitrophota bacterium (assembly GCA_049642705.1). Lineage (GTDB taxonomy): Bacteria > Omnitrophota > Gorgyraeia > JABMRN01 > RBG-13-46-9 > CAZYPU01. The sequence continues at coordinate 2,942 of JBARPB010000040.1, forward strand.
CCGACTTTGCGATTTCCGTTACTTCTTTTTTTAAGTCGCTTTCTTCGAGATAGCCGGGAAGCGCCGTTTCAGGCCATATTACAAGGCTCAGGCCCTCCTCGGAAAGCGATTCTTTCGTGATGGCCTTATACTTACCTATGATAGACTTTCTGTAGCGCGGATCCCACTTGATTGTCTGCGGGATATTGCCCTGGATAACGGCTACTTTGAGGTTCTCAATGGGATACCTTTGAGTGATTCTTTTTTGGCCGTACCCGAACGTCAACGCGAATAGGATAAATATAAAAAACAGTATATAGAACCTTCCAGGCCTTTTCCTTAATGCAAGATATATGCCGAAGTTCACAATCATAACCAGAAACGAGACGCCGTAAACGCCGGTCATGTCGGCTATCTGTATCATGGGAAGGTTGAAACTCTGGGAATACCCAAGAAGAGCCCACGGAAAACCCGTAAAGAGGTAGGCGCGCAGGTATTCGGTGGTTACCCAGAGGGCGGGAACGAAAACTATAGCGTATAGCGTATAGGGTATAGGGTATAGGGAAGTAAAAATCGCGGGTGCAATTGATAGTAACAGTATTAACGCAATTGTTCCGGGAACGGTTACATTAACAAGCCAGTATAGGATGCCCGAGAAGAAAACGATGCCGAAAAAATAGCCGGCGAGAAACCTTTGCCTTTTGCCTTTATTTTCAATAGCAAAGAATAGCGGAATAAACGCAACCCACGCCAGGAATTCAAGGTCAAAGTTTGGATACGCAAGAATTAAAAGAACCGCTGAGAGTACGGGCAGAAAAAACTTATAACGCATATCTTGCAGCTTACAGCTTAAAGCTTATTTCCCGCAGCATTTCTTATACTTAAGCCCGCTTCCGCAGGGGCAGGGGTCGTTCCTTCCGACCTTGGGCTCTTTCCTCCTGTAAGTGGTATCCTTTCCCGGCCGCGTATCAGGCATGGCAGAAGGTATTTCTTTCTCGGGCGCCCTGCCCGCCTTTGGCGGGCGAGGCCCATCAAGGGCGGAATATTCCTCGTGTATAAACGTCTCTTCGTCTTTCTTGAATATGCCCCGCGCAAACCTTTCCTCCACGGCAAATGTCTTAAAGAGCCGCTCGACTATCTCCTCGTCGACTGTCCTTAAAAGCTCGGTAAACATCGCGAATGCCTCGTGCTGATATTCAACGAGTGGGTCCTTCTGGCCGTAAGAGCGCCAGCTTATACCCTCGCGCAGCTGGTCCATGCTGAAAAGGTAATCCTTCCAGTTGGAGTCTATCACGCCGAGTGTAATCATCCTCTCAAGATGCTTTGTCTTTTCCTCGTCTAATATGTTTTCTTTTTTCGCATAGTTGGACCTCGAAAGGTCCAGGACCTTTTTGATTATTTCATCGTCGGTGAGGTTCAAAAAATCCTGCGCCTGGAAGTTCAGCAGGAATTTAAACCTGAGCTTCCTGCAGAAATCGGCAAAATATTCCTCAGTATCCCCCCGGCCGGCCAGCCAGTCTTCGGTAATAGTTTCCAATATATTGGAAACCTCGCTCTTTACCCCTTCTTCTTCCAGGGCCAGGCGCCGGCGTGCGTATATCAACTCCCGCTGCTGGTTCATGACGTCGTCATACTTGAGAAGTTGCTTTCTTATTTCGAAATTCTGCATCTCCACCCTTTTCTGCGCCGTTCCTATGGCCCTCGTAACTAGGGGGTGCTCTATTTCCTGGCCCTCTTCCATGCCGAGGCGCTCCATGATCATCTTTATCCTGTCCGAGCCGAAGATTCTCATAAGGTTATCCTCGAGCGACAGATAAAACTTCGATGAACCCGGATCGCCCTGCCTGCCGGCCCTGCCCCTCAGCTGATTGTCTATCCTTCTTGCTTCGTGGCGCTCGGTTCCCAGCACATGAAGTCCGCCGAGCTTTACGACTTTTTCGTGTTCGCGTTCTGTTTTTGATTTGTATTCCGCGAGGTATCTTTTCCTGACCGCATCACGCTCTTCGGCGGATTCAATCGAAAGTTTCCTCAGGGCGTCGTCCGCGAGGTATTCGGCATTGCCGCCCAAAAGTATATCCGTGCCCCTCCCGGCCATGTTTGTCGCTATGGTAATGGTCTTGAAGCGGCCGGCCTGCGCAACAATATGCGCCTCCATTTCATGGTACTTGGCATTCAGGATGTAGTGGATAACACCGCGTTTCTTAAGGAGCGTGCTTAAAACCTCGGACTTCTCGATAGAAATCGTGCCCACGAGGACCGGCCTTCCTTCTTTATATAGAGCTTCTATCTCATCGCATATGGCGTTAAACTTTTCCTTTTCCGTTTTGTATATGACATCGGTAAAATTGGTCCGCTTTAGGGGTTTATTCGTGGGTATTACAACGACGTTAAGGTCGTATATTTTTTCGAATTCGTCGGCTTCGGTCGCCGCGGTGCCGGTCATGCCGGCAAGTTTCCCGTACATCCTGAAGAAATTCTGAAGCGTAATCGTTGCGAGGGTCTGGGATTCCCTCTGGACTTCCACGTTTTCCTTGGCTTCTATTGCCTCGTGTATGCCCTCGGAGAAGCGCCTGCCAGGCATCATTCTGCCGGTAAATTCGTCGACTATTATAACCCTGTTTTCGTGGACGACATAATCGACATCCTTCCGGAAGAGAATATACGCCTTGAGAAGCTGTTTTATGCTGTCGACGTGCTTCTGTTGCTCAAGATATCCCTGGGTAATCTCGTTCTCCTTTATTAGTTTCTGTTCCCCGGTAAGATCTTCGTCTTTTGCAAGACTTGAGAGCTTTGTCTCGAGGTCCTCTATCATGAACTCGACGCCGAACTTCTGGCGCATAATGTCTTCGCCCTTTGAAGTGAAGGAGACCTCCCTTGTCTTTTCGTCAAACACAAAGTATAGTTTCTCAAGAAGCGCTACCCGCTCATTCTCCATCAGCTTGCTGTCGTAAAGGCTTACGGCTTTGTCGAATAACGTTTTTATCTTCGTATTTTTCAAAACAAGGTCAAGAAACTCCCTTTCCTTAGGCGAGCCTTTATGTATAAGGTAAAGAAGCCTCTTTGACTCTTCCTCTTCTTCCTTCTCCTCAGAGACCGCTTTGAACTTGGCAAGCAGTTCGCTGACGAGCTTCCCCTGCAACCTTGAGATATGGTCAACGACGGGCTTCATTTCGACGTAGGCGGTGTTGGTGCTTTCCGTGGGGCCGGATATAATGAGGGGCGTTCTCGACTCGTCGATCAGGATGCTGTCCACCTCGTCAACAATCGCGAAATTGAAGTCCCTCTGGACGATATCGTCGGCGTGGATAGCCATGTTGTCGCGTAAATAGTCAAAACCGAACTCGTTGTTTGTCCCGTAAGTAATATCAGAGAGGTAGGCCTTTTTCCTTTCTTCAGGGTCCATGTCGTGCTGAATTACGCCGACGGAAAGCCCGAGCGACTCGTAAACGGGGCCCATCCATTCCCTGTCGCGCTTGGCTAAATAGTCATTAACCGTAATGATATGAACTCCCTTTCCGGTAAGGGCATTCAGGTAGGCGGAAAGCGTAGCCACGAGCGTTTTTCCTTCCCCTGTTGCCATCTCGGCTATTTTTCCCTCGTGTATGACAATCCCTCCCATGAGCTGGACGTCAAAGTGCCTCATTCCCACGTTCCTTTTGGCCGCCTCCCTTACGACGGCGAATGCCTCCGGCAAAATAGCATCGAAGAATTTGTTATTCAGGGCTTTGAGCCTTCGTTTTAACTTATCCTTTTCCTGCGGGAAACCCGCTTCCTCTATCTTTTTCTCGAGTTCTTCTATTTCGGGGCGCAGTTTCTCCGTCTCTTTCTTTATCTCCTGCCGGAACTTCTCGGTCTTTTCCTTGAGTTCCTCCGGGGAAAGTCCTGATATTTCCGGCTCAAAGCCGTTTATCTTATCTACCACGGGCTTTAGCCTTATGATTTCCTTTTTATTCTGCGAACCTATAATCTTGCTTAAAATAAATTTCATTGTTTTTTTTGAATAACACAGATGATCACAGATTTAAATTAAATGGTGCTTTCACAGATGATCACAGATAGCAATATCTGCGATCATCTGTTCCTCATCTGCGATCATCTGTGTTTACCCTTTCTTATCGTACTTCAGGTAGGCGTCCATGAAAACATCCAGATCGCCGTTCAAAACCCCGGATGCGTTCGAGGTTTCACAGGCCGTCCTGTGGTCCTTAACCATCGAGTAAGGGTGAAGGACGTAAGAGCGTATCTGGCTTCCCCATTCGATGGGCTTTTTCTCTTCGTGCTGCCTTGCAAGTTCCGCTTTCTTCCTTTCCAGTTCCCTCTCGTAAAGGCGGGATTTCAGGACTTTCATAGCGGTCCGCTTGTTCCTATGCTGGGAACGCTCGTTCTGGCACTGGACCACCAGACCCGAGGGGACATGCGTTATTCTCACGGCGGAATCAGTGACGTTAACGTGCTGGCCGCCTCTTCCCCCGGCCCTGAAGGTATCTATCCTCAAATCTGATTCTTTTACCTCTACTTTTATGTTCTCGTCTATTTCCGGCGCGACACACACGGAGGCAAACGACGTGTGCCGTCTTTTGTTCGCGTCAAAAGGCGAAATCCTTACCAACCTGTGGACGCCGTTTTCTGACTTGAGGTAACCGTAGGCAAATTCGCCTTTAACTATAAAGGTAACGTTTTTTATGCCCGCTTCTTCGCCCGGCAGGTAATCGATCCTCTCTACGGTGTATTTTTTCTTGTCGGCCCACCTTGAGTACATCCTTGAGAGCATGCCGACCCAGTCGCATGATTCAGTCCCGCCGGCGCCCGCGTTAATGCTCACGATGGCGTTAAGTGCGTCCTCTTCCTTATCCAATAAGTTCCTGAATTCTAGCTCATCTATCCCTTTTTTTAACTTTTTCACCTCTTCATTAAGATGGGAAAGAGATGATTTGTCTTCGGCTTCGGTAACGGCGAGGAGCTCTTTTATCTCGTTGAGCTCGGAAGATAATCTGGTGAAAGGCCCTATGGATTGCTTCAGGCGTTTTAATTCTTTTAAGGTCTTATTCGCTTTTTCCCTGTCTCTCCAAAAGCTTTCCTTGGAGATTTCTTCCTCTAAATTCTTTATCTTTTCCCGGCTTTTCTCCAGGTCAAAGATAACCTCCCAGGGTGCTAAGCCTTTTTTCCAGTTTTTGTAATTCTAATTTTATGTCTTCTAACATTGGCGCACCTCGCGTATTTTTTTCATTATACCCTATACACTACTTAACGTCAAGGCCTTCCCGTCTCAAGAGGTTCCTTTTCGCCGCCTTCCCTTTTGAAAAACCGCCCAGGGAACCGTCGCTTTTTATAACCCTGTGACAGGGGACCTTTCCTGTATAAGGGTTCTTATTAAGCGCCCGGCCTACCGCACGGCAGGCCTTCGGGGAGCCGATCTTTTTCGCAACCCACTTATACGAGCGGATTTCGCCGCGCGGTATAGAGGAAACTGCTCTATAGACGCACCTCTGGAAAGGTGTCGGTCTTCGCAGAAGGTCTTTTTTCCTGAGAAGCTTATGATAGGAAATTGCGAATCTATGCGCTTCGTCCCTTATCCTCATTATAAGCCTTAAGGCCGGCGAACTGCGTGGTAATCCGAGTGACTTCTGGCGCCCTTCTGCATATACGTCTTCTTTTGCCTTGGCTATGCTTGCAAGGGGAATGTTAAGGGGACCTATATTGTTCAGCTCGTCCCTGGCCACCTTCAGGTGCCCCTTGCCGCCGTCTATCAATATGAGGTCGGGAAGTTTACTCTTTTCCCTTAAAAGCCGGGTATACCTCCTTCTTATCACTTCCCTTATCATGGCGTAATCGTCTATGCCGGATGTATGTTTTATCCTGAACCTTCTATATTCGTCTTTCCGGGGTTTTCCGCTGAAAAAACTGACCATGGAACCCACGGCTTCGGTGCCGTGTATATTCGATATATCAAAGGCCTCGATGCGCGAGGGCAGAACCTTAAGGCCCAGGACCTTTTTTAACTCCTTTATATCTCTATTCAAAGGCGGCGGGGGCCTTCGCCCCTTCAGTATCGCGCTTAATGCCTCGATCTTCTCTCTCAACGCAAGCGCTTTTTCATAGTCCATCTTCTTGGATGCCTTGCGCATCCTCCCTGAAAGCTTTTTAAGGAGGCTCCCGATTTTTCCCTGCAGAAAAAGTTTTACCTCGCCGACTATTTTCCCGTACTCCTTTTCGCTTATGCTGCCGTCGCACGGAGAAACGCAACTTCTTATGTGCGCCTTGAGGCACGGCTTCTTCGGCATATTTTTGCACGAGCGAAGCAGGAAAATGCCTCCTATTACCGAAAGCGCCTTCTTCAAAAGTTTGGCGTTTGTATAGGGACCGTAATACAATGCGCCGTCTTTTTTCCTTCCCCTTGTCATGAAAAGCCGGGGAAACTTCTCGTTAACCGTCAGTTTCAGGAAGGGATAGGATTTATCATCCTTGAATTCCACATTATACTTCGGCCTCTTTTCCTTTATGAGGACGGCTTCGTAAATCAGTGCCTCGGTACTCGTGGCGGTCGGGATGTAGTCCATGTCCTTTATCTGCGAAACCATGGCCCTTGTCCTCGGCGGCTGGTACTTATTCTGAAAATAGCTCGCTACCCGCCTCTTCAAATTTGAGGCCTTTCCGATATAAAGGATTTCTTTTTTCTTGCCGAAAAATAGATAAACACCCGGAGAGGCCGGAATTTTTTTTATCGTTTTTTCAACACCCATCTTATTAACTTTC
>JBARPB010000041.1:0-2749 GCA_049642705.1 Candidatus Omnitrophota bacterium
CCTTTGTTTTCTTTTCGCCTCGAGCCTTGCTTCTTTTTCGGCCTTTTTCTGGGCAAACTCTTCTTTTCGGTTTTTCCTCGCCTCTAATTTCTCGGCTTTGGTCATCTTGGGTTTTTTTGTCTTCGCGGCGAGTTTTTTACTTGCCGTGTATGCTGTTTCGCTTGCATCTATGTGTTCCAGAAGCGTCATTGCCTCTAATTTTTTTTCTACGGCAGGGTAATTGTTAACAACGTAGGCTGCCCCTACGCGTGCATCTGCAAACTTCTTCCTGTTCAGGCAATCGCGCGCGCTACAAAGATACCTATCGGAGTCCTGCCACGGCATCCAAAGCGGAACTTTTCCTGTGGCTTTTTTCTGGGCGAGTTCTTTCTTGCGAGCCGGTTTCTTTGCTGCCAATTTTGCCGCGCGTTCGGCCTTCTTCCTGGCGAGTTCTTCCTTGCGGGCCTTCCGCTTTGCAGTCATTTCCGCTTTCTTCTGGGCTCTTTTCTCGGCCCTTGCCTTTTTCTTTGTTTCGAGCTGGGTTTTCTTCTCGGCGGGGTTGAGCTTTTCTTTCGCAAAGGTGATGTCAGTGGTAGTGAAGGATAATGTTATGATAAAAATAAATACGCTTAACAGGAATTTCTTCATACCTCCTCCTTTGGTATTATAATAAACTATATATTACAATTATATACTAATGTAATCTTACCCTATAATTCCGCGTTTGTCAAGTGAAGTTAAGAATAAAGTTAATAGCGGATGAAGAAGTCAATGAAGGGGTTGTCGGCTTCCTTGTTGAGTTTTTTGTAGTGGTAACTCATCATCGCAAGCGATATCCCTATCATTATTAAAAACGCCGCTACTATTATCGAAAGGAGCGCCGGATACGCCGCTATGAGAATGCCGACGACAATAAAAACTATGCCAACTACCATTTTTTCTCCTCCTTTATAACATTTTCGATCACCCCGCCGCCCAGGACGGTGTCGCCGTCGTAAAAAACGACTGACTGGCCCGGGGTTATTGCTTCCTGCGGTTCTTCGAAAATCACCCTGAGTTTCTTTTTATCCGGGAAAATCTCACATTTTGCCTCTTTATGGCTATATCTTATCCGCGCAGAAGTTTTTTGCGGGAGCCTCCCGATAAGCAAGTTTACCTCGCCTGCCACAAGGCCGCGAGATTTCAACTCCTTTCTCTCCCCGATAACTACCTGGTTCTTTTCCGTATTTACGGCGAGCACGTAAAGCGGGTGCTTGTAACCGATCCCGAGGCCTCGCCTCTGCCCGATAGTATAAAAAAATGCGCCCTTGTGCTCTCCCATGATATTCCCTCTTAAATTTAAAATGGGACCGCGCCTTATTCTGCTTATTCTTTCCGAAAGAAGGCCGCGAAAGTTTCTTTCGGGAATAAAGCATATATCCTGGCTCTCGGGTTTACAGGCGACGGGGAGTTTGGCTTTTTTTGCAATTTCGCGCACTTCGTCCTTTGTAAGGCCGCCTAAAGGAAAAAGAATATGTTTTAGCGATTCTTTCTTTATGGTATAGAGGAAATAAGACTGGTCTTTATTTCTGTCTTTTGCTTTTTTTAAAATGTATTTGTTTTTCAGTCTCTTTATCCTGGCGTAGTGCCCTGTTGCAAGGAAATTAAACCCGAGCCCGAGCGCCTTTTCAAGGAGAATCCCGAATTTAAGGTTAGTGTTGCAGTCGACGCATGGGTTTGGTGTTCTGCCGTTTGCATATTCCGAAACAAACCTCTCGATTACCCTCTTCTCAAGTTCTTCCGAAAAGTCCATTACATAATGCGGAATTCCGAGTTTAACACAAACTTTTTTTGCGTCTTCTACTGCCTGAGGTCCGCAACAGGTGGGCTTTTTTGTGCCAAATTCCCTTACACCCAGGCACATCGTTACACCCGTTACGTCGTAACCGTCCTTTTTCAAAAGACATGCGGCGACGGAGGAATCTACGCCGCCACTCATAGCTACTAATACTTTTTTCTTCATTTAACAATCTTTCTCACTACATCCGCTGCCTTGCGGCCCGAGAGGAACATGCCTCCGAAAATAGCGCCCATGCGAGGGGAACCGAAAACGGCGTTTGCCGCCATGCCGCAGACGACAAGGCCGGGATATACTTCCTTAGTGTTATCCAGGATATCTTTCTCGGCCACTTCTGCCCACATGGATTTCTCGCCGATTACGCCGCCCGTATCGGTTATGAGTTCACGTCCCACTTTTCGCTCGACGATTCTCGATATGTCGCTTTCGTGTCCCGTAGCATCAACGACTGCTTTTGCCCTAACCGCCAGCGGATCGACGTGCAGTTTCGACCAGCCTACCGCGCTCCAGTTAAGCACCACTCCCGCTAGTTTGTCTTTCCTTATAACGACATCCTCCACATTAATGAGGTTAAAAATCTTTACGCCTTTTTTTATCGTTTTTGAACATATCGTTGAGATTGCTTCGAGTGAGTCCGCAACATAAAGTTTGTTCCGGTATTTTTTGCAATCTATGCCAAACTCCCTGAGGATCGGTTTTGCCTCTTTCTGGAATATTATCCGGTTAAACATCATCCCGCCGCCAGGCAGGCCGCCTCCCACCCGGAGATGTTTTTCGAACATAGCAACTTTAAGTTTGTGTTTCGCCAGGTAATAAGCGCAAATAAGCCCCGAAGGCCCTGCACCTGCAATTGCAACATCAACCTCCAGAGAATCGAGAAAATCCTTTGTAAAACTTTCTATTATCGCGCGAGATATAAGCGCCTCGTCCATT
>JBARPB010000042.1:0-32142 GCA_049642705.1 Candidatus Omnitrophota bacterium
TGTCAAGCACATTTAGAAATGTCCGGTTCTTACCAAAGTAGAAATGTCCTATTTTCGTAGTAGTAGCCCTTTTTCTTTTTGGACGACTTTTTCTTTTTGTGAATATCTGTTAATAAGTGGATATCTGCGCCATGGGTGATCCTTCGTTGGAATCGGTGGTCTATTGTGTATTTTGAATATATATGGCTTCTTTGGCTCTTTAACAGGCCTCTCTGGTATAGGCTTATATCTTAAGCTCTTGCCTCTGTATGTAATAAGCATTTTACCGTTTATTCTTTCCTCAACCGTAACCGTCTTGGCATTTACGCAATCCAGCACCTGATAGAGCTTCTTAAAATGGGCTACGGTAAAATCGTTCCGAAGGGCACGGTCTTTTCTTTTGCATAGGATTTTATCAAGGTCAATGCCTTTTGGTATATACCTATGGAAATCACCTTTTTCTAATGGCTTGAGACTAAATCTTTTATTGTGTAAAAGTAGATACCATCCGAGAAAAATATTTGCCTCTTTGATAGTTTTTATACTCCTCAGCCTCATCTCTTTTATTAGGCGGTCCTGGAAGGTCCTGAAGAGCCTCTCGACCCGTCCCTTAGCTTGAGGTGAGTGTGCATGTATAACTTCTACTCCGAGCTCTTTAAGGGCTCTTTCAAAATGACTCAAGGGATCCTGGTTATTTAGATCATCTTCCATTGAACGTTTAGCAGTTGATTTGTATGTCGAGTGTTTGTCCAGATAAACACTGTGAGGAATGCCGTATCGCTTTATATAGCGCCTGAAACTATCCATGGCAGGGAAAGTACCCTCGTGGGTGTAGAATCCGGCAAATACGGCGTTCGTGGCGTCATCTATGTATCCCATAAGAACGCATTCCGGACCTCTTCCTTCAAACCAAGAGTGATGAGAGCCGTCTAGTTGTATCATCTCTCCAAAATGATGCTTACGCTCGCGCCACTGACAGTGCTTTCTATGTTTGCGGATAACTTGCCAGGCGCCGTCTTTTATAAGCCAGTTCCGGAGAGTTTGATCGCCTATCTTTATCTTATTTATTTCAAAGAGCTTTTCATTGGCGAATTTTGGACCAAAATCAGGGTATTTTTGCCTATATAGCTTTATTGCTTTATCTTTTAGCGATTCGGGTAAAGCCCTATTCGAAGGCTTCTTGCGGGACCTATGGATTATGCCTTTATCGCCTTCCTCTCGGACTCTTTTTGTTAGTCTTCTTATCTGCCTGTCAACCAAGTTTAAAACATCCGCTGCGTCGGTTTGCTTTAGTTTTCGATCAAGCACTTTGTGAATTATGTGTAACCGCTTTAATTCCCTCTGACTCATTGCGATAATGTCCTTTCCTGCCATAATGCCCTCCTCTTGTGAGGAGTATTATAGCATTTTCGAAATAGGACATTTCTAAATGTGTCAAATAGGACATTATCATATGTGTGTTACAGCTCTAATTGGCAACCGACAGCGGGATGCCCTGGAGGCGAAAAATTTTGTGCGCGAGCGTAGCAATTGAGTGAATGAAATCTTCAACACATCAATTGCAGCGAGCCACAAAATTCGCCGGAAGGGCACCCGCTGTCGGTTGCCGTAAGTTATGTCTTATTTGAGGATAATTTCGTCCTGGCGGGTCATGCCGAGTTTTTCGCGGGCGATCTTTTCGATATAGGAGGGGTCGTTTTCGAGCCTTTCTCTTTCTTTTTTTAACTCTTCGTTCGCTTTTGTAAGTAGTTCTATGCGCCTTTCGAGATTGCGGTTCTGCTTCTTCAGTTCCCTCAATTTCGAAAATCCGGGAAGGAATATTAGGACTAGCAACAAAAGTCCGGCTAATATATAAATTAACCTTTTTTTGGCCATATAGCGCTTCCGTAGACGGCCTTCTTGCCGAGCTCCTCTTCTATCCGCAGTAGTTCGTTATACTTGCAGATCCTGTCTGTCCTGGACACTGAGCCCGTTTTAATCTGGCCCGTATTCATGGCCACTACAAGGTGCGAAATCGTGGTATCTTCCGTCTCTCCGGAGCGGTGGGAGACAACGGCAGTGTAACCGGCCTTCCTTGCCATCTCTATCGCTTCTTTTGTCTCTGTGAGGGTTCCTATCTGGTTTAGCTTAATAAGGATCGAATTAGCAACTTTTTTATCTATGCCCATTTTAAGCCGCTTCGTGTTCGTAACGAATAAATCATCGCCCACGAGCTGGATTTTAGGCCCAAGTTTTTCCGTAAGTTTTTTCCAGCCGTCCCAGTCGTCTTCGGCCAGACCGTCTTCTATGGATACTATCGGATAATTGGTTACCCACTTCGAATAAAACTCTACCATATCACCGGAAGAATTCTTCTTTTTCTCCTCCGCTTCCAGCGTATATGTTCCGTTTTTAAAGAACGTGCTCGCGGCTGGGTCAAGCGCTATAAAAATATTCTTTCCTTTTTTATAACCGGCTTTGTCTATGGCCTCTAGTATAACCCGAACTGCTTCCTCGTTAGATTGTAAATCAGGCGCAAAACCGCCTTCGTCCCCTACGGCGGTTGAGAGTTTCTTGGATTTTAATATGCTCTTTAAGTTATGGAATACCTCGCTTCCCATGCGAAGCGCTTCCTTGAAGCTCGGCGCTCCTATCGGGACTATCATGAATTCCTGCAAATCGACGTTATTGTCGGCGTGCTCGCCGCCGTTTAATATGTTCATCATGGGAACGGGAAGGATGCGCGCTTTCTCACCGCCTATGTATTTGTAGAGAGGCAGTTTCTTTGAATTTGCTGCGGCTTTGCAAGAGGCAAGGGATACGCCGAGAATCGCGTTTGCGCCGAGACGGCCTTTGTTTTCCGTCCCGTCCAGATCGATTAAGGTTTTATCCAGTTTCTCCTGCTCCAGGGCGTCGGTACCTTTTATTTTCGAAGCGATTTCCGTATTTACACCTCCCACGGCTTTTGTTACCCCTTTGCCGAGGTATCGCGATTTGTCGCCGTCGCGAAGTTCCACTGCTTCATGCTCGCCCGTTGAGGCGCCGCTCGGGACGGCGGCCCTTCCGAAGGAACCGTCCTCTAAAATTACATCTACTTCAACAGTTGGATTGCCCCTTGAATCCAGAATTTCGCGGCCGTGTACGTTTTTTATTTTGGTATTCATAATCCTTAATCCTTAATCCTGACTTTAGGTCCTTCGATTTTTAGTTTTCCTTCCACAAACAAACTGATTGCTTCCGGATATAGCTTATGTTCAACCTTATGGATTTTTTCTTCGAGCGTACCAAGCGTGTCGTCAGCGTCTATATTCACTGCTTCCTGCAAAATAATCGGGCCATGGTCCAATTTTTCATCAACAAAATGCACTGTGACACCGGTTTTCTTTGCGCCGGATTCAAAAGCGTCCCTTATTCCGTGGGTTCCCTTAAATAAGGGTAAAAGCGCGGGGTGTATATTGAGAATCCTATTTTTGTATTTTTTGACAAAATAGGGGCTTAGAAGCCGCATAAAGCCGGCCAGCACAATCAGATCGATTTTTTTCTTTTCCAGCTCTTTTACTATTTCCCTGTCGTAATCCTCTCGGGTTTTAAAGCCGCCGGGCGCCAGGACAAACGTTTCAATTCCGGCTTTTTTCGCACGTTCGAGGGCGTAAGCGTCCTTGTTATCGCTTACGACAAGGGCGATTTTCGCGCTTATCCTGCCGGAAGAGATGGCGTCGATTATGGCCTGTAAGTTCGTGCCACTGCCGGATATGAAAACAGCGATATTCATGTTTTAAAACAGTGTGTAAATAAACGGTGCGACTGCTGAGCTTTCGGTGAAAATTATGAGGAGCCCCAGGAGCAGCATGATAATGATAATCGGCAAGAGCCACCACTTCTTTCGGGTCATCAGAAATCCCCATAATTCTTTGAAAAATGCAATCTTAGACATGTTCCCCCTTCTTTACTAACCTCTTCAACCGCCGCGGTTTCTTACTCAACCGCGGCGGTTTCTTTTAATATTGGTTTTCGTAACTTTTTTTATCTTTTATCGCAGTATCTCTTTCGTGCCAGTACGACGGGCGCGATTTATCTATGCGTTCGTCCAGTATGTCCTTTCCCAAAAGTTTCATAATTAAGCCGATCGGCGTTATGACGGCGAAGAAAAGAATCGTAAGAATAAGCCGGCTTACGAAAAATCCCAGAATTATGGAAAAACTCATCCATACTTTCTGTAGGGGCTTCAAAACCTGCCATAGCGTAATGCCAAGGATTATAAATAATGCTCCCAAGCCCAGAAAATACGGCGCTTGCGGCCTCCCACGCCATAACGTTAGCGCCCCTAGGATAACAAGAATTATCCCGATCGTCAAGCCAAACTCTCGGAGTTCGTCTTTCGTGCTTTTTATGTCTTTTATTTCTTCGAACATAACTAGTCTAGCTCGTATTCGCGCAGCCAGTCGATATCCTTATCGAGGGCTTTCTGGGATTTTTTCTCCAGTATGGTATTTCCCATAATCAGGTAGTCCATGTTTGTCCTCATAAAACAGAGATACGCATGCTCCGGGCTTGCGACGATAGGCTCGCCCCTTACGTTAAAGGAGGTATTTATAATAACGGCAGAGCCGTATTTTTCGTCGAATTTCTTTATCATGTCGTAATACAAGGGGTTGGTATCCCGGCTTACGGTCTGGACCCTTGCCGAATAATCCACGTGCGTTACAGCCGGTATCCCCGAGCGCACGACGTTTAGCTTTGCAAGGCCGAAGAGTTTATTCTCATCCTCCGTCATCCTGCGCCGCTTTGTTTCCTTTACGGGCGCCACCAGGAGCATGTAAGGGCTTTCTTTATCCAGTTCAAAATATTCCGGCGCTTTTTCTTTCAGTACCGAAGGCGCGAAGGGCCTGAAACTCTCGCGGAATTTTATCTTGAGGTTCATAATCTCCTGCATCTTGGGTGAGCGCGCGTCGCCTATTATGCTCCTTGAACCGAGCGCCCTCGGCCCAAACTCCACCCTGCCCTGGAACCAGCCGATAACCTTGCCTTCATTTATCAAATCGGCGATGCGCTCCGGGATTTCTTCATCTTTAATCTCGGTATAAGGGACACTTTTTGTCTTGAGGAACTTTATTACTTCCCCGTTACTATAGCGGGGGCCAAGAAAGGAACCTTTCTGAAAATCGTTTTTGTCGTCTGCGGTGCGTTTATTGCCCAGATACTGGTACCACGTAAAAAGCGCGGCACCGAGCGCCCCTCCGGCATCGCCGGCAGCGGGCTGGATCCATATATTTCTAAAAGGCCCTTCCCGTAAAATCTTTCCGTTTCCGACGCAGTTCAGCGCGACGCCGCCCGCAAGGACAAGATTTTCCTTGCCGGTAACCTCGTGGACGTGCCTTGCCGCCCTTAGCATTACCTCTTCCGTAACCTCCTGGACCGAGCGCGCAAGGTCCATGTCGCGCTGGGTAAAGCGTGATTCGGGCTTTCTCGGTTTCCCGCCGAAAAGCCTGTGGAACCTTTTATTGGTCATTGTAAGCCCGGCGCAGTAGTTAAAGTATTTCATGTTCAATTTGAAAGAGCCGTCGTCTTTCAAGTCCAAAAGTTCCTTAAGAATTAAGTCCTTATAGCGGGGTTCGCCGTAAGGCGCAAGGCCCATGAGCTTGTATTCGCCGGAGTTCACCTTGAATCCAGTATAATAGGTAAACGCCGAATACAGGAGCCCCAAAGAATGTGGAAACTTTATTTCTTTTTTAAGCGTAATTAGATTATCTTTTCCCTCTCCGAAACTCGCGGTGGTCCACTCGCCGACGCCGTCCATGGTGAGTATCGCCGCTTCCCTGTAAGGCGACGGGAAAAAGGCGCTTGCGGCGTGGGATTCGTGGTGCTCGGGGAATATAATCGTGCCTTCAAACCCGAGTTCTTTCTTTATAAGTTCCCTCATCCAGAGCTTTTTCTTAATCCACAAAGGAATTGCTTTAATGAAAGATTTGATTCCGAAAGGCGCGTAGGCAAGATATGTCTCGAGTATCCTTTCGAATTTGATAAATGGCTTATCGTAAAAGGCAACGTAATCCAGGTCTTTAACCGATATCCCAGCAATCTCAAGGCAAGATCTGATGGCGTTTTTGGGAAATCTCTGGTCGTGTTTTTTTCTCGTAAAACGCTCTTCCTGCGCCGCGGCTATTATATTTCCGTCCTTTACAATGGCGGCGGCGGAATCGTGGTAATATGCGGATATGCCTAATATATACATTATTTTAGCGCTGTTTCTATCTCCTTCGCTATATACCCCTTTGGATTAACGCCTGTTATTCTCGTTATTTCCTTTCCGTCTTTAAAAAGGATTAAAAGGGGTATGCTTAAAATTTGAAGGTCGGTGGCAAGCTCTGCATTATTGTCCACGTTGACCTTTGCGATCTTGATTTTTTCTTTATAATCCTCCGAGAGTTCGTCTATTATAGGTGATATCATGCGGCACGGCATGCACCACTCGGCCCAGAAGTCTACAAGGACCGGAACGTCGGAATTTAAAACTTCCTTTTTGAAATTGCCTGCGTTTACTTCTGCTGCGCTTTGAGCCACTTTACCTCCTCTAAAGTTTTAAAATGCACTTTGTCGGACACTTATTAATTACTTCTTCGGTATTGCCGATGTTCTTTATCTGATTGTACCGGACGCGGGCCAAATTATTCTCGAGGTGAAATACGCCGTCGGTTTGCTTCTCGCAGAGGCCGCATGCAATGCAGCCGACGGGACATGTTTTCCTAACCTCAGGCCCTTTATCGAAATTGTTGCAGGCGACATACAGAAAATTATCCGATTCTATTTTTTCGACCGATATGAGATCGCGCGGGCATGACGATACGCACTTCCCGCACGCTGTGCATTTATCTTTGTCTATTCTGGGAAGGCTGTTTATTATCGTAATCGCGCCGAACGGGCAGGCCTCCCGGCAGTCGCCATAACCGAGGCAGCCGTACCCACAGAGAATCTCGCCGCCGAATGTATCGTGCGCCGCAACGCAACTTTTTATACCGGTATAATTCGCTTTCTTTTTTCTACGGGATGCGTCCGCGCCGCAATGAAGAATAGCGACTTGCTTGGTCTTCTTTTCAATCTTGACGCCCAGGATTTCAGAGAGGCTATTAATAACCTTCTCGCCCCCGGCCTTGCACCGGTCCGGTGGAATCTCCCCTTTAGCAAGCGCTACGGCGTACTCGTGGCAATTGGTAAAGCCGCATACGCCGCAATTTACACCGGGAAGCGCTTCGGCTATTCTCTCTATTCTCGGGTCTTCCCTTACCTTTAGTTTCTGGTTTACCAATGCAAGCACCGAGGCGAAAAAAAACCCAAGTCCCGCCATGCTTACTATCGAGGTAATTATCGTATTATCCATCTTCAATAAGACCTGAACTTATGAAAATCTTTGATTTTCATAAGTTCATCTTCTTCGAACTTCTCCTATGAACGGTCGAATTGAACCCCCCACCACTTTCCACCACATTCGCAAGAAAGTGGTGGGGGGTAAATTCAGCCATACAACTTACGTCGGCCACTATGGCCTCCGTAAGTTGTGGCTTCACTTACTAATCAAACCTCCGAAGCCCATGAACGCGAGGGCAAGCAGCCCCGCGATAATGAGGGTAATACCCGCCCCCTGCAAGGGCTTGGGGATGTCGCAACAGTCAAGCTCTTCCCTTATGCCTGACATAATGATAAGCGCGAGTGTAAAACCAACTCCGGCGCCAACGCCGAAAACGATGCTCTGTAAAAAAGTGTATTTCCTCAGCACCATGAAAAGCGTAAGCCCGAGTATGGCGCAATTCGTAGTAATAAGAGGAAGGTATATCCCGAGCGCCCTGTACAAAGCGGGCGATACCTTTCTTATAAACATCTCGACTATCTGGACCAGGCTTGCGATAACGATAATGAAAGCGGCGTATTGCAAAAACGGCAGCCCGAAGCGCAGGAGTATGAAATGATAAATAACCCACGTAACCATCGCTGCCAGCGTCATAACGAATGTCGTGGCCATGCCCATGCCTATGGCCTGCTCTATCCGCCTCGAGACGCCTATGAACGGGCATATACCAAGGAAGTAGGTAAGTACGAAGTTATGGGTTATGGCGGCGGATATGAATATTAATATAAGGGTTATCGCCATTTCGTATTTATCCAGTTAAAAAATCCCACTAAAAAGCCGAGCGTTATAAAGGCGCCGGCCGGAAGCGCCATGATAACCCATGGTTCAAAACCTTTGCCGAGAATCTCATAATAAAATATTGTCCCGAAACCCAGCAGTTCCCTTATGGAACCGAGCAGAACAAGCACGATGCTAAACCCGATCCCCATGCCAATTGCATCCACGAGGCTCCTTAATACGCCGCTCTTGTAAGCAAACACTTCCTGGCGGCCGAGTATGATACAGTTTACGACAATCAAGGGAACGTACGGGCCTAGTTCCTTCGAGATGGTATAAAAATTTGCTTTCAGGAAGTAGTCAGCACAGGTAACAAAGGTAGCTATGATTACGGTAAAGGTGGCGATTCTTACCTGCTGTGGGATAAGCTTCCTCATAGAGGATATAACGAGGCTCGAGCCCACCAGTACGAAAAGCGTTGCCATGCCCATCGAGAAGCCGAAAAGCGCTTTAGTCGTAACGGCCAGTGTCGGGCACATCCCCAGCACCTGAACGAGAATGGGGTTTTCGCGCCACAGCCCTTTGCAAAATTCTTTACCGCAACCGGCGCACGATGGATTGTTCATTTTAGCTTTCCGAGGTGTTCTTTGATAACTTTTATTTTTTCGTTCAATATCGTTACGACGGCGCGGGAAGATATCGTCGCGCCCGTTATGGCCTGGATCTCGTTGGGCTTTGTGGGCTTTATATTCTTGAGGTAGGTAATCGCAGGCGCTACCTTAAGATCCTTAAATTGCGAGGTGAATTTATCCGTCGTTATCTCCTGCCCCAGGCCCGGGGTTTCCTGCGACTCCAGGATTTCTATGCCTACCAGGGTTTCTAAATCCGTTTTTATGCCTGCCATAATTTTTATGACGCCCTGATAACCGTTGCCTTCGGCTAAAAAGGCGTATCCCAAAAGTTTGCCGTTTTTGTCTTTTATTTTAAAAACCGCAGCTCCTTCGAAAACTTCTTTATCATAGGTTTTTCCATCAGGGAAAATCTTGAAAATGGCCTTTTGCATTTCATCTTTCTGGTTTTTTACAATAAGCGGATTTGCATAGGTGTACATAAGCACAAGCGCTGCGCCCGAAATAAGTCCCACAATTGTCAAAACGCTTATCATCTTTACTGCGTTACGCATTATGTACCGTACCTCCTCGGCCTCGTTAACCTGTTAAGAAGAGGCGTTACGGCGTTCATTAAAAGAACGGCGTACATCACGCCCTCGGGAAGGCCGCCCCACAACCTTATAATCATCGTAACTACGCCGCATCCCGCGCCGAAAATCCACCGCCCCGTTTTGGTAACCGGGCCTGTCACCGGGTCTGTGGCCATAAATATCGCGCCTATCAGAAGGCCGCCGGCCAGGACGTAAAATAATCCGTCGGCATAAGTCCCGGGCGCGGCCGTGTGAACTACGGAACCGATAATAAAAACCGTGGCTATATATGACAGGGGTACACGCCAATCGATAGTTTTTCTTATCAACAGGTATATCCCCCCTATTATAAGAGCAATCGCCGATGTTTCTCCCACCGAACCGGAAACGTTCCCGATAAAAAGGTCCCCGTAGTTTACGCTTAAATCATGGCCGAACTTAACCATGCCAAGAGGCGTGGCGCCCGTTACGGCATCCAGCGTAACCGGGTTGTTCCAGGTTGTCATAAACGTCGGGAACGCCGCTGCCAGAAACGCCCTTCCAAGAAAAACAGGGTTAAATATATTATTCCCCAATCCGCCGAAAAGCTGTTTGGCAAGGCCTATCGCAACGAAACAACCCAGGACGCATGTCCAGACCGGAAGCGAGGGCGGCATGTTCATCGCAAAAAGGATACCGGTTACTATGGCGCTGCAATCGTAAATTGTCACCTTCCTTTTCATTAAAACCTGGATAACCGCTTCAAAAACAACGCACGATACGACCGAGACAACAAATAAGATAACGGCTCTAATCCTGAAGAAATAAATACTCGCAAAAATCGCCGGTATTAGGGCAATAATGACATCCCTCATCGCTTTCGGCATCGATCCCCTGTCAAAGACGTGGGGACCCGGTGATATACAGAGGTTTTCTTCCATTATTTCTTCTTTAGCTCCTTTTGTTTGGCAAGTTTTATGTATTGCACCAAAGGTATCTTGCTAAGGCAAGCATAGGCGCAGGCGCCGCAATCTATGCAATCGGAGGGGTGGAGTTCTTCCATGCGATGCCACCTGGAATATTTTACCATGCGCATAATTTCCGTAGGCAATAAATTGACGGGGCATATATCCACGCACCTGGCGCAGCGGACGCAGGATAATTCCTCGGGAATTTCCGCTTCTTTCTTCGAAAGAAAGACCACTCCCGTGGTGCCCTTAATAATAGGTATGTCTTGTGTATACTGCGCTACGCCCATCATGGGGCCACCCATTATTATCTTTGCGGGGGGTTCCTTGAATCCTCCGCAGAATTTCACAACGTCTCTAAGCGGCGTTCCCAGCCGCACAATAAAATTACCCGGTTCTCTCAGGCAGCTGCCTGTTAAGGTAACACACCTTTCTATAAGCGGTTTTCCCTCGTAGATAGCTTCGTAAATCGCAAAACATGTCCCTACGTTCTGCACTACCACTCCCACATCCAAAGGGAGCTTCCCAGGAGGGACTTCTCTTTTAAGGATAACTTTTACAAGCTGTTTTTCACCGCCCTGGGGGTATTTTGTTTTAAGGACCATGATTTGAAGCGGGACTTCCTTCGGTCGAGCTGATTTTGTGCTTATTTCGCGGACGGCTTTCTCCATGGCAAAAACCGCGCTTAGCTTGTTTTCTTCGACCGCCAAAAAGATATTTTTCACGCTGAGAATTCCGGCGGCCAGATATATCCCTTTTATTATTTTATCGGTTCCCTCAACCATGAGGCGGTGGTCGCAGGTTAGGTAGGGTTCGCACTCCGCGCCGTTTACGATCAGGGTATCCACACTTTTTCCTTTCGGGAGGTTTAGTTTCACGTGTGTCGGGAAAGCCGCTCCGCCGAGCCCGACAATTCCTGAGTCCTTTACGATATTTATTAACTTTTCTTTCGGCAAGATATCGGGATTTTCCCTTTCTTCAAAAGGCAGGGATTCGTCTTTTCCGTCGTTTTCTATTACCGCGGCCGGGGCTTTTCCGTGAATGGGATTGAAAAAATCCTGAATTGCCTTTACCTGGCCTGATACGCTCGAGTGCACGGGCGCCGAGACAAGGGCCTTGGATTCGGCGATGCGCTGGCCCAATTTTACTGTATCACCGGGCCTAACAAGCGGCTCGTTGGGCGCGCCTATGTGCTGGTTTAAAGGCAAAATGATTTCCGGCGCCGCCGGAACAAGCTTTATCTTTTTATCAACCGTGGATTCCTTGTGCTCGGCGGGATGCACCCCCCCGCGAAATGTCTTTGCGAACATGGTAGCAATATTATACATTATGAACCGTGTTTGTCAAAACCTTTCCGTTCACAAAACGCTTGACAGTTTGGGAAAATAAGGTAAAATGAATAGCGTTATGGGAAAGAGGTTGCGCTGTTGCGAAAAGTGCCAGCTTTACTGGACCTGCGAAACCAAGTGGTACAGGGGTGAACGGGGCGAGGAAAATATCTGTTGCCCTTTATGCAACTTCTACAGGGTATGCATCAACGAGGCCGCGCCCGCGGCCAAGAAACTCAAGAAGAAAAAGTAAACTCTTTCAAGAAACCCACCGCCATACTTATTATCCCGAAAAGAGCAAATCCGCTTCCGCAGGCAACAAGTATCCATATTTTATCTATGTGTTCGGCAAGCATCGATGAGATAAGCATAAAAACTAAAAAGCCCAGGTTCATAAGAATGCCTATGGAGCTGAATATGCGGCCCCTTAAATTGCTCTCGGTTGATTCATGAATAATGGTAGTCGCGGCTACGTATATAGGAGAAACGAAAAAGCCGAGAAGAAAAGCCGACGCGCTTCCAAACCAGAGCGATTTCGTCATTTTGAGCCCCATGGCAAAAATATCAATAAAAATTCCGCTTAGAAAAATCGACATAAAAATAGTCTTTGTCCGGGGTAATTTGTTTCCTATTTTTCCATATATGAAGGAACCCAAGAGCAGGCCCGCAAAAAGGCACATGCCGAGTATGCCCACGTCCTTTGTCATTGATTCAAGCGTCTCCTGGATGAAAACCACGCCAACAATATACATCGCACCCATTAAAGAAGAAAGGATAAAAAGGATGTATGTAACGAATCTTATTTTTTTATCATAAAAAAGCGTTTTCAATCCTTCGGTGAAATCGTGAAAGAACGATTTTCTAAAAATCGTCTTTATGCGCGGGGGTGTTGGTTGGGGCTCGTCCGAATAATTTCTTTTTTTCATGGAATAAACCAGCAAGAGAAAGCTGGCCGCGGAAAGCATGTAAACGGCTGAATTCACGAACAGGCTGCTTCTTATGCCGATCCACTCCGCCAGAACCCCGCCGAAACTAAAGCCTATGATCCCCGAAACAACCCACGTCATGGAACTTGCGGAATTCGCGATCAAGAGGTCGTCTTTTGGGACTAATTTTGGAATAACGGAAAGCCTCGCCGGAAGGAAAAAGCATGCCGCCGCAAAAATAAGGAATATTGTAACGTAAATTGGGATGGCGTTTTCGTAAAAAAAGAAAAAAAGCGGAATGAGAAGTATCGCTGCCGCGCGAAACACGTCGCTTGCAATCATGACGTATCTTTTGTTCCACCTGTCGATGTAAACGCCGGCGATGGGGCTTATAAAAAACGAGGGTATGAGGGTAAAGAAGAAAAGTTTGGCAAGCTGAAACGAGGAGCCGGGCCACCTCTTGTAAACGAAGCCGATTAACACAATCTGGATGAGCCTGTCGCCGAACTGCGAAAATGCCTGCCCGACGGAGTAGAGAACGAAATTTCTGTTCTTGAAAAGCGTTTTGTAATCTGGCATAAAAAGAGCCCGCGAGTGGGGTCGAACCACCGACCTGAGCTTTACGAAAGCCCTGCTCTACCAACTGAGCTACGCGGGCAGTGGTTCTTCTTCGCTGAATTGCTTGCGCGTTCAGCTTCGAAGAACTTCTCTACTTCGCGTTCGCGCAATTCCTACGAAGCATAGCATCGATGAGGTTCTACACCGGCGAAGTAGAAGTGCCGGGGCCCAGACTTGCACTGGGGACGCCGGGCTTTTCAGGCCCGCGCTCTACTACCTGAGCTACCCCGGCCTAATTTTTCAACGTTGTTAAGGTATCATAAAAGCTTTGCAATGTCAAATGTAATATTAAAAAAAAATCGCAAATTGACTTGACATTTGCCTGATTTGATAGTATATATATAGTTAAAGTTGGTATAATATAGCCATTATAAAGGTAAGGGGAATAGCAGGGTGCTTGGTATGCATCTAAAAAAGGGGGAGTAATGCGTTTTTTTAAACTAACAGGACTTTTTATTGTTTTATTCTGTGTCTTTTTAGCAGTTCCTTCTTATTCCGCGGTTTCCCGCGAGGCCAAAAAAACCGAAGCCAAACAAAAACGCGAGGCCAAAAAGAAGATAGCCTCACTCTACAAAAAAGCGCTTTCCTATTATTTCAAGGGCGATCTTGACGAATCCAAAAAAACCTTCGACGAAATTCTTGCGCTTGATCCCGGCCAGAAAAAAGCAAAGCGTTATATTGAGAAAAAAATACCTACTAGGCGAAAAGTCCTGGCAGATAGGAAGACTGAAAAGGCCGAGAGAGAAGCTAAAATAAAATCAAAGAAAAAGGCAAAACCCAAATCCCAAAAGAAGTTAGCGAAACTGCGCAAGGAAGGCCTTACCTCTCATACGAGAGAACCGGAGAAAACCGGAAAAGAAGAAGGCGCGGAGGAAACCGAGCCCCTCGACATCTCCAAAGATGTTGAGAAAGTAGCGACAATCGTAACTGGCGGCTCTCCCAAAGAGGCGCTTGATGAAAAAGTAAGGTACTTAAGGACGGACAGTGGTTGGGAGTATGACGCTACGCGCCAAAAGGGGATACGATTCAAACTTAACACCAATGCCAATTACGACAGCAATATATACCTTACTAATACGAACAGAAAAGTGGATGTGGTAACGCATATTATACCGGGGATATATGGTTACTACGGAACCCCGGGTTACCTCCTGTACGGCTTTTACGACACGGATATACAGATCTACGGCCTGCATCCCAAGGATACCCGCTTAAACCAGCGTGTCGGGGCAAAGATCCTGCTTTTTAGGGACCGTCCGTTTAAATTAATGTTCAGCGACACCTTCATGCCTACATCGGCTCCGGCAACGAGTGAAATTCAACCGTTTGTAAAAAGGATGAATAACAATTTTAATGCCACGGCTCGGTATGATATCAGTCCGAAAACTTCAGTAGCCTTTACGTATAATCAGTTGCTGCAAAATTATGTTTACAGAACTTATGAAAAATACAGTTATTTTCGTAATAGCATCTCTCCCGTTCTATACTGGCATCTTTCTCCGAAAACCTCACTAACCTTAGATTACGAGCTGGCGCTTACTAATTATTATAAAGCGGCAAAAACTACCGCTGCGGCATCGAGCAATTATGATTCTCAGTTTCATCAAATTCGCGCCGGAATCGAAGGAGACTTAACGCCTAAATCAAAAATATTCTTTAGAACCGGTTACCAGCACAGGCATTATAACGATTCCCGCTTAAAAACAGCTGACGCGTGGGTTCTCGAAGGTGTATATGATTGGGCCATAACGCCAAAAGTAGGCCTTAATTTCGTGGCCTCGCACGATATCACCGAATCCACCTTTGAAGACGTAGGATATTACAAAAGTTTTAATCTCTATGCTTCCTGTAAGTGGAGGACATTTAAAAATTTAGACCTGACCGGCAGAGGATTCTATGTAAGAAGTAATTACCCGCATCAAAAATTGGCCGAAACGGAGCGTTTAGAGAGGGTTGACAATCTTTACGGGGCCGGTGCCGAGCTCACTTATAATTTTGCTAACTGGATTGCGATATTCGCATCGTATGACTATAAGATAAGGACTTCCAATTTCGTAGATTACAGATATAAGGATAACCAGTTCCGTTGGGGCGCAAAAGTGAATTTCTAATTTTAAGATATGCGGAAATGTTTCATACTTGTTCTTGCGATACTTCTTTGCCTGAACACGCCAAGCCCAGCTAAGACAAAAAGAAAAGTCTTACCCAAAAAGGAAACTTCATCTAAAAAAAAGGTGGAAATTTCTTTTAAAAAAATAGGGCAAGAAAAGGATAAACAATATAGAATCTGCATCGGAGATAGCGTGAATATACGGGTTTATGGCGAACATGGTTTGGACGGTCCTTTCACGATAAGAAAGGACGGCACGATTAAATATCCCCTTCTTGGCGCGGTAAAACTCGAAGGCCTTACCCGGAAAGAAGCGGAGGATCAAATATATGCGCTTTTGGAAAAAGATTACCTGGTCGACCCCCTTGTATACCTTACCCTTAAAGACTATAGCAAGCAACAAATCTACCTCCTCGGTTGCGTGGCAAGGCCCGGGGCTTTCGCCTTCCCGGAGGGAAGGGAAATTACTCTTTTACAGGTAATAACGGAAGTGGGCGGCCTTACAAGGCTTGCGTCCGTGGGCGGGGTCAGGATTATACGAACGAATGAAGAAGGGAAAAAGGTTGCCATAAATCCGCGGCTCAATGACATTATGAACGGCCGCCGGGACGATATTAAGTTGGAGCCAAATGACACAATCGTAGTGCCGGAGAGGTTATTTTGACGCAGAATGGTATTGATAGAGATAATAGGGATAACAATACCTTCGGGGTCAGGGAAGAAGAATTAGATCTAAGAAGGTACCTATACGCAATTTTTAGAAAGAAGTGGATTCTCTTCTCTTTCATAACGGTGGCGCTTGTAATAAATCTCATAAACGCTTCTAAAAAGGTACCTACGTATCGCGCTACCGCACTTATATTAATCGAACAACCTTCACCGCGCT
Source organism: Candidatus Omnitrophota bacterium (assembly GCA_049642705.1). Lineage (GTDB taxonomy): Bacteria > Omnitrophota > Gorgyraeia > JABMRN01 > RBG-13-46-9 > CAZYPU01. The sequence continues at coordinate 16,094 of JBARPB010000042.1, forward strand.
TCTCCTTGCGTTCCAGTCGTGAAGAAATACAACCCCAGATGAGAGGCAATGATTATTATAGTACGCAATACCAGTTACTAAAAAGCGAAATGATGGCAAAACGCGTAAGCGATGCCTTGGATCTAAAATCCGCTTTCGGATGCCGCAACCCGGAGAACAGGCTGCGAAGAATTATATCCATAGAACCTGTAAGCAAAACACAACTTGTCAAGATAAGTGTAGTTTACACAGACCCGGTTTTGGCGGCAAAAATAGCAAACACCCTTATAGATTTCTTTATGAAGCAAAACTTGGAACGTATGTTTCATATGTCCCAAGAGGTGCTGGAATTCATACCGGAGGAGGATGTCAAAAAAATAGAACGCCATACGGTTGCCGGGGACCTTAAAAGCCTCTCCAGGGAAGAGGCAATAGAATCCCTTCCTTCCATCGCTGGCGATCCGGTTTTAAGGTCTCTAAAAGCGGAAAAAGACACCATTGAAAACGAGCTCTTTGGTTTAAGTCAGAGGTATAAAGAAAAACACCCCACCATTGTTGCTCTTAAAAGGCGGCTTGAATATGTAAATGAGAAAATACCGTTAGAGAGAGAGCGGATTCTAAATAGCATCAGGACGGATCTTTTGGGGGTATTTCGAATCAATAATATAAGGATTATCGATTACGCAAAACCGCCTAAGTACCCCATGGGAACTAACACGAAGCAAGACATCATATATAGTATCTTTTTCTCTACGTTTCTCGGCCTGGGCGTTATATTCCTCACAGAATACCTGGATGACACCATAAAGAATCAGCAGGATATCGAGAATAAATTGAATTTACCCTACCTGGGCGAGTTTCCGCTTCTTGACGGGGATATGGCCGTCTCCGCAACCGCCGGGGATTCCGGTTCCAAGCACGCATATAATGAATTCATAAAGCTTGAGAAATCTCACGAAATCTTTGAGGCCATCAGAAACATAAGAACAAACATAATATTCTCCGCCCCGAAAGAATCATTAAAGAATATTCTTATTACAAGCGCCATACCGCAGGAGGGGAAAAGCTTTTTGGCCAGCTACCTCGCATTCGCGTTTGCCAAAAACGGCGTCAAAACCTTAATTATAGACGCCGACGTAAGGAAACCCAATATGCACCGACTTTTTAATTTCGAGCGTTCTCCCGGATTAACAAATATACTGGCGGAAGGCATGCTGGCGGAAGATGTTATCAAAAAAACCAACTTCGAAAATCTATGGGTGCTAACCTCCGGCTCTAAAACACCTAGCCCGCTGGAACTTATGGGCTCTCTTAAAATGAAAGCCTTAGTAAAAGAGTTTTCGTCGAAATTCGAAAAGATTATTATCGATACGCCGCCCAGTCTTCTGCTTTCTGACGCATTAGTGCTTTCAAAAATCTCTGACGCAACAATCCTTGTGGCAAAGTCCGGTGGGGTTAGCAAGGAAGCTATTAACAAAATAAAAGAAAGATTTACCCCTGACGGCAAGATATTAGGGGTTATACTGAATTTCTTCGAGGTAAAGAAACACTCCTATTATTATAAGTACAGGTATTACCATAAGTATTACAAGAACTATTATACCTCCAACGGCAAGCGCCAAAACGGTTCGACTCGCAGAAAAAACAAGGCATAATTGCTGAACGCCTTAATATCGCTTACCCTTACCTTCATAATATTCTTCACGCCCTTTGCCTTCGGCACGGTGCACCTGTGGTCGGTAACGATATTGCAGTATCTCATCCTTATTCTCTTCTACCTCTATATATTAAAATCTATAAAAAAAGGTTCCATAGAATACCGCGAGAATCCCCTTAATCTCTTTTTTCTCATCTTTACGCTATACATCGGTTTTCAACTATGGTTCTCTATCACAAAATGTCCCTATAAGACGTTCTCGGGCTTGAAAATGAGTCTTCTTTATTTTGCACTTTTTCTGGCTGTGGCAAATAATGTCCGGACGCGGCGCGAGATTAACAGTATCATATTTAAAATTACACTGGTGGGTTTCTTCGTGTCCCTTTTTGCCATCGTGCAGTTTTTCTCAGGCGCCCGGAAAATATACTGGATCAAGGAGGTAATCCATCCTGATATCATTTTCGGACCGTTTATAAACGAAAACCATTTTGCCGCGTATATATCGATGGTTGCCCTTGTTACATTGGGAAGTATTTTCGCGATGATACAGATTAGGAAATCATTTCTATCTGCGCTGGAGGGCATATTCAACAGCAGGGTCTTTTTCGTTATTTTTGCTTTTGCTATCATGGTAACGGCGCTTTTTCTGTCTAAATCGAGGGGGGGTATTTCCTTTTTTATCGTAGGCGCCGTATTTTTTGTCATATCCCTTATTTTCAGAAGGGGTATAAAAAATACTATCTGGCTTTTTTTGTTCGGATTTCTTGTCATATTACTCCTGTTAAACTGGGTGGGCATGGAAAGAACTGCTGAAGAGATGTCCACGATCTTCACCTCCTTAAAACTCGGAGAGAGGGTGGGGGTTTATGAAGAGGCACGGTTTTTGCTGAGGGATTACCCTGTCTTTGGCGTGGGTATCGGCTGCTTTTCGGATATATTTCCGATGTACAGGTCGGGTTTTGGCATAGCCTTTTACCCGCATCTCCACAATGAAATATTACAGCTTCTCGTTGAGGCGGGCTGGGCAGGTTTTATTATTATTTCATTACCTTTTATAGTTTTTCTCGTGCGGTTTTTCGCGGCATGCGGGAAAACAAGGTTAATTTATAAATATTACATCTCTATGGGGATTCTCGCCGCATTCCTTTACCTGGGCTTGCATACTTTAATAAGCTTCGGCATGAGGCTAAACTCCATATCGGCGCTATTTGTGATTTTATTGTCCCTGGCGGTCCTTGTAATGCATTTAAGGCCGTTACCAGGCAAAACTTCAGAAATAGACATGAAAATAAAAAAGGTATTGGTGATAAAAAACGCAAAATCCCGGACGGCATCATACATATTATCGAGCTTTATTTTTGTTTATTTGGGTTTTATCATATCAAAGCCTTTTATCGCGCATACCCTGGCGGAAAATGCGATAACCCTTTCTGCTTTCGAGAGGGCTATTAGTTTAGATCCTACAAACGCTGATTTATATTATCGCTATCACAAGTTCATACTTATACAAAGCGATTTAGGCGTGCTTGAGGAAGGTGTCTCCTGCTGTAAGGCGAAAGGCGCTCTTGATAAAGCTATACGCTTAAATCCGCATAAATCCGCTTACCCGGTAGCGAAGGGGTTTCTTGGACTGCGGCAAGAAAACTACAAAGAGGCATCTTCGGCGCTAAGGGAAGCAGCCGCCATGGAGCCGAATAATCACCGCGTGCGGCTTATTTATGCGTATGCGCTTTTTCAGGAGGGGCTAAACGAGAAGGATGAGAAAAAGAAAGATATGTTGCTAAAAAAGGGATTGATTCATTATAAGACGGCGAGGTTCCTTTGTCCCTACGTTAACCTTTACTCAACGATTGATGACAAAAAATCCTTCCAAAAGCTGGCCCAAGCCCTAAGAAAAGAAGGTATTATAGTACAATAAGCGTTATTGCTGGAAATTGGTAGCGCCGTCGAGATTCACGATTATATGCTGCCAGAACTCGCGCATCCACTCGTCCATGTTGTTCATGAAAACATCCAATGTCAGGTCTATGTATTCTTGGTCTATTTTGTGGAGCTGGTTACCGTCTTTTAGAAATGGCTGGTTTGTTAACGGGCCTATCGGGGGGCCGTTCTTGGGAACCGGTATACCGAGTGCTATAGCAATATCTCTTACCCTGAAGTCTATTTTTTTGTAGTCCTTCGGGTATTCTTTCTTCGCCTTTTCCGCGAGCAGCTTCAATGCGCGATTTATTCTGGCTCTCCAGAGATTTTCTACAAACCATTTATTAACCGGGTCGTGTGTTTCAAGGAGCGTCTTTTCATACCGCGCAACGTCCTTCCAGCTAATTTCCTTATCTCCAACAGCCACACCCAGGGGGGCCTTTATACCTTTTCCGAGGGCAAGGACTATTGTTTCCTTTTTGAGGACCTGTCCAAACTCATCCCTTTCGTCAACGTTTACTTTACCGTTAAAATTGGGCAGGCTTATAGTGTAACGATATTTTCTCTCTTCGACTCTTGCCATGACTTTTAGTTTTTCTTCTCTGTCCATAGAGTTGATCAACTTTTTCGTTCTTTCCAGTTTTTCTCTATCAATAGCGGCATTCACTACTTTGTGTGCGGAAAGAGTTATCATGAGCGCTATGAGTACAAATACAACCAAAAACCTTGTATTTTTCTGTTCCATAAGACACACTCCTTCTCTTTCATTTAAGTAACCATATTATACTGTAAATATACCACATAAATAAGTGTTTTGTCAACTTGAAAACCTAATATCTTTTTCATCGTAGATTTCGCCGAAAAGCTCTTCCAGGACGTCTTCCATTGTGACAATCCCGATATTCTTACCCTTTTTATCCCTGACGATAAAAAGGTGCTGATGGTAAGATCTGAATTTCTCGAGCAGATTATCGGCTTTTTCTTTTTCATTTACAAATATAGGCTTTGATATAAAATCTCTTACCTTGGCATTATAATTGTCGTTTGCAATTTCCTTCAAAAGTACCCTCTGCTGGCATACACCTGTGATGTTCGGGGAATCTTTTTCATATACAGCTATCCTGCTATAAGGAGAATTTATTATCCGTTCTTTTTGCTCAAGAAGCGTCTTATTTGCGTCAAGGGCATAGATGCTGTCTATGGGCTTTGCCATCTGGCTTGCGGTTAAATCATTTAGCTTGAAAACCCTGTTTATCAATGTCTCCTCGTCAACCTCGACAGTGCCGATATCCCTTCCGAGTCGAAGAAGTATTTTTATTTCTTCTTCAGTTACCCATGGCCGGCGCGTTCTCCCGGTAAATGGGCGCATGGCCAGCGCTATCGATTTTACGAGGGGCCTAAACATCCACATGAGGATTCTCAAAATTTTGGCGGTGGCCAGAGACACCGGCGCCTTATAATGCTCCCCTATTGTCTTGGGGATTACCTCGGATATAATTATGATGGCAAATGTAAGAACTGCCGAAAATATTCCGAGGAACTCGTTTCCGAAAATATTCGCAACCATTTGTCCCACGAATACCGCGCCGATAATATTTACCGCATTGTTAAGAATGACGATCGTGGCTACCGCGGCGTGGATGTTTTCCTTAATAAAAAGAAGATCCACTGCGCCCTTTCGCTTTTTCTCGTATAGAATTCTTGCCCTTATAAGCGGAAGGCTCAATATGGCCGCCTCCGTCATCGAGCATACCCCTGAGGCAAGCAGGACAGTTATGATGAAAATAATTAGCAGTAACACTACTGGGTCTGCATACCCTCTTGTATGCCTTCCTTGTAGCCCTGGGTATAGCCCTGTTTGTAGCCGCTATTAAAGCCTTCTTTATACCCTGCGCTAAAGGCATTCTGCGGGTCCATCGATTGCACGTTCTGAACAGAATCCACCTTTTCTCCGCTCATGGCGTCGAGAAGCATGCCGCCAACAATGGTTACGCCGGCTCCGGCAAGGGCTCCCTTCCAGACGTCGCCTCCCTTGGCTCCGGAAGCAAGGCCGCCGACCGCGCCCGCTCCGGCTCCTAAAACGCCCTCCTTTAAAATATCGCTTGATGACTTTCTTGCCGCGTACGAAAAGGGACTTGCCGCAAGAGCTAGAAATGCCAACATTAACGTGATTATAAATACCTTTTTCATACTACCTCCCTCCCTTTCTGTTTATATACATTTTACCTTATTTATCTCACCTTGTCAGCCTTATTATGGCAATTGATAAACTAAGTGAAATAAGATAAAAGACAAACACCGTAATCCTGTGATTACCTATCATGTTGAGCATCACATGGTGTATATGGCGTTTATCGCCTCTAAATATACTGACTCTCTCCCTTGTTCTTCGTGCTATGGCATAGATAATATCTACGACGTGAACTAATAAAATAATACATGGTAAAACCAGGATAGGAACTATCGTGCTTTTCTGCGAAGTCATTAAAGCAAAATACGCTATTGCAAAACCCAAAAAAGTGCTTCCGTTATTGCCGAGAAATATCCTGGCTGGATGAAAGTTAAATATCAAAAATGCAAGGGTTGACCCGAGTAATATCAAAAGTTGCATGCCTGCGGTAGACGGCCACATAAAGCTCATCAAAACAAGCAAAATTATGAAAGACAGCCCTGCCGCAAGGCCATCCAAACCGTCTATTATATTTATTAGGTTTGTCATTAATATAAACCAAAAAATTGTCGCGGGTACCGAAAAAACACCCAGTTCGACAATGGGCCCAAAGGGGACAGTTATTTTTGTAATAACTACCCCCAAATAAACCAAAATCAAGCTTGATAATAATTGGACGAGAAGCTTCTGGGGTGCTCTTATACCCTTTATGTCATCGTAAATACCGCTTATAATTATCGGCAGGGACGCTATGAAAAGCGGGAAAAGTTCCATTCCTAATTTCAGGACAACGGCGCTGGCAAAAAATACGCAGAATATTACCACGCCGCCTAGCATGGGGATGGGTTTTTCGTGAATTGAATTAGTCTTCGGGTAATCAAGGATTTTTTTTCGATGTGAAATCTTTATGGCAAAAAACGTCAGGATAATGGTTAGGGTAAACGGTAATAAAAAGGCTATGATTATGTTTATCGCGTTCACGGAAGTCATATTATATAATTTTTTGGCGGTATTGTCATTAGCTTTTACCTTAAAAAGAATTGGGGTAGTTTTATAATATTTTTCATGAGGAGAGTCCTGATTCCCAGCCCGTACATCCGCAAGGCCCTGTAATCCTCGAGACTCTTTTGGGCTATATTTCTGATATTTTTGTTGCTTTTGCCTCCCCAACGCATCTTTGCAAGAACCTCATTTATATAACAAGTTGATATTCTACATTTATAAAGAAATCGAAGTATTAATTCATAATCGGCGGCAATTTTGAAATTCGTATTAAAATAACCGTGTTTTTCATAAATTGCCCTTTTTACAAAAAAAGTAGGGTGGGGTGGCATCCAGCCCCGGCGTATTTTGTTGGCGCTATAATCTCCGCCTTTCCAGTGCCGTATTATCCGATCAGGGTTGTTTTTCTTCACGTATAGCAGATTTCCGTACAGGCTATCACAAGATCTATTGATAAAAGCGGCTGCGACCTTTTCTATAACTTTACTATGAGTGTATATATCATCGGAATGTAAAAACCCCACGATATCACCGGTCGCCATCTTCGCTCCCTTATTCATCGCATACACATATCCTACGTCTTCTTCGGAAACCACCTTCGCAATTTTATCCCGATAGCGGCTTATAATTTCCAGTGTTCCGTCTGTTGATTTACCGTCTATCATTATGTATTCCACATCCGGATAGGATTGCGAAACCACACTTTTCATGCAGTCCTCTATATAATCGGCGTTATTGTAAACAACGGTAATAATGCTAACTTTCAACTTTTTCCTCTACGTATTTTTTGATATGTTCGCTCATAAAGCCAGCCGCGATAGAATGTCCAAGCGGCGTCCAGTGCCCTTCAGTGTAATAAAGAAGTTCGATGGGCTTCCCGGATTCGGCCAATACGGGCGCGAGTGACAGAAATTTTACGTTTCGAGATCTAACCGTATCGCCGATAACCTCTTCGCCTTTTGAGACGCTTTCTTTTTTCCTGTAGCGTATTACATCTTCGGAATCGGGTATATAAAAAACTATGAGATCGCTCCCGGAATCATAAACCGCTTTTTTTAAATGTTTAAAGAATATTTCGGTTAATCTCGCACTGCGCTCTCCCGGAAAAGCATCTTTGTCAACTGTATAATGGATAACTAACGGCGAAGAAGTGGGTACAGATGTGTTTTTTTCCGCACGCGTCAATATAACCCGGATAGCGGTCTGTTTTAATAAATTGGCAAAATGTGACCTTGTAATAATCCAGTTATAGAGCGGTAAAAATTTCAAAAACCTTTTTTTCGCCACGATGCTTCCGGATAAATCCTTCGCGAAAAGCTGCCGTTCCCTGTCGGGGGTAACATTGTAATACTCACTGCGCATGTTATCTGTAAAATCGGTTTTGCTGAAACAAAGTGCCGTTAAATCGGGGTTAAATTTGTATCCGGAAACCTGAAAAAATCTCAGAGCATAATCAGTGCCTTTGCCGGGATTGCCCGCATTAATCGTCTCTGCCTTCAGGCCTTCACGCAAAAGTTCTTCCTCTATTTTATAGGCGAAAGTCTCCTCATCGTTAACGCCGATTCCGTACGTAGAAGAATCCCCCAATAAAAGAATCCGGAACTTTGCCGGGTTCTTATTTACGCCGTATTCCTTTATGCCCCTTAAACCGCACGAATTGTTGCTGTAGGTATAATCATATATACCGGGGGCGATTCTGCGGGCTGACTGGTTCGGAACAGGGATAGCGCCGAGTTTGGGGTCATATGCGAACTGAACGGGCCCTGCAACCTGGGGGCTTACGATCCTTACCGCCAGCTCGCAAGCGGCAAAAGAAACGCCCAGGATTATTAGAATTGCCGCTATTCTGGAAAAAACCCTTTTAATTGTGCTCATGGTTAAATCGGCTATTTTTCGATATTGCGGTCCCTTTTATAAACGGCGGGGTTTCCCTGGTAAATTTTGTATGGCTTCAAATCACCCGTCGCAACCGAACCTGCTGTTAAAACCGAATGGCTTCCGCACTTCACGCCCGGACAAACTATTGCCCGCGCCCCTATCCAGACTCCGTCTTCTATTGTTATTTCCTTTATTATTAAATCGAAGGTCGAACGTTTGTAATTGTGGTTACCCGTCGATATATACGCGCCCTGAGATATGCAAACGTCATTTCCTATCTTTACCTTTCCCAAACTATCTATCCAGACGCCTTCTCCTATCCAAACATTGTCGCCTATTTCCAGAAGCCAGGGATACTTAATGTTAACGGAGGGTTTTATAGTGACGTTCTTCCCGATAGAAGCGCCGAAGAGACCCAGGAGAAAGAGTTTTAATTTACCGGGATATAGGAGCGGGGTTTTGAAAAACACGGCATTTACGGCGTACCACAGGGTTCTCTTTGTCCCGCTTCCCGGTTTATACCGGGTGTTCGAGAATTTTCTCAGATCAACTTTTTTCGGTCTTTCTTCGTATCTCATATATCTTAGCATCTACCAGAAATCTGTACCAGAAACCCTGCAGAAAATGGAAAACGAAACCCTCTTTCCCGTCGAGAAATCCTAACCTGAAAAAATATCTAAGCAGGAAATACAAAAAAGCCCTTATAAATAAAGGGGCCCTGTTATAAGTATCCCTCAAGAACCTGCGCCTTTCCATGGGATTTCCGAAAGGATCCGGCCTCACCGCAGACGATTTCTCCGATGGGTTGCCGGTTAAAAATTCGGCCGCCTCCAGCGTTGACCATCTGTTATGCCTTTCTATAAACTTCGTGATGGAGTCGGTGATAATATCTATGATATCGCCCTTTAAGATTTTCACCTTCCCGTTAACCACAAAGTGCTGGTCATAAAGCCTGTCCTCGCAGAATCCGTAACCCTTCCTGAACAGAACCGCGTGATAGGTCGGGTAATGACCACCGTGCCTTATCCATCTCTTCATGAATATCGTCCGCCTGCTTATAAGAAAACCTTTGATATCTTTGTTTATTTCCTTTTCAAAAAGCGCAAAAAGCTCCCTTCTTAAATCTTCCGAGACCCTGTGGTCCGCGTCCAGATTAAGCACCCATCCGTTATTGACGGGTAGGTTATTCAACGCATTGTTTCTCTGCCTGGAATAATTTTCGAAAGGGTGATAACTTATTTCACCCGTGTATTCTCCGGCGATTTCCAGTGTTTTATCCGAGCTACCCGAATCCACAATAAAAATTTCATCTGCCCATTTTATGCTTTCCAGGCACTGGCGGATATTCGGCTCCTCGTCTTTGGTCAAGATTAATACTGATATGGGTATTTTCTCCGCCATTGTAGCGGGATATCTTTTCATTCTTTTACTATTTCCCTATACACGCCGACCAGCTTATCCGCTACCTTATCCCAGGTAAACCTCTCTTCTGCAAGCCGTTTGCCGTTTTCCCCCATTGATTTTCTTAGGTTTTCGTCATTCAGCAATTTACCGATTGCCCAAGCGGCCTCGCCCGCATCGCAACGGGTAACGATACCCGCGCCATACTCTTTCACGTCCGTATAAATGCCTACCCGGTCGGTGATAACAACGGGCAATCTGCACGCCATCGCCTCAAGGACCGCCAGGCCGAAACTTTCCGAATAGGAAGGCAATACAAAGATATCCGCGCCCTGCAAGAAAAGTTCCTTCGTCCGGCCCTGAACAAACCCGACGCAGTGTGTTCGGCTGTGAATGTCGCTGGCTGAAAGAAGATTATTAATCTTTACCTCATAGTCACGGGAGCCGCTGCCGGCCACGACGAAGACGAAACGGCTATCTTTTATCTTTCCCAGGGCGGGAATGAGAGGATCCAGGCCTTTTTTGAGGTGGAGGCGGGATATAAAAAGGATTACGGGTTCATCCTGCGGTACCTTTAAGAACTCCCGCAGAAGCTTGCGCGCTTCCGGAATAGAAGAGGGCCTGTGCAAGGCGTAAGGCAATATAAAACTATCGGGCTTAAATCCGAGTGATGATGCTTCTTTTTTTTCCTGTATAGAAGTAAATTCTATCATGCGGCTTTTCTCGATATTTTCCCTTTCAAACAAGGCAAGATAAACATTCTTTTGTAACACTCGTTGTCTCAGCGACCATTCGCAGAGCATCCCGTTTGGCCGGATAATATACGGGATATTTTTTAGGCGGCTTATTATCATAACGGCCGTGGTCACGTAAGAGAATAAGGCATGGACATGGATAAGCTGGTACTTTGTTATATTTTTCCAAAGCCATCCTGTAAGCTGTGTGGAAAAGACATACTCCCTTAAAGGTCTAAAGGGCGGCGAAAAGCGGGAAAAAAACCAAACCGGCACATCTTTGTATATGGTACGTACCCCAAGCGGCACATCCAGAAGCCCGTCGCCATTATCGTTCGTCGTGGCAATTTCCGCTTGAATTCCGCGCTTGTTTAATGCTTTGGTAATTTCTAAAACAGCTTCACTTGGCCCGCCGCGAACCGCTGCAACCGAAGGAATCACGTGTAGTACCTTCATGCCCGACTGCCTAATATTTCGCTGACCGCATCGCAAAACCGGTGAACGCCGCCTTCCAAAGAATGATCTGCTATGCTCATTCTGGCATTGCGCGAACGTTTTGAAAGTTCGTCGGATGAAAGGAGTACCGCTTCCTTCATCGCTTTGTAAAGCGCTTCTTTTTTTCCCGTGGGAATTATCCAGCCGTTTTGCCCTTCTTTTATGAATTCCAGTGCCGCGCCAGTGCGGTCAGTGCTTATAACCGGAAGGCCTGCGGCCAGGCCTTCGGGTACAGTCACCGCCCAGCCGTCGTACCGGGAGGGGACGCATAAAAAATGTGCTTTTTTATAGTATTGCGGCAAATCCTTCCACGGCCGGAATCCTAAAAAGCGGACTCTGTCTTTTTGTTTTGCCAGTTTTTTTTCCAGCCACGGGCGAAGCCTGCCTTCGCCCATAAAATAGAGTTTCACGTGTGGAAAATCCTCCGCCAATTTGCTGAATGCAGACGCCAAAAGATCCGCCCCTTTACGGTAAATCAGCGACCCGGAAAAAAGAAAAATCCTCTCTTTGTCATAGGGCTCTTTATGCCCGACACGGCTGAAGCCGCTTAAATCGGAAAAGTACGGCAGGTTAAAATACCTGTGGTTTTCCCCGAATTCCCTGCGGTATCCCTCGACAGCCCATTTCCCTATGCCCCAGATGGGGACATTCCATCTGTAAAGCGTGTAGAGCCTCCATCTTCTGTAAAGGGCGCCGAGCCGTCCGAATCTGCCGTAACCCGGCCGTTCACCCCAAAAACACCACATCTTCTTGCTGCAAACACGTTCTTTTACAAGGTCTGCGGTAAACGGGTGTCGATAATAATTAAATATTACCAAATCCGAGCTTGCGGCGGCGGCCCGGGCCTTGGCTTTTCTTCTACCGGCGTCATCGATCATAAGGTGATTGTGCTCTATGGGGGGCTTCCCCCAGAGATTGGCAACGCTGGAATGTTTTGCGAGGTGCGCGTGCAACTTGGAATAAATATAGAATACGGAAAGCGAAAAGGAATTTTTGCTTCTTGCAATCGCGTTAAACAGCTCGACCTGATAGGGCGAGGGTATGTAGGTAAATATTGTTACTTTCACTTTTTATCTAATTTTCTGTGCCACAAAATAAAGGTCCGAAAAAAGTAAACTCGGGCAGATTCTCCTTACCGCGGCAAACCGGCCGCTTGTATGTATGCTTTTTATAACGAATCCAAATTTTGTTAACATGTCTTTTGTGTCTTTAATGCCGAAAAAATGGAGGTGCCGGCCGTCCCATACTTTCTTTTCGGAGAAATTGCGAACATTCATCGCTGTTCTTGGCGCCATCCCCGAAATGAGAGAAATTAAGTGCTTGAGGTAACATATGTTCGGAACACCCATGATTAGATAGCCGCGCGGTTTCAGGCATCTTTCAATCTCGGATATCAACCAAAAGGGATCAAAAATGTGTTCGAAAATCATGCTTGCGATAATCAGGTCAAATTTATTTTCTCCGAAAGGAAGCAGTTCGCTATTAAGGTCGGCACACCTAAAGTGAATGTAGGGTTTCGCTTTTATTTCCGGTGTTTCAATTATGTCGACACCGTAAAGTTCGTCAAAACTGTTCCGGATTAAAGATAGGGCACCTCCAGGGCCGCACCCTATATCCAGGCAAGAGCCGCGATGAGTACAACTTAATGCTAATTTTTTTACCAGTGAATTTTGCAAGGGTTTGCAAAATTTGCCCTTTTTTCGATAAAAATCTCTCTTTTCATCCATTTCTTTTTCGTAATGTGATTTTACATTGTCCATTGAATCGATTCCTTCTTTTTTATAGCTTTCAAAACAAAATAAAAAATTATGAATATGTACCAGTTTGCGAAAATAACCTGATAAGACCTTACACAGACAAACAAAAACGCCAATCCGTATGTGTATATCGCCAAAACCATCGGAGAGCGTCTTGACATCTCGATTAACGAATCAAGCTGTTGCGCCAGAAATCCCATAAGTATTCCTGCTACACATACGCCCAGCCAGCCGTTGCAAATATAAAATTCACCTATGATAGATATCGCAAACGTAGTCAAGCCTACGCCCCGTTCCTGGGTGAGGCGTTCAAAATGCCAGGTTACGCCTTTCGGCTTGTCTTTCCATATCGCGCGTGGGATAAAATGATAAAGGGGCCTGAAAATCAGAAGCTCTCCCGAGTATGGTATTTTTTCCGGCACATATTTAGCTATTTTGAGCATCCGATAAAACTGGTCATCCCTTTGGTATTCTATCGGTCTTGTCGTAAGAATTCCGGCAAACGATTCATTTATAGTTTCCATTACCGGCTTTCCCCGCGGGGCATGCCTGATAACAAACTGAAGCTGCATAACGCTGAGCAGTAAATACATAAAGACAAAAACCAGATATCTTGTCTTTTTCTTTTTGTTATAACGATCCAGGTAATAAAGCAAAAGAAACGGAATTACCACAATGCCCAGGCTCGACCTTGTTCCTGTATTGAATGTAAGCCATAATCCCATGCAGGCAAGCAAAAGGAGAACCATATTTCTTCTGCTAACGAATAGAAAATAGAACCAGATCAATTGGAGGCTTAACATCTGAAAAAATAAGGTGCCTGTTTTTAAATAATCGGCCCAGCTTCCGCTTGCCCCTCTTTCCCACGGAGCCATAAAACGTATTCCATGAGTCAAAATCCAGATAATATTATTTAACCCTCCACCCCAAATAATAACAGGCAATATCCCTATCAAAAAGCACAACAATATGGCGTGATAAAGTTTCCGATGGTCGAAAGAATATCCGCAATCAAGTTTTCGGAAAAAGTATATGAAAAAATTCGGCCACCTGATTATGTACCCCAGATTAAGCATTATGAGAAACGAAACTATCATTATGAAAACTTTGAGGATAACCAAGGGAGAAAATTCTTCGAGTGTTTTCCGTAATGTCAGCGGGTCAAGTAATATCCACGCCAGAACCCCCAAAAGTACCATGCTCCTTGCATTAATGATGCAAACCTTCCCCATTCTTGCTTCAAGGATAAGCGGAGCTAATGCTCCTATAAATATAAGAAATGCTGTGAATTGCACATATGCCCAGTTTACCCCCTGATTGAATAAAGTGTAAACAACGCCTCCAATGAGAGTGATTATAAACAATTCGAGAATGATTATCTGTTCTCTTCCTCTTGCCATGATCAGGTCCTTAAAGCTATCGTTTATGGTTTACGAAATCCAAAATTTCTTTAAGCTTTCTTCGGTGATTTTCCCAGGAAAATTCTTCGGCTTTCTTCCGGGCATTTTCCCCCATAGAAATAGTTTTCTTCCTGTTTGCGGCCATATATCCGATTTTATCGGAAAGACCGTTAACATCGCAGGGCTCTATAATAAATCCGTCAATTCCCTGTTGTATAATATCCGGCGCCGCAGTATGGGTGCTGGCTATTACCGGCATCCCCGTTGCCATTGCCTCCGGAATAACAAGGCCAAACCCCTCAAAAAGAGACGGCAAAACCAGGCAATCACACTCGTGCATGTGCCTTATTATCTCATCCTGGCCCAACAATCCCAGGTATTCGCATGCCCGGGAATAGTTCCTGAATGTGCTGCCCGTGCCGATAATGGGACCTATTATTTTGAGCCTGATTTTATCCGTATCCAGTCTTTTAATGGCGTCCAGAAGGTATTTTATGCCCTTTCTCTGCCCCACGCTTCCCACAAAAAGAACTTGGAAAGGCCATTTTATTTTTCTTTTTTTCAATGTGAATCTTTCAGTATTGACCCCGAGCGGTAATACTAAAATTTTTCTACTGTTTATTCCCGCATTTTCCAGGGTCTTTTTGGAAAAAGTGCTTGCCGCAACGCAAAAATCCGCCGAAAAAGGCTCTTCTTTCAATCTTTCCAGGTACCACTCCGGAAAATAAAGGTTCGTTATGGAATCAGCCCACTCGGGGTTTCTCTTTTTCTCCTCCTCGAGAATCTCAACGGCTCCCGTTACATGCGCAGTGGCAAATTCGGCTACGGCAATAATTCCCCTCTTCCTGGCCTCCTTCAAACCTGCCAGGCAGCTTCCCTGAAAACCCCAGAAAATCCCGCAATCGCGGATTTGTGTCCTTGCCACAAATCTGTCGAACAGCGCGTCTCTCAGGCAAACCGCATCAGACACAAACCTGTTATTCCCGAAAAAAGCGCGCAAAACCAGTTCGGGAACCTCAAAAAAAGGAAACCTTCTTACTTTGTCCGAGAGGCCGCCTTCATGCCTTTTCTTTAAAAACGAATCCATCCTGCCGAACCGCGAGAAAAGCCTGTCCGGAAATCGCGACGGATCGTAATAAGAGCTTGTTATAAAGGCTGCCAGGCGGCCCAAGTTCTGCAGTGAAAGGGCAAGTTTATAAGAATGCTGCTTGCCCGAATGGCTGAGCAATATATCGTTTTTTGCGTTCATTTCAGTATTCTCTGCCGGCTAGTGCCAACACCCCTAAAAACCTCCCCCACCACCTGAGCAAGGCATGTTTGGCGTCCGGCCATTTAAGCAACAATCTTGTTTCCGTAATTACACAATACAACTGATAATAGAAAAACCTGATCTTGTCCTTTGGCGCATTTCTGTTCAGAACCCGCGTCATCACGTACCATTTGTTCAGGACCTGCATTTTGCCTATTTCGGTCCAGTTTTTATGCGTTCTTCCCCCTAAATCCTTATGAAAACAGCGTGCCTTCGTTGTATTTATAAGCCTGTGCTTCTTTTTGACGTGGCTCGATAGTTCCACGTCTTCCGTAAACGAATATCCCGTAAAACGCTCATTAAACTTATATTCGAAAAACACACCCCTGCGGTAAGCCGAGCAACAG
>JBARPB010000043.1:0-20969 GCA_049642705.1 Candidatus Omnitrophota bacterium
GTCCCGATTGTTGTCGCGATAAATAAATGCGATCTGCCGAATATAAGCCTGGATAAAATAAAAAAGCAGCTTTCGATGCACGCCTTGACACCCGAAGACTGGGGCGGGAAAACCATTACCGTGCCCGTTTCGGCAAAAACAGGAGACGGCATAGACCGCCTGCTCGAGATGCTTCTTCTCGAGGCTGAACTTTTGGAACTCAGGGCTAATCCGGACCTTCACGCCCGCGGGGTTGTAGTAGAAGGCAAGCTTTCACCCGGCCAGGGTCCGGTTGCGACCGTGCTAGTGAAAAACGGGACCCTTAAAGTAGGCAATGTTATTCTTACAGGACTTCACTACGGCCGCGTTAAGGCGATGATTAACGACAGGGGAAAAAGGGTGGACACCGCCCCGCCAGCCATGCCGATTGAGATCCTCGGCCTTTCCGGCGTACCGGAAGCGGGGGACGAATTTTTTGTCGTGAAAGACGAGAAGAAGGCACGCACGCTTTCCCTTCTGAAACAGGAAGAAAAAAGGATGGGAAAGCTGGGCGGCATGCAGCGGATGAGCCTGGAAGATCTTTATAGGCACATAAAAGAAGGAACCATAAAAGAGCTAAAGGTTATCATAAAGGGAGATGTGCAAGGTTCTATCGAGGCGCTTAAGAAGTCGCTCGAGGAGCTTTCGACCAAAGAGGTAAATCTTAACGTAGTCCACATGGGTGTCGGCAACATCAACGAATCCGACACAATGCTGGCCCTTGTCGCCAATGCCGTCGTGATAGGTTTCCACGTAAAGGTGGAGCCGAAGGCCGAGGAAGTATCCAAAAAGGAAATGATCGAGATAAAGTTGTACGATGTTATCTATGAGGCCGTAGAGGATTTAAGGGCGGCCCTGGAAGGGTTGCTCGAGCCGATTATCAAAGAATTATTCCAGGGAAGGGCGCAGGTGAGGCAGGTATTCTATGTTACGAAAGTCGGCACCGTCGCCGGATGTCACGTCACGAAGGGCATTATCACCCGTTCCGGCAAGGTGAAGCTTATAAGGAATAAGGAAGTAATTTTTAAAGGAAAGATAAGATCGCTCAAGCATCTTAAGGATGATATTAAAGAAGCAAGGGAAGGGCTTGAGTGCGGCATAGCCCTCGAAAATCACAAGGACATAAAGGTGGGCGATATCATCGAGGTATTCACGGTTGAGAAGATAACGAGGAGACTCGAAGGATGAAGAGACTGTTAAGCGGGATGAGGCCCACGGGCAGCTTGCACCTCGGGCATCTTGTCGGCGCGCTGACTAACTGGGTAAAACTTCAGGAAAAACATGAATGCTTCTTCATGATCGCGGACTGGCACGCCCTTATGAGCGAGTATGAGAACCCGAAGGCGCTCGAAAAAAATTCCATGGAGATGCTGGCGGACTGGATAAGCTGCGGTATCGACCCCGAAAAGAGCACCATTTTCGTTCAGTCCCACGTTAAGGAACACCTGGAATTAGACATGGTTTTTTCGTGCCTTACGCCGCTGCCCCTTTTGGAACGGAATCCCACGTATAAAGAGCAGCTGAGAGAACTTAAAGGGCGCAACCTCATGACTTACGGTTTTCTTGGATATCCAGTACTTCAGGCCGCAGATATACTCGTTTATAAAGCTTCTGTAGTACCGGTTGGCGAAGATCAAGCTGCACACCTTGAGCTGACGCGGGAGATAGCGAGGAAGTTTAATAATTTATATGGAAAGGTTTTCCCGGAACCCGAAACTTTACTCACTTCAACTCCGAAGCTTTTGGGAATTGACAATAGAAAGATGTCAAAGTCGTTTAATAATTTTATTAGGCTTTCAGACAGCGATTTAGCTATAAAACAATCGGTTATGGCTATGATAACTGATACAAAAAAAATTCATATAGATGATCCTGGACATCCACACATTTGTACCGTATGTAATTATTATAAAGCTTTTGCACCAAATAAATTAAAAGAAATCTTCGATTTATGTCAAAAAGGCAAAAGAGGTTGTATCAAGTGCAAAGAAGAATTAGCTGAGATTTTGATAGAGAAAATAAAACCAATACGCAAAGAAAGAACAAAACGTCTCGGGGACAAGGGAGAATTGCTGGAGATACTGAAAAAAGGAGACGAAAAGGCACGGGATGTTGCCTCGCAGACAATGAGGGATGTCCGAAAAAAAGTGGGCATTTTCCATGACATATAAAGTACAATTACCGGTATTCGAGGGCCCGCTCGACCTGCTGCTTTACCTGATAAAGAAGGACGAGATAAACATATACGACATCCCCATCGCCAAAATCACGGACCAGTACGTTGAACATCTCGAGGTGATGAAGCTTTTGGACCTCGAGATAGCCGGCGAATTTATTTTGATGGCGGCGACGCTGATGCATATAAAGTCGAAGATGATGCTTCCGGCCGAGGACAAAGAAGAAGAGGCGCCGGAGGAAGTCGACCCCAGGGAGGAACTTGTGAGGAGGCTTCTTGAATACAAGAGATTCAAGGAAGTCGCAACCGACCTTAAGGACATGCGCGCCAGGCAGCGCGACAGTTTCACGCGGCTTCCCGGTGCCGAGGTGCTTCCCGGGGGCGAGGAATCGAATTTTGAAGCGAGCCTCTTTGACCTCATAACCGCTTTCAGCAAGGTTTTGAAGGAAATCCCGAGGGATGCCTTTCACGAGGTCATAAGGGATGAATTCACCGTAAGCGACAAAATTCATGAGATACTGCATATTCTCGTTGAGAAACAGAAGATGTTTTTCAACGAACTCTTTAAAAATACCCGAAGCAGGGGCGAGGTCGTGTCTGTTTTTTTAGCGCTCCTTGAACTTGTAAAATTGAGAGAGATAATTGTTAAGCAAAATGCACCGTTCGCAGAAATAGAAATAATGAGGAACCCCCAGTGGCAGAAAAAATGACCCATTCGACTGGCGCTCAGGGTCATCCTGAGCAAGGTCGAAGGATGATAAAAAAGGTGATAGAGGCGCTTCTTTTTGTAAGCGAGAAGCCGCTTACGACCGATGACATAAAGCAGGCGCTCGACGGCATGGAAGAGGAAAAGATAAAGGAAGCGATAGGAGAACTTCGCGAAGATTACGAAAGAGAAGAAAGAAGCTTCGGCATAACGGAACTTGCCGGCGGCTATCAGATAATCACAAGGGCGGAGTTCGCGCCGTGGGTCAGCAAGCTGTTCAAGAGGGACGAGCCAAAACTCTCGAACCCATCGCTTGAGACGCTTGCTATTGTCGCCTACAAGCAACCGCTGACGCGAAGCGAGATAGAAAGAATAAGGGGTGTCAATGTCGAAGGCGTTTTAAAGACACTACTTGATAAAGATTTGGTTAAAATAAGGGGCAGGAAAGACGCGCCGGGAAGGCCGATTACGTACGGCACGACGGAGAATTTTCTTAAGCGTTTCGGCCTTAAGGGCTTAGAGCAGTTGCCGAAACTGCATGATTTCACCGAGCACGATTTAGATTTTGGTAAGGAGGATGAAAAGCTAAAGGTAGGGATAGAACCGCCGAAGGAAGGTGATAAAGATGCGCTTGAGCAAAAGTAGGCATAAAATAGATAGGATAGACGAAAAAATAGTAGGGCTTTTAAATAAGCGTGCCAAAGAAAGTCTTGAGATAAAAAGGATCAAGAAAAATTTGAAAAAGGGAATTTTTACGCCAGCCAGAGAAAAAGAGGTTTATGAGAATGTGTCGAAGAGAAACAAAGGTCCGCTTTCCGAAAAATCAATAAGGGCTATTTACAGGGAGATTATGTCTGGTTCTCTCGCGCTAGATAAGTCGCCGAGAATAGCTTATCTTGGCCCGGAGACAACCTTTACCCATATCGCAGCACTTAATAAATTCGGAGCGTCAGTGAAATACCTTGTGTGTAAAAGCATAACAGATGTTTTTACTGAGGTCGAACGAGGCAGGGCTGACTACGGCGTAGTCCCCATAGAGAACTCGACCGAGGGAGCTGTAAACCACACGCTCGATATGTTCATAGACTCTGAACTTAAGATTTGCTCAGAGGTATATCTGCCTATAGAGCACAATCTTTTAAGTAAACATAAGAAAGTTTCTTCGATAAAAAAGGTTTGTTCTCATGAACAGGTTTTTGCACAATGTCGCATATGGCTTGAGAAGAACCTACCAAATGTTAAGCTAACTTCATATGAAAGTACTTCTCAAGCGGCACTCGTCGCTACCCTTGGCAAGCGGAGTGCTGCTATTGCAAGCAAATTAGCGGCTAGAAAATATGGATTAAACATACTAGCTCCTTCTATCGAAGATTCATCACACAATGTTACGCGTTTCTTGGTTATAGGAAAACAAGAGGCAGAGCCCAGCAGGGGTGATAAAACGTCCATAGTATTTTCTCTTAAGGATAGAGTAGGCGTTCTTCACGATGCGCTCGTGCCTTTCAAAAGAAATAAGATAAACCTTACTAAGATAGAGTCGCGGCCTTCACGCCTGAAAGCGTGGGAATACTACTTTTTCGTGGACCTGGAGGGGCACTATAAGAATACGAAAGTTAAAAAAGCCCTTTCAGAACTCGAAAAAGGCTGCACGTATCTTAAAGTACTGGGTTCATACCCGGTAGGAAAATGAACCCATTCGGCTTCGCTCAGGGTTCATCCTGAGCGACCGAAGGGAGTCGAAGGATGAAAAACATAGCGCGGAAAGAGATACTAAAGGTGAAACCATATATACCCGGAAAGCCGATTGAGGAGGTAAAGAGGGAACTTGGCCTTAAGGGGGCAATCAAGATGGCGTCAAACGAAAACGCCTTTCCCCCTTCCCGGAAAGCCACTCTCGCGGCAAGAAAAGCGCTTCTTTCAGCCAATCGCTATCCCGACGGGGGATGCTTTTACCTTAAAAAAGCGCTCGGCCGGCGTTTTAAACTAAGACCCGAGAATATAATCGTCGGCAACGGTTCCGACGAAATTATCGTGCTGGCGCTCGGAGCTTTCTTAAAGAAAGGCGACGAGGTTATTATCGCGAGGCCCACATTTCTTATTTATGAGATCGCCTCTAAAATCAGCGGAGCGAGGATAAAATTTGCGCCCTTGAAAGATTTCAGGTACGACATCCCGAAAATGGCAAGCCTTATATCAAAGAAAACAAAGTTCATTTTCGTCGCCAACCCTGACAACCCGACAGGCACGTATGTTACGAAAAAAGAGGTTGATTTTCTGGTATCCCGGGCGCCCAAAAACACTATTCTTTACTTTGACGAAGCGTATTTCGAATTTGCGAAGGGTCTTCGTGATTTTCCGAATACGATGAAGTATCTAAAGTCGAAAAACGTCATCGTAACGAGAACTTTTTCAAAGGCATACAGCCTTGCCGGCCTTAGAGTCGGTTATGGGTTCGCCAAAAAAGGCATCATAGACTGCTTAAACCGCGTAAGGGAGCCCTTTAACGTAAATTCCGTGGGCCAGGCGGCGGCGTTGGCGGCTTTGAACGACACGGGGTATGTTGAGAAAACCCTGAGGCTTGTTAAAAAAGGAAAGGATTTTATATACAGGGAACTGGAAGCGATGGGCGTAAAGTACGTGCCCAGCGTAACGAATTTTGTGCTCGTCAACGTCGGGAAAAATGCCGGATCTATTTACGGGAAACTTCTGAGGCGTGGTGTTATAGTAAGGGAAATGCGTGCGTGGAAGCTTAATAATTTTATAAGAGTAACGGTCGGCACGATGGGTGAAAACCACAAATTTATAAAGACGTTGAAAGAAGTAATGTAATCATAGAAAAACCGCCCCGGTTGGGAACGGGCGGTTAAATAAAAAAAACCGCCTGTTCCCAACCGGGGCGGTTAAAGAGGTTGTTATTATGATTATAGTATTAAGACCGGATGCCACCAAAGATCAGGTTAAGCACATTGTGGATAAGGTAAAGAAAATGGGGCTTAAACCCTGGGTTTCTAAGGGCGCCGAAAGGACAATTATCGGCGTGATAGGCGTAGAGGATGCCATACGCCTTGAGCCGCTCGAGGTCTTTCCGGGCGTCGAAAAGGTAATGCCTATCCTCAAGCCCTATAAGCTCGTCTCACGCGATTTCAAGAAAGAAGGCAGCGTTATAGACTTGGGCGGCGGCGTAAAGATAGGCGGCGAGGAGATCGTTGTCATGGCCGGGCCCTGCTCCGTGGAGAAAGAGGAACTTCTGGTTGACATTGCCAGGAAAGTGAAGTCGGCGGGCGCGAAGGTTCTGCGCGGCGGAGCATTTAAGCCGAGAACAAGTCCCTATAGTTTCCAGGGGCTTGGAGAAGAGGGCTTGAAATTTCTAAAAACCGCAAAAGACGAGACAGGCCTTTTGATTATTACGGAACTCATGGATTCAAGGAATCTCGACCTCGTGGAAAAATACGCCGATATCATCCAGATAGGCGCAAGAAACATGCAGAATTTTGACCTGCTTAAGGAAGTCGGGCGTTCAAAGAAACCGATCCTGCTCAAAAGGGGCATGTCAAACACGATCAAGGAATTCCTCATGTCGGCCGAATACATACTGGCCGAAGGGAATTTCAACGTTATATTATGCGAGCGCGGCATAAGAACATTCGAGGACGCGACGCGCTTTACCCTTGATATAAGCGCCGTGCCTATTGTGAAAAATTTGAGCCACCTGCCGTGTGTTGTCGATCCTTCTCACGCGACGGGCAAGTGGGGCCTTGTGCCGCCCTGCTCAAAGGCAGCCGTTGCAGCAGGATGCGACGGGCTCCTTATCGAAGTGCATCCGGATCCGGAAGAGGCGTTTTCCGACGGCACGCAATCGCTCTACCCGGACAAGTTCGGCGAACTGATGGGAGATTTACGAAAAGTTGCGGAGGCAGTCGGACGAAGCATATGAAGATGTTCAACAAGATAACTATAGTAGGCGTTGGCCTGATCGGCGGCTCCATCGCTCTTACGGCTAAAAAGAAGCGCCTGGCAAAAGAGATTGTGGGCGTCACAAGGAGGGAATCCTCGAGGCGCAAGGCCCTCAGGTTCAAGGTGGTTGACAGGGCCACCCTTAATCTAGGCGAAGCCGTAAGGGGGGCTGACCTTGTTATCATTGCCTCGCCTGTCGGCAAGATTGTAGGCCTTGCAGGAAAATGCGTTAAATTCATGAAAAAAAGCGCGATTCTAAGCGATGTCGGAAGTTCCAAGAAGCGCATAGTAGAAGACATAGAGAAATTCTCTTATAAAAAAACAAACTTTGTCGGCGCGCACCCGATGGCGGGTTCCGATAAAAGCGGCGTGGAAAACGCAGAAGCCGGTATCTTTAAAGATGCCGCTTGTGTCCTGACGAAGACCGCCCGGACAGACAGGCGCTCGCTCTCGCGGCTCGGCCGTTTCTGGAAATCTTTAGGGTGCCGCGTGCTGGTGCTTTCTCCGGAAAAGCACGACATACATGCCTCCCTGGCAAGTTATCTGCCGCACGCTGTCTCTTACGCACTTTCGCTCTCCCAGAAAAGCCATTCTGTAAGGCTCGCTGCCGGAAGCCTGAAGGACACAACGAGGGTCGCTTCCTCAGACCCGGAACTCTGGAAGGATATATTTCTTTTATCGAAAGGCCCTGCTTTAAGGGCAATCGCCTCTTTCATGAGGAATTTAGAGGAACTGAAGAATGCCGTAAAGCGGCAGGACGAAAAGGCGATATTGAAACTTTTGCGCCGGGCAAAGAAAGTAAGCGACGGCATTTCCGGGAGATGAAAAAACCGAACGTAATCGCGATAGACGGCACAGCGGGCAGCGGAAAGAGCACGGTCGCAAAAGAAGTAGCGAAGGAATTAGGTTTTTTATATATCGACACGGGCGCCATGTACAGGGCGCTCACGCTCGCGGCCGTAAACGAGGGCTTGGATTTGAGCGACAGAGATGCGCTTCTCGCCCTCTCGAAAAATACCGACATAGAATTAAAGGATTCCGGCGGCTCTTTGAAAGTTTACCTGGATAAAAAGGATGTGAGCGAGGATATAAGGACCATGGAGGTCACGACAAAGGTAAAGCATTTAGCGTCCTTAAAAGGGGTGAGGGAAAACATGGTCAAGATCCAGCGAAAACTCGGGCACTCTTCGCGCGGGGCCGTCCTGGAAGGGCGCGATATAGGCACGGTTGTTTTTCCCGAGACCCCGTATAAATTTTATTTAGACGCGGATTTCGAGACCCGGGCTGCGAGGCGCTTCAGGGAACTAAAAGAGAAGGGGCTTTCTGTTTCATTGGAAGAGGTAAGAAAAGACGTCGAGCACAGGGACTCATCCGACATGACAAGGAAAGTCGGGGCGCTAAAAAAAGCCGAGGGCGCAACGGTAATCGACACGACAGATATGACGGTTTGCGAGGTTGCTAAACGAATACTGGATATAGTCAAAAAATGAACGGAACGTACATAAATTCTCGGCGTATTTTTAAAGTACTTTTAAAGGCCTTTTTCTCTTTTGAGGTGGAGGGCAGAGAAAACCTGCCTAAAAAAGGCCCTTTTATTATTGTGTCAAACCACACAAGCTATGCCGACCCGGTTGTTGTCGGCGCGGCGTGCGATACGTCTTCGATTACTTTTATGGCAAAAAAGGAACTTTTTGACATGCCAATTTTAGGCCCATGGGTTAAAGCCGTCGGGTGTATACCCGTTGAGCGCGATTCGGGCAGTTCCAGGCCCTTGAAAGAAGCGGTGCAAAAATTAAAAGAAGGCCAGACAATCAGCATATTTCCCGAGGGCAGGCGCTCAAAGAACGGGAGTCTGCAGAAATCAGAACCCGGAATCGGCCTCCTGGCGCTAAAAACAGGCACGCCTATCGTCCCTATTTATATTTCCGGAACGGCTAAAGCAATGCCTAAAGGCCAAAGGATCCCGAAACCGTGCAAGATAAAGGCAAGGATCGGCAAAATAGTTGATATCGGTGACGGTGCCGGATTCTCCGGAAAAAGAGAGGCGTATGAGTTTATCGGCAAAAAGGTGATGGATGCCATTTCACGATTGAAAGATGAATAAAACAAAAATAATTATTTCTTCCAATTCCGGGTTTTGTTTTGGCGTTAAAAGGGCCCTTAATATCGCGGAAGCCGCCCTTAAAAAGAAAAAGAAGGTTTATTCGCTCGGGCCCATTATACACAACCCGCAGGTAGTCCGGGATTTTTCCGGAAAGGGCTTAAAAATCGTAAAAGATGCAAGGAAAATCGCTTCTCGAAAGGCGGCAATTCTGGTGCCGTCGCACGGAATGAGCCCCGGCGTATTGAAGAACAAAAAGGTTACCTGCATTGATACGACATGCCCCCTGGTAAGCAGGGTACAGAAAATAGTCAAGGCCTTGCGAAGAAAAGGATATCTTGTTGTCATCGTAGGCGACAGAAAACACCCGGAAGTAAGGGCCCTGGCCGGGATAGCGCCGCGGAATCATGTTGTTCTAAAAGACAAAAAACATGCGCGCGATCTTGACCTCAAATGCAAAAAGATTGCAGTGGTCTCACAGACCACGGCGTCCCTTTCAAGTTTTAAAGAAATTTTGTCCGAAATAGCAAAAAAAGATGTTACCGAGCTCGTTGGTTTCAATACGGTATGCAAGAACACCATAGACAGGCAAAGGGAAGCCGAGCATATAGCGGGAAGTGTTGAGGCGATGTTCGTCATCGGCGGGAAACAAAGCGCCAATACCTCGCGTCTTGCGGATACCTGCAGGAGGGTCAATAAGCATACCTACCATATCGAATCCGGGAAGGATTTGAAGAAAAAGTTTTTTAAGGGCCGAAAAAGCATAGGAATAGTTACGGGGGCGTCAACGCCGCCGTATGCTTTAAAAGAAGTAATAAAGAAAATAAAGGAGGATTGATAAGTGATGGTCGAATACGAAAAATCAATTGTACATCTGGAGGAAGGGGGGATAGTAAAAGGTAAAATCATCGATATTACGCCGAACGAAGTAATTATCGACATAGGTTACAAGTCGGAGGGTATCATTCCCATAAGCGAGTTTCGCTCCCGGGAAGAACTGAAAATCGGCAATATAATCGATGTTTTGCTCGAAGCAAAGGAGAACGACGATGGAATGGTTGTTCTTTCCAAGGAAAAGGTTGAGCAAGCGCTCGGCTGGGACAGGATTGTAAAGAGCCAAAAAGAGGGCGACCTCATAGAGGGAAAGATTACGAAGCAGGTAAGAGGCGGCTATATGGTTGAGGTCGGGGTAGAGGCGTTTTTGCCCGCCAGCCAGGCCGTATTGAGAGAAATGGACGGTGCCGGAGCGGACCAGGTTTTTGAATTCAAGATCCTGAAGATCAACAAGATCCGCAAGAATGTCGTCCTCTCGAGAAAAGGCGCTCTTTTCCACAAGAATGAAGAGGAAAAGAAGAAGGTCATATCGACGCTTGAGAAGGGGCAGATTATGAAAGGCGTCGTCAAAAACATCACCGATTTCGGGGCCTTTGTGGATATCGGAGGCGGCATAACAGGCCTTCTTCACATCGCGGACATGAGCTGGGGCAGGGTAAACCACCCTAGCGAAATCGTGACCATAGGCGACGAAATAGAAGTAATAGTTTTAAATTTCAACAAAGACGAAATGAAGATTTCTCTCGGGATCAGGCAGAAGACCAAGGACCCCTGGGAGGATGTGGAAACAAAGTATCCCGTTGGCAACAAGGTCACTGGCAAGGTTGTGAATATTGCCCCTTACGGCGCCTTTGTGGAACTGGAAAAGGGCATCGAGGGCCTTGTGCATATTTCCGAGTTTTCATGGACCAAGAAGTACTCATCGCCGAGCGAACTGTTGGCCATCGGCGACAGGGTCGAAGTGATGGTCCTTGCGATAGATAAAGGAGGCAGGAAGATTTCTCTCGGCCTAAAACAGCTCGAGCAGGATCCGTGGCAGGGCATCGAAGACAGGTACAAGGTTGGCCAAGAGATAAAGGGAAAGATCAGGCACATAACCGACTACGGCGCCTTTATCCAGCTCGAAGAAGGCATAGACGGCCTCGTGCACGTATCGGACCTTTCATGGACTAAGAAGGTGGCTCACCCGAGGGATGTCCTGAAAAAAGGCGACAAAGCCGAAGCGATGATTCTGTCCGTTGACGGTGTAAACAGAAGAATCGCCCTCGGCATAAAACAGCTTATGGCCGACCCTTGGGACGATATACAAAGCCGGTACACCCCCGGCACGGTCATAAAAGGCAAAATCGTAAAAATAACGAACTTCGGGATGTTCGTTGAGATTGAGAAAGACCTCGAGGGCCTTCTCCACATATCGGAAACCACCATCGGACCGGAGGAGAAGCTCGAAGACAAGTTCAAGCCCGACGACGAAATCGACATCAAGATCTTACGAGTCGACGGCGTGCAGAAAAAAATCGCACTAAGCATGAAGATGTAATAAGAAACCCTTGACATCAAAGATGTCAAGGGTTGATACCGGTTACGTTCAAAAATGGGGACTGTCCCCGAATGGGGACTGTCCCCATTTTTTTCAACCAGCCTAACCGACCCCTATCAACCGGGGCGGTTGAATGCGGTCGGTTGACGAGAAAAGGTTGTTACACTTTTTTGACAAACAAATTACGTTGCTGTGACACTTAGCATTTAATAATATGGTATATTATGCGCAATAAAAGAATATATTATTATGGAGCAGTACAGGAAACGACACAACATCTGGTTTCGCGCTATTTCAGCGTTCCTCGTATGCGCGTTTACGGTCACGAGCATCCCGCATATCGAGGAAGCCCAAGCGCTTGCGCCGTGGGCGGGGACAGAAAAGGTAGCGGTAAGACGGGAAACCATACGAAAAATCCTCGAGAAAGAGTGCCCTCTCGACATCACCTATCCTCCCGAAATCGCAAACGACCACCTTAAGGTTTTACGAGCCATTATCCACGCAGAAATAAAAGCCATTATGCAGATAATGGCTAAAGAGGATGAATATAGATACCAGGGTCTAAAAGAATTAATCCTTCCGCAAAAGAGAGTTTTAAGAACTTATTACAATCTCTTCCTGGGAGGCGACAAACCTGTCCTTCCTCCGAATTTACTCCTGAACGATATTGTAGCGAGAGCATTCGAACTACTGACCCTATCAGAACAAGACCTGATTTCCGAAAGCGAAATGTCTTCCGAAGAATGGCGCTTTATTCAAGCCATAAAACCTATCATAATGTCCAACAAACACAATTACTTCACAGGCGAATTCTGGGATTGGAATACCCGCGAATTGAGAATACGCGTCGCCCTCGCCAACGGCCAGCGGTTTGACCTCGTCCGCCAGCCGGTTTCGGGCGAGGCGGGGGAAGACGGCCGGGAGGAGGAGGATGTTCGTGGCGCGGTCGAGGCTTTGGAAAAGGCATTGTGTGGCAACATCGCTTTTATAAGAACGCTCTCTTCGAAGCACGATTCATTCTTCCTTTCAGGGGTACCCGATGACGTTGCAAAGGCTGTGTTTGAAAAAATGCGGGAAAGCCGTGAGGGGCATGGCAAGAAAACACTCGTTATTAGCTTTTCGGATTTTGTAAAACAGACGAAAGAAACCTCCCCTTTGGAGCTTACAAAACGCCTAGAAGAAGCGTACAGCGCTTTCTTTATATATGGTTACCTTCCGTCTAAAGAAGGAGATTATACAGCAGAAGAGGCCTTGTTTGCGCTTAAGATTTTGAGGTATCTCTTCCAAAACCATGACGGCCTTGAAAACGGCATTATGGTATTTAGCGCTTCAGAGTTTGATCAAGCACAATTTACATTAAACCAACGACAAGAATCTTCTTTCCCCCTTTTCAACTTTCCGCAATTTTTCCATTATACAGGCGAAAAAATAGTCTCATACTACCCACGTTACAGTACTGCAGAACCTTTAAATTTTCCTCAACCCCCCAAGCCCCACGCCCCAGGGCACGTTGCCACGTTCTTCGAGCTTCTCTACAGTCCTGAGTTTATAGGAAAAGCTGTGCCTTTTGAAGTTTTAAGGCAGCGGGTAATCATAGAAAAAACCGGAAAACCCCTAAGCGTAGATAGAGCCCAGCGTGACCTTGCCAGACTCGTAAAAGCAGACGTTATCGAGAAAAAGGGCAAAGGCGCAAACGCACAATATAGAGCAACCATAGACAGAACCCATAAAGACCTAATAGATGAGTTACAGGTAGCGCTATCCTCCCTCAATGCAGACGCAAGCACAGAAGAAGTCCTCGCCCTCGCCAACGACATACGGTTTGACCAGGTGGCGAGTAAAAAAAGATTTATATTCCACAGCGCAGAAGAGGTAGCTAAGAAACTGAAAGATGCCAATTTGCTGATGGATAAGGATATTCAGGGGGAGGTGCTGGAATTTGCTAAGCGTATAGACCGTCTTGGCATAAAACCTGGCCAGAGAGTTTTAGACATAGGGCCAGGTATTAATTTTTATTTTGGCTTAGTGCTGATGCTATATGGCTGTGAGGTGCATGTTGTTGAACCTGTGGATTACAAACTCGATTTATATATTTCAGAAGTTAAACGTATATGTGAGATTTTTTATAGTAGCGACCCAGAAGAAGCAAAGAAGGCTATTGCACGTATACACCCTATATTTGGATATTTAAGGAATGTCAATTCAGACGTTAGATATGATGTTGTTGTCGCTATGAATATTTTAGATCTCCTAGTTATAGCAGAGTGCTTTGAAGATCTAAATCGCTTATGGAAATCTCTGGCAGATAAGGCAATAATGGTTGTTAGTGTAATGGGTATGATAGATGCCGTGAAGAAAGCGGCAGAAGAAGCCGGTTTCAATGTAACGGTGGAAACGGATAGGGATGGGTCTCATTATTTACTGCAAGACGGTAGAAGCCACTATAACGTTTTTCTGAAGAAAAAACCCCAATTTCCATCCACCCCACCCAACAGGATAGAAGAAAAAGCCGACCCCGCCCGCCAGCCAGAGGAGGAGAAAAAGACTGAGAAACTAAACCAAAACGAAAACCAGCTTGATACATCTGTAAAACCTGTAGGTGATGGACTAGAGCCTGTTATAACCAAAGAATATATTCAAGCAATTTGGGGACCTCGTTTTAGATCGCGAAATGACTCAGAGGTTTTGGAGTTAACCGATGTACGGCGAAATCGTTTTAGTATACAAGGGTATGAGATTATAACTAGATTTTTCCCTTCAAACGCCGAGAAAATCTTAGAAGCAGGATCTGGATCGGGCGCCAATCTGATTGAATGGGCTAAGCAATATCCAAATAGAGAAGCTGTTGGCGTTGATATAGTAGAAGAAGCACTCGAGACAGCATCTCGAGGAGCACAATTACGGGACGTTGCAAATGTAAGATTTATACGAGGAGATATCCGACACCAACCTTTTGCGGAGAATTTTTTTGACGCTGTTTTTAGTCAAGGTGTCATTGAGCACTATGGACACGAAGATATTAAACAAATCATAGGTGAGAAATTAAGGATTACAAAACCCGGTGGCACTGTTATTGCTTCCGTACACAATTTTCGTTGTCCCTCCGTGATTTTTTCTATGTGGTGGAATAGCATTGATTGGAGAGATGTTAGAAAGAACGACACTTATAGAAAATGGCGATATGGCTATGATCAGCCACAGAAGGCGGAGGACATAAAGAAGATTTTTGAAGAATTCGGTTTGACCGATATCGAAATTGATGGCTATGCACTACTTTATGGTTTTGGAGTTTACAAATGGAACCTTAAAAACAATAGAGCGATCTACCCGTGGTACGCGCCACTCTTAAGAGTTTTTGTGAGAGTTGTTGAGCCGCTAATTAACTTGGTGGATAAATGTACGAACCGATGGATTTCAAGACATTTCGGTTTTGAGTTTGTGATCAAGGGAGTCAAACCTATCCCA
This sequence comes from Candidatus Omnitrophota bacterium, assembly GCA_049642705.1. Classification (GTDB taxonomy): domain Bacteria; phylum Omnitrophota; class Gorgyraeia; order JABMRN01; family RBG-13-46-9; genus CAZYPU01. The sequence continues at coordinate 14,795 of JBARPB010000043.1, forward strand.
CAATCCCTCGCCGACCTCGCCCGCCAGCCGCTTTCAGTTAAGGAAGCAACCCTTGCCGAACTTCAGAGACTCAAAAGTGCGGGTAAAACCAAAATCGAAGTTATAAACGACATGCAAGACGGCCAAAGGCAAAGGATAACAATCGAACGAGCCCTGGAATATGCCAAGTCGAAGCAGCTTTTCTTAAGAGACGATGGCGAGTTTCATCTGTTTCCCGGGAGGATTTTAAGACCCGACCCGGAAGAAGTCGCAGATGCATTAGGCAACTTGGCAAGACAACATACAGAAGCGCCGCCTGCCGCAACGCAAAAAATAAAAATTGAAAGTGTGAAATTTGACAGAAGAAATAGAATTGTCTATATAGAATTTTCCCACAATATAAAGTTAATCAGGGACAAAAATGGTGAAAGTGTTGTTGGACGTATTTATGCAGAGGTTCATGTGGATGATAACTATAAAAGAACATATGGCAAATTTGTGGTTGTCGGCAAAGATAAAAAGGATAAAAAGAAATATGAATTAGATTTTTTCGGTCCTCTAGCAGATGCAATGCGGCGTTTAATTTCTAACCAATGGCCAAAAATAGAGGAAGGAATAATAAAAATAGAAAGAAATCGCCAAAAAAAGGACAGGGCCCCTTTACCGGAAGGACCACGAGACCCCGCCCCGCCCGCCGGCAATGCGTCCACGAGGCATTCAGGATTTATCCGTGAAGGAAAGCAAGCTCAGAGGGAATTCAAGGCCCAGTTAGGCCAGATACGGCAGAATGATATTACAGAGCAGTACAAAGGTACGTTAATAGGGTTATTGGAAATGTTTTTAAGTAGGGCAAATTTTACTGCGGCAGATAAAGCCAATGTAGTAGCAATAATAAAAAAGATCGCGCAGAATAAATTTCGTGTATACGGTTTTAATTCTATAGTAGCGGGAAAGAATAATTTCTTTATGGGCTGGAATAATATAAAAAATAACGAGTTATTTATTGCTATCGATATGATAAAAACTTTAGAATATGGGTTAGCTTCTCTAGTCAATGAATATTTGCTTCACGAGGTAATTTGTCCGATATTTGGTCATTATCCTTCCATCATTCTTCTGCAGAGCGTTTTTCCAGCGCATTATGACGCCGGCAATTACGAGGAAAAAGACGGCATAAAATATCTCCCCGGCCACAGAGGAGATATCAATAAACCGTACAAAGGACTGCTTGGGGAGTGGTTGCGCTTTACGATTAACCAAAAAGCAACAGTTTCTTTTGAGAAGCCCTATCAACGATGTGTGCTGCCTTGTGTTGCAGCAAGTAAGGGTTCCGACGGTTTATTTATTGAAGCCCTTGAGACCATAGAAAAGCATAAGGAACTGAAGGATTTTGCTTTTACAATAGATGATTTTAGGCAAAGGAGAATAGGACCTAGCAAGAATGAGCGCCAGGAACTGTTTGGCCTTTTGGTGATGGGCATATTGGAAGGGGAAGAATCTGGAGAGGGCCAAAGCTATCGATACAGATTAAAAGATGACTACAAAAAAGAACCACCGGAAATGAAAGAGAAAATCAAATCTATTCTCGCCGAGGTTCCTATAAAGGCAGGATATCCAGCGTCATTGGAGATGGCTAAGCGAATTGTCTGTGTGAGAAAGGCCGGACAGAAGGTAAGGAGAATAAGAAATCTTTTACAAAGGGTAAAAGACATATTGGTAAAGAGGAAGATGAGTTTAGGTGTGAACTTAATAAACGCTTATCATGCATTTCCAGTCACATTGAGACAATCCGGAGTTGTCACAGGGGCTGATGTCGTAACGCTGGAGATGGCAGACGCATCTGTCCGCCCGAATAGGGAAATAACAGAAGAGGAAGCCCGCATTCCAAATAGTTTCTGGACGGGCATTTCCGATGAATTGGCGCAGATGGGGCTCAATACAAAAACTTTTGGGGTAAATGAATCAGGGGTAAGGCATTATATTACGCGAGCCTATGCTTTTTTCAGTACATCTGTAAGAGAATATGACGACGACGAGGTACCCCTGGAGTTGAATGAAAAAGGAAAATATAGAATTAGTACTTTGGGCGGCAAAGGCAAAGAGGAAATTTCACATGGCAAGCTACTAGCGGCTCTTCCCCAGGTAGTCAAGGATAAGCTTGAGAAGGTGAAGATAGCACATCTTTCAAGGACAGAGAATCCTTTTGGCCCCCTACCGCTCCTTTTATTTTATCCTCCCGAGCCGCAACGCATGGATTACTTGATGCTGGATATTCGCAATCGACTTATACCATTGTTCATGGAATATAAGATTGGACTCTATGAGCAACTACGATTTATATTTGAAGAATTTATCATCCCGACACTTGTTGTACAGAATGATTTCAGACAAATGGAGTTTGCACTTAAGAGAATTCGTCAAAGACTAGTCGACCCCGATCGGAATAGCAGCAAAAGGCATTTTAAGTATGTGCATATAGGCGGTGCTAGGCATGGAGGGTCTTTGGAAGCGTATTGGAACCTTCTTAAAGACGCCGGGTTTAATGTGCAGCATTATTTAGACTATCGCATTCCCATTCATCCTGATAAAACCCTTCATTCGCCTTTCTACCGCGATCTTGAAGAAGTGTTATCAATGACTTGGTTTGATAATGAACAAAAGGAGGTTGTGTTTGACAGGCAGCGTATGTGCGATTATGCAATAAAAGTCCTGGAATCAAATGAAGAATATTTTAGAAAGATTCTCATAACCGGATATAGTCAAGCAAGAACCAAACGTGTAAATCGAGAGCATTCGAAGAGAGAGGGTAAGATTAGCGAACGTGAAAAGATGAGAAAAGAACGGGCATTCTGGGAATGGGAATACGTATTATTTTCTATGCCGCTTGGAATTTTGTTACGGCTACTCAGGGACGGCGGAATGTTTCGCAGAATGTCGGATCGTGATGGTTTAAGTCCTGAAGCACAAGAATATCTTGCGGCCACTGACCGCAGTATTAAGGAAATTTTGCGTACCCCTCATGGAGCAGATTTCTTTCCTGCTTCGCTGAAAAGAAATGACAAAAAAGAAGACACCCCCGACCCCACCCCGCCCGTGACGCCGCTTGAGATGGTGCAACGCGAGGCGAAAATTTTAAAAGAAGAGCTTCTGCCGATTCTAGATGAAATGGAAGCGCTGGCAGGACAATTGTCACCTTCCAAGCACCTTTCAGAAACCGAGAGACAAACCCTAGAGAGAATAGCGGAACTGAGTGGCACAAGACTTATACACAAAATGACAAAAAGGCTTTCGGTAGAGCGTAAGTGTGAAAAAGACGAAAACCGCAAAAAATTCATAACAATTATTATATGGGAGCTACTACACGATATAGGTACTATGCTTGTAGTGGTAAGTGGTAACAGTTGCTTAGATCCGTGGCAGAGTCGCCTTGACGAAAAAGCACTGGAAGGTATACGAAATAATATATCCTTCGCCAAGCACACCATAATCGGTCTCAATTCTCTCACCGAAGTTCGCCTGCGCGCGGATAATAAAATTTTTATACCGGGCTTGGATGACCCATCATTATACACGCGTGTAATGAGAACATTTGAAGAGGGTATCGTAGAATGCCCGCCGGCCGCCACGCCGTCTTCGCTCCACGCCGACCCGGCGCAAGCCGAGGGACCCTCCTACGCTAAGGCTTTGGAGGGCAGGCAGGCCCCGGTTCAGGGTAGGAACAGGCCTGAGCCCGACGCGAGACCCATCCCCATTTCTCAGACAGAAACGGGAAAACAGAATCTTGCCACAAGGACAAAAGTACACTATTTGGTTAAGACCATATATGATGTGGATGATGAGGATATGATAAACGAAGCCGTATCCGGCAATATTGTAGAGGTTGCTCCAGGGCAAATGGCCATCGTTGATTTGCAAGGCGATGAAAGGATTATAACAGAAAACTTATTTGGCTGTGCGGCCCTGATTGGGCGAGGAAAAATAAAAGAGGGGCAATATGTCTATATCTTGGCGCATTTAGTAGGGACGCGTTTGCGTGAAAATATGGATACCGTTTTATCTGTTTTAAAGAGGTATTCATTAAGCGAATTAGAAGTTTACTTTGACGGACTTATAGCTGATAAACTTACACTGATGATGCAATTTAATATGTTGCAGATGGAGTTGTTAAGCCATGCCAAGACGAAAGTAATAACATATGGAGACAAAAATGCTTGGCGAGAAAAATTTACAATAGGGAAAGTTACAGTTAATAAAGAAGGCTTCTCTTTCGAATGGGAAAATACTACAATAGGTGAACAACCTCCATCACCACAATTATGGGATACAACCAAATCTGTCGAACAAAAAAGGGACAGCGCCCCTTCACCGGAAGAATCCTCCGACCCCACCCCGCCCGCCGGCCCGGCGCGCGAGTTCGCGCCGCCGGATATGAGCTTATTCGGCATGTTACGCCGCGACCCGTGGGACAGGCTTAGCGAAAGTTTTGAAAGCTTAATGCAACGTGTAAGAGGAATAACCCCGTGGGGCAACTCAATAACGGGTCCGATTGCGTGGATGACAAGAGGTGCGGGTGTGCCGGAGGATATCGGTAAAAACCCTGCTCCACCGAACGTCGCAGGCATGTCCTTGAGTGCCGCATCTCCCGCTATACCAGAGGTAGTGGTATGGACTCCTGACCAATATCTAAGGGGCTCCGATTATGATAGATGTATTGCGCAAAGATGCATCTGGTTCTTTTTAAGAAAAGGCGTTAAGCCAAACCGGTCTTTAATTGCAGATATATATCAAGAGATATTTGCTGCATTTGCAGAGAAAAGAAATAAAAGCGCGAATGTATCAGAAGACGATCTTTACTCATCAGGGCTTAGTGCCGCAAGTAAATTAATTAGAGGCCAACATAAAGCAAGCGTAATTTCATTAGATGGGTTGGCGTCAGAAGGTGAATTGCCAATTTACGACTGGTTATTAGTGAAGGATATGCAATCTATTGGGACAAATACTTTTAAAGAGAGAGTTAAATTATTACGTCTTGAAATGTGCCTTACACAAAAAGAACTTGCTATCAAAGTGGGTGTGACTCAGCATGCAGTACAAATGTGGGAAAATGGTAAGAACATGCCTAATCCCCAACATATATCTAAGCTCGCAGAAGTCCTTCAGACTAGCGTAAGCCATCTTGTCGCAGATATGCCTGAGGGAGCATTAATGAATATCTGCATAAATGAAGAAGATAGTCCAGGATATCGGAAATTATTAGGATTAAAAATCAAGTTATTACGATATAAGGCGGGTTTATTCCAAAATGAGGTTGCGAAAAAGATAGGAGCAAGTAGAGGCATTGTAAATAATTGGGAAATCGGCAGGCATGTACCACGCCCATTTTATTTACCCAAACTTGCCGAGGTTCTGCAAGCAACTGTAAGCCAACTTTTGGTGGGTTTACCAGAAGAAACACTAATGAGTGCACGCATAGATAATCAAGATAGCCCAGGTGAAATGAAATGTTTTGGCTTAAAGATAAGAGTGTTAAGATATAAACTGGGCTTAACTCAGCAAGAGTTGGCGGAAAGAATAGGAGCGTCTTTTGGAAGTGTAGCAAGGTGGGAAAAGGGTGAATCTTTTCCATTGCCTAAGAATATGCCTAAACTTGTAGAAGTTCTTCAGACCACTGTAAGCCAGCTTATTGTGGGTACGCCTGAAGAAAAATTGATGAATATGCTTGTAAAGAGCGAAAATAGTCCCGAGAGTAAAAAATTATTAGGATTAAAGATCAGGATATTGAGATATAGCATGGGGTTAACACGCGAGCAGTTAGCGAAAAAAGCAGGAGCATTTGATTCTCATCAGGTAAAGTATTGGGAAGAAGGCAGGATTTTCCCGCGACACCATATGCAAAAACTCGCTCTAGCCCTGCAAACCACCGTCGGTCAGCTGATAATAGGTGTTTCTGAGGAAAAAGTAGTGAACGCACGCATAGAATACAACAATGCTGATAAGAAGGCATTTGGTGCGAAAATCAGGATTTTACGATATCAAAGTGGTTTAACTATAAAAGAAATTGCTAATGCGATGAGTATAAGCAGCCACTCTGTAGCTCAATGGGAAAAAGGAGTATCTTTACCATCACCTCAAAATCTAGCTAAGCTCGCTGAAGTTCTACACCTTACAGTAAAGCAACTTATGGGAAGGGAAAAAA
>JBARPB010000044.1:0-6054 GCA_049642705.1 Candidatus Omnitrophota bacterium
CTGCCGTCTTTGGCTGTCAGGCATTTGAAGCCGCTCAATTCAAACCTCGCCTTCAGCAAATCCCTCAAATCCTTCTCGTCATCCACGACCAGTATCGTTTCCATGGGACCTCCTATTTCTTTTTAAACGAGGCGTCGGCCCTCTGCAACATGAATTGTATATTCTCATTTGCATTTTGCACGGTAATAGAAACGCCGGGGTGTTGCGATTTCCATACGCGGAATATCTCATCGGCAAACCCCTGCCCCACCGTTTTCACGCCCCTAAAATCCAATAAAACTCTTTTGAATTTACTGAGCCCGCTTAAAATCCTCCTTGCCTGCGAACGGGAAATATATTCCGTTCCCGTTTTATACAGTCTCACGTTTACTTCTGTTTTGCTGAATTCAAACGATTCGTCCGTATATTGTTTAAAAATATTATCGAGGCGTTTTTTTGAAGCCATCCCGATTGAAAATGTTATTTTCGTTCCGAGAGTATTTTTTATGTCTTTTATAAAAATATCCCGCACGAGATTATTAAAGAACAATTTTTTATGCGAGCTTTGTATCATCAATGTATCTGCCGCCTTAGAAGTAAAAAAGATGCCTTCGCCGCTATGGATTTCCGGCGCCGTCGTCTCTTTGCCTTTAAGCAGGTCCTGAATAGCCTCCATTTCATTATGTAAATTTTTTTTCTGCATTATATTGTTAAAAATACCGACCCCTTTATCGATAACATGAAATGTAATATTTTCCCTGTCTTTCTGCATAGTTATCCTAATATCGCTTGATCTGGAATGTTCAATCGCATTATTGAGCATTTCAGAGAAAGCGTAGCCTAAAATATCCGAAAGGTTTTCGGGTAAACCGAGAAAAATACCCGTTTTTTCCTTTATGTCACGGAGAACAATATCTTCGGAAAGGCCTCTATTCTGCAACATGCGGGTAACTTTCAATATGCCGTTTTTGGCCTGTCTCAGCCCCTCTTTGGTCGCAAGTATATAGCGTGCTTTATTGGCTTTGCCGAGCAGAATAATTTTCTTCTCATTTCTTAATTTTTGAAAAAACTTATTGACATAAGCGCGCGAAAATCCCGTCCTCTTTACAATTTCGGACGCTTTTAACAGCCTTTTTTTCTTTAACGCGTTAAGTATTAAATTCTCTATATCCATAAACACAGGTTTCCACTATTGGTTTACAACTTGTGTCTATATCAATGAATTAAAGTTGTAAACTAGCTGTCAACAGTTGACAACTTTAGTATACACTATAAAACGATAGTTGTCAACTCGACGTCTATATAATTTATATGTTGTATTTAGTATTTGACCTTTAAAAGCGTAAGGCCTCTGGCAGGGGCGGTAGGGCCGGCTTGGCGGCGGTCTTTGGCGGAGAGGATTTTTTTCATGCTGCCTTCGGGGAAGTATCCCCTTCCGATCTCGATGAGGGTGCCTATAATGTTACGGACCATGTTGTGCAGGAAGCCGTTGGCTTCAATGCCGATGTGTATAAAATCTTTTTCTCTCTTTATGGTTATCCTCTTTATTGTCCTTACGGTGCTTTTTATGCGGGATGAAGCGCTCTTACGCTGGAAGGATTTAAAGTCGTGCCGCCCGAGTAAAATCCCGGATTCTCTCTTCATCAACGGCACGTTTAGCTTGTATGGAAATTTATGGTAATAGTTCCTTAGGAAAGGGTCGTCTATTCGGCTATTCAGTATCGTATACCGGTAAATCTTGCTTTTCGCGTCAAACCGGGAATGAAACTTTAGCGGGGCTTTCTTTGCCTCGATAACAGAGATATCTTTAGGGAGTGCGGCGTTAAGCGCGGCCTGGATTTTTTTAGGCGGGAATTTTTTCCTTGTCTTAAAGTTGGCGACTTGGGCTCGGGCGTGGACGCCTGAGTCGGTCCTGCCCGCGCCGATTAGGCGCACTTTTTCGCCGAGTATCTTTTTTAGCGCTTTTTCGATTTCGTCCTGGATGCTTTTTGCGTTTTTCTGAATCTGCCAGCCGGCGTAACCCGTGCCATCGTAGGCAATCGTAAGGCGGATGTTAGGCATGCTTTATAAGTAGTTCCGCAATTTGGATAGCGTTAAGAGCCGCGCCTTTGCGGAGGTTGTCGCTCACGACCCAGAGGTTGAGGCCGTTTTCGACGGATTCGTCTTCGCGGATGCGGCCGACGAAGACCTCGTTTCTCCCTTCGGCATTTAAGGGCATGGGGTATTTCTCCTTTTTAGGATCATCTATCAAAACGACGCCCGGCGCCTTTGCAAGGATTTTTCTCGCTTCCTCTGCTTTCAGTTTCTTCTCGGTCTCTATGTTTATGCTCTCCGAGTGCGCAAAGAAAACCGGCACGCGGATGCAGGTCGAGGTAATCCTGATGTTTGGGTCTTCCATAATTTTGCGGGTTTCGTTCACAAGTTTCATCTCTTCCTTGGTGTAAGCGTTATCCAGGAATACGTCTATCTGCGGGATCAGGTTAAAGGCTATTTGATACGGAAATTCCTTTATCAGGAATTTATCCACGCTGTGGCTTCCGATTACCCAGTTATCAACGACTTTATCTATTGCCTCCACCTGTTTTTCCAGCTCCAGCATCTTTTTCTGGCCGGCGCCGGAGACCGACTGATAGGTCGAGGCAACTATCCTTTTAATTTTCGCTTTTTTATGCAGCGGCCACAACGCAACGACTGCCTGTATGGTTGAGCAGTTCGGGTTTGCGATAATACCCTTGTGGCCCTCTGTCCTTTGCGGGTTTACCTCGGGAACAACGAGGGGGATGTCTTTTTTCATCCTGAAGGCGCTTGAATTATCCACGCATACCGCTCCCGCTTTCACAGCACTCGGCAAAAACTCAAGGCTTCTTGCGGCACCCGCGCTTGATAGGACGATGTCTACGCCCTTGAACGATCTGTGAGTAAGAATCTCTACCGGGTAGGCCTTGCCCTTAAACTTAATCTTCTTATCCTTAGACCTCTCGGAGGCAAGGAGTCTCAGTTCGGCAATCGGGAAATGCCTCTCCTCGAGGATGGACAGGAACTGCGCGCCGACAGCGCCGGTCGCGCCCATTATTGCTACGTTGTAGTTGTCTTTCTTTTTTAGCATGATCACCTCTTTAGGGACGGTTCTGCCGGCAAACGTACACCTGTCCCCGCTTGATATCTCTCCTTAAAGGGACAGGTGTAATTTTGCCGTCAGAACCGTCCCTATAAAAACTTAACCACTAAGTCCCCTACTTCGCTCGTGGAGTAGCCCATCCTGCCCGCTGCCATGGACTTCAGTTTAGTCGTAACCTTCATAACCGAGTTCTCAACCATTTCCGCGGCTTTCGCTTCGCCGATTTCGTCGAGGAGCATCGAAAGCGCGCATATCGCGGCAAGCGGGTTTATAACGTTTTTGCCCGTATATTTCGGCGCGGAGCCGCCTATCGGCTCGAACATGGAGACGCCTTCGGGGTTTAAGTTCCCGCCGGCGGCAATGCCCATGCCGCCCTGTATCATCGCGCCTAAATCGGTGATTATGTCGCCGAACATGTTATCCGTTACGATTACGTCGAACCACTCGGGGTTCTTCACCATCCACATACATGTCGCGTCAACGTGCGCGTAATCCGTTTTTATGCCGGGGTATTCCTTCGCCACTTCGTAGAATACCCTTTCCCACAGATCCCAGGCGTATGTCAAAACGTTTGTCTTTCCGCAGAGTGTAAGTTTCTTTTCCTTATTTCGCTTTTTCGTGTATTCGAATGCATACCTTACCGAGCGCTCTATGCCCTTATGGGTGTTACGTGAGACCTGAAGCGCGATTTCACTCTTAGTCCCTTTCTTGATAAATTCGCCCTCGCCCACGTAAAGGCCTTCGTTATTTTCCCTCACGACGACAAAATCTATATCCTCCGGGCCCTTGTCCTTGATAGGCGTCCATACGCCCGGATATAATTTAACCGGTCTTAAGTTTATATACTGTTCGAGGGCGAACCTTATTTTAAGGAGAAGCCCTTTTTCCAGGATTCCGGGTTTTACGTCGGGATGGCCCACGGCACCGAGGTATATCGCGTCTGTCTTTTTAAACTCTTCCAGTGCCGAATCGGGAAGCACCTCTTTCGTTTTTTTGTACCTTTCGCCGCCGAAATCGTACATGATTTTTTCGTACTTGAAGCCGGTTTTCTTAGATACCGCCCGAAGAACCTTAAGTCCTTCCCTCACCACCTCCGGGCCTGTTCCGTCGCCCGGTATTACTGCTATTTTGTATTTTTTAGCGCCTGGTGTCATCCCAACAATCTGCCTTTCTTCATAATTTTTTGTATGAAGGGTGGATATGGCTCAATCTTAAACTCTTTTCTTTTTGATATATTCCTTACCGTGCCCCCTCGCGTATCCACTTCGACCCTCTCGCCTTTCTTTATGGCCCTTGCCGCTTCCTTGGAAGAAACTACGGGAAGCCCCGTGTTAATGGCGTTTCGGTAAAAAATCCTCGCGAAGCTTTCCGCTATGACGCACGATATCCCGCAGGCCTTGATCGCTATCGGAGCGTGCTCCCTCGAGGAGCCGCACCCGAAATGTTTGCCGGCGACGATGATGTCGCCCGCTTTCACCTTTTTCACGAAATTCTTGTCCGCGTGCTCCATGCAATGTTCGGCCAGTTCCGCCGGGTCGTGGGTATGCAGGTACTTCGCCGGGATAATATCGTCTGTGTTTATGTCGTTCCCGAATTTATGCGCTTTGCCTTTGTATTTCATAGTTAACGGTTCAAAATATTGTACCAAGACCACCCACTAAAGTGGGTGGCTAAAATATATCTTACGCGACTTCTTTCGGGTGGGCGATGCGGCCGCGGACGGCGCTTGCGGCAGCTACCGCGGGCGAGGCAAGGTATACCTCGGATTTAGGGTGGCCCATCCTGCCCACGAAATTTCTGTTTGTGGTAGCCACGCACCGCTCGCCCTCGGCAAGTACGCCCAGGTGTCCGCCCAAACACGGTCCGCAGCTCGGCGTGGAAAACACGCCTCCTGCCTCGACGAAAATCTTGGCAAAGCCGCGCTTTACCGCCTCAAGGTAAACTGCCTGCGTTGCAGGTATGACGATCAATCTTGTGCCCTGCTTTACTTTTTGCCTTTTAAGGATTTTCGCTGCCACTTCCAAATCGCTTATCCTTCCGTTAGTGCACGAGCCAATGACCACCTGGTCAATAAATACGTTTTTTACCTTGTTCACCGGCTTTGCGTTGCTCGGCAGGTGCGGGAGACTTACCTGTGGCTCGATTTTCGACACATCGTATTCTATAACTTCGGCGTACTCGGCATCCTTGTCGCTTTTATACAATTTGTAGCTTTTTCTCCTGGGCTTGTTCCTTCTTATCGCCCTTTTCACGTAACTTACGGCGGTCTCCTCCGGCTCTATAATCCCACACTTGGCGCCGGCCTCGATAGCCATGTTGCACATCGCGAACCTGTCGTCCATGGGGAGGTCTTTAATCACGCGCCCTGAAAATTCCATCGCCTTGTAAAGCGCGCCGTCGGTGCCTATTTTGCCTATCGTGTAAAGAATGAGGTCTTTTCCGCCGACCCACCTCTTAAGTTTACCGTGATAAACAAATTTTATCGTCTCCGGAACCTTGAACCAGCACTCGCCCGTGAGAAACGCGAACGCAAGGTCCGTCGAGCCGACGCCGGTAGAAAAACACCCGAGCGCGCCGTATGTGCACGTGTGCGAATCTGCGCCTATTACAAGATTGCCCGGCAAAACCAGCCCCATCTCCGGAAGAAGGGCATGCTCTATACCCATCCGGCCCACTTCGTAGTAATGCGCTATTTCGTGTTTCTTCGCGAATTCATGCAAAATCTTCGCCTGGTTCGCGCTCTTTAAGTCCTTTGCGGGCACGAAGTGGTCCGGTATAAGGGCGATCCTCGTTTTGTCAAAGACCTTTTTTGCCTTTATCCTTTCGAATTCTTTTATCGCGATCGGCGCTGTTATATCGTTTCCGAAGCAGAAATCCACCTTCGCGGTTATGAAATCGCCCGGCTTAACGGCCTTCGCCTTCGTATGCCCAAGCAGTATCTTCTCTGTTATGGTATA
>JBARPB010000045.1:0-8294 GCA_049642705.1 Candidatus Omnitrophota bacterium
ACCCGGCCCTGTTGTAATAGATCTGCCCGTGGACGTCCAGATTGCGTCCTGCGACTTCCATTACCCGAAGGAAGTCGAGATCCGAAGTTACCGTCCTACGCTAGAGGGCCACAAGGGACAGGTAAAGAGAATTGCCAAGGCCATAGAAAAGGCGAAAAAGCCGATTCTCTATATCGGCGGAGGCGTCATAATTTCCGGCGCGAGCGCTGAACTCATGGAACTCGTGAAAAAGACCCATATTCCTGTTACGGCAACGCTTTTGGGCATGGGCGCTTTCCCGGACACGCACGAGCTTTCACTCGGCATGCTCGGGATGCACGGCACGGTTTATGCCAATCACGCCGTGCAGGAATCGGACCTGTTAATTGCCGTGGGTGCGCGGTTTGACGATAGGGTTACGGGTAAACTCGATGAGTTTGCAACCCATGCGAAAATTGCCCATATTGACATTGACCCCTCGAGCGTCAGCAAAAACGTTAAGGTTGACATACCATGTATAGGCGACGCAAAGAGCGTTCTTGAGGAACTCCTTAAGGCGCTTGAGAAGAAGCCTGATACAGATGCCTGGCTTAAAAAGATAAAGCTCTGGAAGGAAAAAGCGCCGCTTAAATACAAAAGGGATGACAGGTTAAGACCCCAGTACGTGGTGGAAGAAATTTACAAGGCGACAAAGGGAAATGCCATTATCACAACCGAGGTTGGCCAGAACCAGATGTGGGCGGCGCAGTATTACCAGTACACGAAACCACGGACGTTTCTTACAAGCGGGGGCCTGGGTACTATGGGGTACGGTTTCCCGGCCGCGATAGGCGCCAAGGTCGGAAAACCGGACAAGATAGTATTTGATATTGCCGGCGACGGTTCAATACAGATGAACATACAGGAGCTGGCGACGGCAGTTTTAAATAAGATACATGTCAAGATCGCAGTTTTGAACAACTGTTACCTCGGCATGGTGAGGCAGTGGCAGGAGCTTTTTTATAAAAAAAGATACTCGCATACGTATCTGAACACCTGTAACAGCCCGGACCTGGTTAAGGTTGCCGAAGGATACGGCGCTCTGGGAATCCGTGTCACGAAGAAGAAAGATGTGAAAAAGGCGATAGAAAAAGCCATAAAAACACCGAACACCGTGCTGATAGATTTTGCGGTCGAGGAAGAGGAAAATGTTATGCCTATGGTTCCCGCGGGCGAGGCGATTAACAGGATGATCGGAGGAATGGCATAATGGAGAAATTTATACTTTCGGTATTGGTGGAGAATAAGTTTGGAGTTCTGGCCAGGGTTGCGGGGCTTTTCAGCGCGAGGGGTTTCAATATTGATTCGCTTGCCGTAGCCGAGACCGAAGACCCCAGTGTCTCGAGGATGACCATGGTTGTGGATGCGGACGAAAAAACGCTGGAGCAGATCAAAAAACAACTGAATAAGCTGATCGACGTAATCAAAATCGTAGACCTTACGAAAAAGGATTACCTGGACAGGGAGCTTGCGCTCATCAGGGTGAAGATAGACCCAAAGACAAGGGATAAAATAATCCGGGTTGTTGAGGCCTTGAGCGCGAAGGTCGTCGACATGGGCCGGGATTCGGTGACCGTCGAAGAAGTCGGGGACGCGAAAAAGATAAATGCGACGCTGGAACTCTTGCGGCCGTTCGGCATAATGGAAATAGTTCGGACAGGTAAAATTGCTATCCAGGCGGAAAAGAAAGGATAAAGCATAAAATGGCGAAGATTTACCACGACAAAGATACCAGTTTGGGCCCGATAATGGAGAAAAAAATCGCCATCATCGGCTACGGTATACAGGGCCGCGGACAGGCGCTGAACCTGAGGGATTCGGGCCTCAGTGTCGTTGTAAGCGAGCTGGAAGGCACCGAGAATTATAGAACCGCCATAAAAGACGGTTTCAAACCCGTCAAAGCAAGTGAAGCGGCGAAAGATGCGGACATAATCCAGATACTTACACAGGATCACGTCCAGGCCAAGGTGTACAGAGAGGCAATAGAGCCGAATTTGAAAAAAGAAAAAGCCCTTGTTTTTTCACACGGCTTCAATATACATTTCAGGCAGATTGAGCCCCCGAACAATATCGACGTATTTATGGTAGCGCCTAAGGGGCCGGGCGCGCTCGTCAGGCAGCAGTACCAGGAAGGAAAAGGCGTTCCGTGCCTGGTTGCAATTTTTCAAGATGCTTCGGGCAATGCTTTGAAACTTGCCCTCGCTTACGCGAAAGGGATAGGCGGGACAAGGGCCGGCGTCATCGAAACAACGTTTAAGGAAGAGACGGAGACGGACCTTTTCGGAGAGCAGACGGTTCTTTGCGGCGGGGTAACAGAACTTATAAAAGCGGGTTTCGACACTCTGGTGGAAGCGGGGTATCAGCCGGAGATTGCTTATTTTGAATGCCTTCACGAGCTTAAGCTCATAACGGACCTCATTTATAAAGTCGGCATACAGGGAATGCGAAAGAGGGTTTCGGATACGGCCGAATACGGAGACCTCACGAGGGGCAAGGTTGTAATCAACCAGGACACAAGAAGAATAATGAAGGAGATCCTCGACGATATACGGACGGGCAGGTTTGCCAAGGAGTGGATCGAGGAAAACAAAAAAGGAAGGCCGGTCTTTAATAAACTACGCAAGGAACAGGATAAGCACATTATCGAAGAAGTAGGAAGAAAACTTCGCAAGATGATGCCTTGGATGGAGGAGTGAAATATTTTTTTGTGGGTGACGCCGAGCGGGCACCCGCAAAAAAATATTTCTGATGTAATAAAATGGAAAAACTAATAATATTCGATACAACGCTACGGGACGGGGAGCAGTCGCCGGGCGCGAGCTTGAACAATAAAGAGAAGCTCGAGATCGCCAAGCAGCTCGAGGTCCTCGGCGTGGATATTATTGAAGCGGGTTTTCCCGTTTCGAGCCCCGGCGATTTCCAGGCGGTTAAAACGATCGCGAAGCAAATAAAAAAAGCGAGTGTGTGCGCTCTGGCGCGTGCGGTAAAAGCGGACATCGACGCCGCCTATCATGCCGTGAAATACGCGAAAAAACCCCGCATCCACGTATTTTTGGCCACATCCAAGATACACATGAAATACAAGCTGAAAAAGGCGGAAGGCCAGATTCTGAAGGCCTCGGCCTGGGCCGTGAAGTACGCAAAACGCAAGATAAAGGATATAGAGTTTTCTCCCGAAGACGCCTCGCGTACCGATAGGAGATTCCTGTATGAGGTCCTGGAAGCTGTTATTGACGCGGGCGCGACAACGGTCAATATCCCGGATACGGTCGGTTACGCGACGCCCTACGAATTCGGCGCCATCATAAAAGGCATAAAAGAAAACGTGCCGAATATACACAAGGCGGTAATCAGCGTTCACTGCCACAACGACCTGGGGCTTGGAGTGAGCAACACGCTCGCGGCTGTATTAAACGGGGCCCGCCAGGTTGAATGCACGATCAACGGCCTCGGCGAAAGGGCGGGCAACGCCTCGCTCGAGGAGATCGTTATGTCTATTGCGACAAGAGGGGATATATTCGGCCTCAAGGCAAATATAAAGACAAAGGAAATTTACAAGACCTCCAGGCTCGTAAGCAAGCTTACCGGTATATTGGTGCAGCCGAACAAAGCCATCGTGGGCGCCAACGCTTTTCGGCACGAAGCCGGCATCCACCAGGACGGCCTTTTGAAGGAACGCCGCACATACGAGATTATGCGGCCAGAGGACGTCGGTTTCGAGGAGACAAAACTCGTCCTCGGCAAGCACTCGGGCAGGCATGCCCTCAAGGCGAGGCTAAAAAAGATGGGTTATGCCCTTTCCGATAAGGAGGTAGAGGGGGTGTTCGCAAGGTTTAAAAGGCTGGCCGACAAGAAAAAGGAAATCTTTGACGAAGACCTCGCCACTATCGTCGAAGACGAAATCGGCACCGCGACACCCGTTTACAGCCTGGCAAGTTTTTACGTGTTAAGCGGCAACAAGGTCACGCCGAGCGCGACCGTTACACTGAAGCACAAGAATAAAAATCTGGTCGCGAATTCAACGGGCGACGGCCCAGTCGACGCCTGCTATAAGGCTATCGAAAAAATCGTGAACGTCAAACCCCGGCTTCTCAGTTACAACCTGAGCGCCGTGACCGCCGGCAAGGACGCCCTCGGTGAGGTTGCGGTAAGGATGAAGATCGGAAAGCAGGAGGTAAACGGAAGGGGTGCCTCGACCGACGTTATCGAAGCGAGCATCAAGGCGTATCTTAATGCGTTGAATAAGGTTAAGGGGTTGGGTAAAAGATAAACTATAAACCGTAAACTATAGACTTTTTTCATACGCCCTTTCATAGAAAGGGCGGGCTTATATATAAGAACTATGAAAACATACGGCCTACTCGGCAAAAACATAGGTTATTCGCTGTCGCCGGATATGTACAACACCGCGTTTAAGGCGCTTGGCATGGAGGCGGAGTATAAAATTTTTGATAAAAATGAAGATGAACTGGATGATTTTTTCTCGGAACTGCGAAGCGGCAGGATTTCCGGCTGCAACGTGACGCTGCCATATAAGGAAAAAGCGTTAAATTTTACGGAGAAGTTAACCGCTGCCGCAAAAACTATAGGAGCAATAAATACAATCGCATACGAAGACGGTTCCCTTAAGGGGTATAATACAGACTATCAGGGATTTATGAAAGCCCTCCGCGGGTTTAATAAAGGCGATTTAAATTTTGAAGCCGAAGGAAGCAGCGCTTTCGTATTCGGCGCAGGCGGTGCTGCCAAGGCCGTTGTTTACGGCCTTGTAACCCTGGGTGGTAAAAAAATTATCATCGCTGATATAGACACGAAAAAAGCGGAAAGATTGGCAAGCGCTTTTTCACAAAAGCACCGCCCGAGCGTGCTGATAACGGTTGCACAGGATAAAATGCAATACGACGATTTTATATCAAAATCGGGGCTTGTGGTAAATGCTACACCTTGCGGAATGGAGGAAGGGGATCCAGACCTTTTTGATTACAAATATATTGAGAAAAAGCATTATGTTTTCGATTTGATTTATACAAAAGACACCGCCCTTATAAAAGAAGCCAAAGATCGAGGCGCAAATGTCGCCAACGGTTTAAATATGCTTCTTTACCAAGCGGCTCGCGCTTTTGAGCATTGGACAAATAAAGACGCGCCGCTCGAGGTTATGCGGAAAGCAGTATCGGAAAGAATTAAAAGATGATTATATTTTTTCTCTTTGTAATGGGGACGATTTTCGGCAGTTTTATGAACGTGTGCATTTACAGGCTGCCGAGGAAAGAATCGATCGTATCGCCCCGCTCCCGTTGCCCTGTGTGCGGAGGAGTGATACGGTGGTTTGACAACATACCGATATTGAGCTACCTAATACTTAAGGGGAAGTGCCGCTCGTGCGGCGGGGGGATTTCGCCGCGGTACGCTGTGGTAGAAATTCTTTCGGGGCTAATGTGTGCTTTGCTTTTTTTACGTTTCGGATTTACGGCAAAATTTTTTATTTTCTTTTACCTTACAAGCGCCCTTATCGTAATATCGTTCGTGGACCTTAAGATTCACGAGATACCGGATGAGATTACGCTCTCGGGAATAGTTCTCGGCCTGATCCTCGCGGCTTTATACCCGCCGCTAATGAACAAAACCGGCAATGTTTCGTCCCTCCTGGATTCACTCCTGGGGGTTCTTGCAGGCGGGGGCAGCATTTACCTTCTCGGCTATATGGGCGAGTTTATTTTTAAAAGAGAAGCGATGGGCGGGGGGGACGTTAAGCTGCTCGCGATGATCGGCGCGTTTCTGGGGTGGAAACTTACGCTTTTTACTTTTTTCCTGGCGCCCTTTTTCGGTTCCCTTGTAGGCATCGTGCAAAAGATAAAGGAAGGAAGGGATATCATCCCCTACGGCCCGTATCTATCTATTGCAGCCGTAGTATCGATGTTTTACGGGGAAGCGATTTTAAGGAAGATATTTTTTATATAAAGGAGGAGTTATGAATATACGATACCTAACCGCGGGCGAGTCGCACGGGAAGGCGCTCGTTTCGATCATAGATGGGATTCCCAAGGGGCTTAGGCTCGACGTTAAGTTCATCAACGCCGAACTTGCAAGACGCATGAAGGGCTTCGGCCGCGGAAAGAGGATGCTCATAGAAAAAGATAAAGTCGAGGTCCTCACGGGCACGAGAAAAGGAAAAACGCTGGGAGGCCCCATTGCCCTCCTTATCAGGAATAAAGATTACAAGATAGAGACGCTTCCGTCTATAAACTGCCCGAGGCCCGGGCACGCTGATTTAGCGGGTGCGCTTAAGTTCGGCGAGAGGGATATAAGAAATATACTGGAGAGGGCGTCGGCGCGCGAGACCGCCTCCAGGGTGGCGACAGGCGCCGTTTTCAAGATTCTCTTGAGGGAATTCGGAATGGAATTCCTAAGCCATGTTACCGCGATAGGCCGCATTGCGTCGGAAAGGCGCTTCTCGTTTTCCAAGACGAAGGACCTCGCCGAAAAATCGGCCGTAAAATGCGCCGATAGAGATGCCTCGCGCCTCATGTGCCTGGAGATAAGAAGGACGAAGCTCGAAGGCGATACCCTTGGCGGGACATTTGAGGTAATCGCAAGAGGTGTCCCCGCCGGGCTCGGAAGCTACGCTCAGTGGGACGAACGCCTCGACGCCGCTTTGGCCGGGGCAGTCATGTCAATTCCCGGCGTAAAGGGCGTGGAAATAGGCCGAGGGTTCGACGCGGCCCGAGAGCGCGGAAGCGCCGTGCACGACGAGATATTTTTCGACAAGAAACTTAAAAGGTTCTTCAGGAAAACCAACCGAGCCGGCGGCATAGAAGGCGGCATCAGTAACGGCGAGGATATCACCCTCCGCGCAGCCACCAAGCCGATAGCAACGCTTGTAAAAGCGCTGGATTCGGTAAACATAAAGACTAAAAAAAAGACCAAAGCCCAGGTGGAGAGGGCCGACGTATGCGTTGTGCCGTCCTCGGGCGTTATAGCCGAGAGCGTTACGGCCATAGAAATAGCGCGCGCTTTTCGGAAGAAATTCGGCGGCGACAGCCTTTCGGAGATGAAGCGAAACTATGAAGGATACCTGAGGCAGCTTAAGAGATTATGAAGAATATCGCATTAGTCGGTTTCATGGGAACGGGCAAGACAAAGGTCGCGAAGATATTATCCGCAAGGCTCAATATGAAATACGTAAGCACGGATGATCTGATAGAAGAAAAGGAAGGCATTTCCATACAGGAGATATTCTCAAAGAAAGGTGAAAGCTATTTCAGAAAAGCGGAAAAAGATGTTATCAAAGACGCCTCGCTCATGGAAAATGTTGTTATCGACGCTGGAGGCGGCGCTGTCATAGATCCGGAGAATGTAAAAAACCTTAAACAAAAAGGCATGATTGTGTGCCTGTGGGCAGAGCCCCGGGTTATCCTGGAGAGGACGAAGAAATATAACCACAGGCCGCTTTTGAGGGTTGCGGACCCCATCGGGAAGATTAAGGAACTTTTGGAATCCAGGAAGCCTTTTTACGAGAGGGCGGGTTGCCATATAAACACTTCCGAGGTATCTGCGGAAGAGGTTGCTGATGAAATAGAAAGGATGTCGAAAAATGTACAATGACACCAATAAACAGCTTAAACAACTTTACGACAGGTTTTCCGGCGCGACAAAACCCGTCCACAGGGCGTATATGCAGTCCATACACGCGCTTATCAACCTTACGGAAGCAAGGGACCCTTATACAAAGAGGCATTCCGTGAAGGTATCAAATTATGCGGTGTTACTGGCAAAGGCTATCAACCTCTCGAAAAAGGAAGTGGAGACCATAAGGCTCGCGGCGATACTGCACGATATCGGGAAAGTCGGCATAAAGGGGAAAATATTGCTTAAAGATGGTTCCCTGAACAGCAAGGAATTTAAGGAGGTCCAGAAACACTCCGAAATCGGGGCGGAAATCATTAAACCGCTTAAGTTTTTCGGCCCTATAGTTTCGATAATAAGAAACCACCACGAAAACTACGACGGTACGGGATATCCCGACGGCCTAAAAGGCGAAGATATCCCGCTTGCGTCGCGGATTCTGTCCATAGCCGATGCCTACGACGCGCTTACAAGTAAGAGGGCGTACCGCGAGGCGTATCCCGCCAAGGGGGCCGAGAGGATAATGAAGAAGGAAGCCGGGAAAAAGTTTGATGCGGCGCTTCTTGAGAAATTTATGGATTGCCTGCATCGAAGCGGAAAAGGGTAAACCCCGTTCCAAATGACTGAAACAAGCTTACTTGGATTCAGCC
>JBARPB010000046.1:0-12422 GCA_049642705.1 Candidatus Omnitrophota bacterium
CTATTATAGTGATCGAGGAGCGTATTCTTGCTGTAAATATAAACAGGGGTGCCAACGCGGTTAACTATTCTCTCAACCCTTACATTCTCGCAATAAAGCGACCGAGCCCTGTATTTAAAGCGGTGCATGGTTCCTCCAGGATTAAGGATTAAGGATTAAGTTTTTGTTTTGACCTATCCACCGAAACCCTTGATTCTACTGATGTTACAGGATCCATAAGTCTAATTACTTCGTTGTGTTTTAACTTATCGGAAAATTTTTTCAATTCTTGATCTTTCATATCTTTTATTTTTCTGTCCGTCTCGAGAGAAAATTTTACTAATTTCCCGATAATATCGTGCGCACTTTTAAACGGAATACCTTTCTTAATAAGATAATAAACGAGATCTGTTGCATATAGCGTTTCATCGTCCTTTATTTTGTCTTCAATGGTCTTCTTATTCCATTTTAACGTTTTTATAAATTTTGGCAAAATTTTCAGTTCTTTTTCAATTATTTCGAAAGAACTGAATAGCGGCGGCTTATCAAGTTGCATATCTCTATTATACGTAAGAGGCAATCCTTTCATCATGGTTAAAGCGCTTATTAAATTGCCATAAAGTGTGCCTGTATAACCTCTTATTAACTCGAGAACATCTGGGTTTTTCTTTTGAGGCATTAGAGAGCTGCCTGTTGCAAATGCATCGTCTATCTCTATAAATCCAAATTCCTTAGTAGACCATATTATTAACTCCTCTGCAAACCTTGAAAGGTGCATACCTAAAATTGCCAAAGCAGCTAATGTCTCGATAACAAAGTCTCTGTTGCTAATGGTGTCGAGTGCTTTTGGAACCGTTATATCTTGCTCTATATCCCACGTCTCCGCAAATTCTTTATATTCTTTCATGAATTGTTTTATTGCTTTATTATATATCCCTGGGTCAATTGGTGTTCCCGAAAGAGCACCGGCACCTAAAGACAGCTTTATACTTTTACTCACATTTGTTAATCTAACCACATCCCTTTGCAACATTTCGGTATAACTATTTAAATACTCATACAAATATACAAGTTGTGCATGCTGCAAATGGGTATATCCTGGAATAATTATACCTTTGTTTTCTTCGCTACTTTCCATAAGTGATTGTTGTAATTTCTTGCACAAAGTTGCTATATTTTTCAATTCAAATTTGCAAAATGCCTTTAAATCAAAAAGGACTTGGTCATTCCTCGATCTTGCGGTATGTAGTTTAAGAACTAAATCCCCAACTTCTTTTTCTAATACATTCTGAATGTTCGTATGAATATCCTCGAATTTCTCATCATAGTGAAATTTCCCGTCCTTGTCTTTTCTAATCTGCTCTCTTATTTTGTTAAGGGCACTTTTCAATGCTTTTGCTTCGGTGGGCGTTATAAAATCGCTTTTCTGCAATATATCCACATGAATTATTGAACCACCTATATCATATTTAGCCAGCTTATAATCGTAATCTATCGACTTGGTAAAATCCTCTACCAAAGGATCCGTCTTTTTCCCAAATCTTCCACCCCATAGTTTTTTGGACATTTTATCCTCCAACCATTACTGTTTTTTTCTGATCGCGTATATAGGTTTTTACAGTTTCTATTTCGTTTTTGCTTACTTCTCTACATCCATAACATCTCGCCCAGAAGTTTCCTCGGACCTCCACAGGCTTACGCCTGTGGTATCCCTCGCTGCAACGTGCATTCCCCACACGTAAGTGTGGGGTGTCGAGCAAGATCTTTTTAGCAGAGACAGACTTGAGAACTCTGACCATGCCTGCCAATTCCTCTCTATCCTTCGCTTCTAGTAACATATGCACATGGTCCTTGTTGGTCTCCATCTCTAGAATATTGTAATTCTTGTTATCTGCTACTTCTAAAAAATAGTCCTTTACCTTTCTTTCTACATCACCTTCTAACACTGCTTTGCTATACTTTGTTAGAAACCAAACGTGGAAATAGCTCATTTGGCTAACTATCCCTTCCTATACGGTAGCCCGAAGAGCTCGATAAAGCCCTTCGCTAAGGACTGGTCGAACTTGTCGCCCTTGCCGTACGTTGCGAGTTCCCTCTTATAAAGCGATCTGGGAGATTTTCTGCCGACCACCCAGACGCCTCCCTTGAGCAGCTTTACGTTTACCGTCCCATCCACAAATCTTTGCGTATAATTCACGAATTTATCTATCGCCTGCTTAAGCGGAGTATACCATAACCCGTCGTATATAAGCCTTGAGTATTTCAGGCCGACGATTTCCTTAAAATAAAGGGTCTCCCTGTCCAGCACAAGGCCCTCCAGCGCCTTATGCGCTTCCACCAAGATATTCGCTGCAGGCGCCTCATAGACCTCCCTCGACTTGATACCCACCAACCTATCTTCGATAAGGTCGGATCTACCTATCGAATATCTTGCTCCTATTTCGTTCAGCTTCTTTATAAGCGTGACTGCGTCCAAGATTTTTTCGTTTATCTTTTTGGGGATACCGCCCTTGAATTCTATCTTCAGGTAGCAGGGTTTATTCGACGATTTACCAACCGGCTTTGTCATCTGATAGGCATCTTCCTTCGGCTCATACCACGGGTCTTCAAGCTTCCCGCTCTCTATGCTTACGCCCCAGATATTTCTGTCTATGCTATAGGGCTTTTTCTTCGTGACATCCAGCGGTATGCCGTGAACCTTGGCGTACCTTATCTCCGCTTCCCTGGTGGCAAGGTCCCATTCCCTTACGGGCGCTATCACCTTAAGAGCGCCGCCAAGCGCGCCTATCGTAACCTCAAACCTTACCTGGTCATTGCCCTTGCCCGTGCATCCGTGGGCAACGTACTTCGCGCCTTCTTTACGGGCCGTTTCGACAAGTTGCTTCGCGATAAGCGGCCTCGAAAGGGCCGTAGCGAGGAAATATTTTGACTCATAGACGGCATTCGCCTTCAGGCTCGGCCAGATAAAATCCTCGACAAATTCCTTTTTTAAATCGCCCACGATGACTTTCTTCGCGCCGGCCTTTATCGCTCTTTTCTTCACAACCGTGAAATCCTCCTCCTGGCCCACGTCGGCAAGGTAGCAAACGACATTAAAACCTTTTTCTTTAAGCCACCTTATGGCAACCGATGTGTCCAGTCCGCCGGAATATGCCAGTATTACCTTTTTTGCCATCTCGTTATCCTCCCAAAAGCTTAAGTAAAATCGCCTTCTGCACGTGGAGCCTGTTTTCCGCCTGCTCGTAAACGATGGAATTCTTCCCGTCCATAACCTCATCGGTAATCTCTTCGCCCCTGTGCGCGGGAAGGCAATGCATGATTGAGGAGTCTCCTTTAGCGTGCGAAACCAGTTCCCCGTTTACCTGAAAGCCCTTGAACATCTCTATCCTCTTTTGTTTTTCCTTTTCCTGGCCCATGCTGGACCATACGTCGGTGTAGATTACGTCCGCATCTTTAACGCACTCTATCGGGTCGTTTGTCAGTTCTACGACTGATTCGTTCTGGGCGGCGATTTTTTTCGCCTCTTCCAGAATTTCAACCTTTGGCCCGTGTCCCTTCGGCGTCGCGACAAATATGTCCCTTCCGAGCGTGCTCGCGCCCAGAAGAAGCGAGTGCAAAACATTGTTCCCGTCGCCCACAAACGATATTTTAATCCTTTTCTTCCCGAATTTCTCCTCAATCGTGAAAAGGTCGCTTAAGCCCTGGCACGGGTGAAGAAGATCGCTCAGCCCGTTTATAACCGGAATAGAGGAAAACTTCGCCATGTCGAGGAGGTCCTTATGGCTGAATGTCCTTGCCACGATACCATCCAGGTACCTTGACAGCACCCTGGCGACATCCTTGACCGATTCCCTGACGCCCAATTCAAGCTCTTCCGGCCCCAGGTAAATGGCGTGCCCTCCGAGGTCCACCATACCTACCTCGAAAGAAACCCTTGTTCTGTTCGAGGGCTTCTGGAAAACAAGCGCTATTGACTTTGATTCAAGGGCCTTTCTTTTTAAAAAAGGGTTCTTTTTAAAAACCCTCGCCTGCTCGAAGAGCCCGAGAATTTCTTTTTTGGTTAAATCTTTTATCGATATAAGGTCTCTTTTCATGCTATGTTTAACACCTCATTTAAAATAGAAACCGCTTTATCAATCTGCGTCTTCGTAACCGTAAGCGGCGGCATTATTCTTAAAACATTCTTCTGCGTGCAGTTTATGAGAAGGCCTTTCTCGAGGCACTTTTTGTATATCGCTTCGCCGTCTTTAGTCAATTCAACCCCGATCGTCAAAGCAATGCCCCTTATCTCCTTTATAACCTTGTATTTCTTTTTAAGCGCTTCGAGCTTATTCGTAAGATACTTGCCCTGCTTTGCGGCATTTTGCAATAACTTATCTTTTTCTATGGCTTCGAATACCCCGAGTGCCGCGGCCGACACAAGGGGGCTGCCGCCGAAGGTCGAGGCGTGAGAACCGGGAGTCAGCACGTCCGCAAATTTGGCCCTTGCCACCATAGCGCCTATGGGTAGTCCCCCGCCGAGCGATTTAGCAAGCGTCATTACATCCGGCTTTACGGAATAATTTTGATAGCAGAACATCCTGCCTGTTCTCCCCATGCCAGTCTGGACCTCGTCAAAAATAAGGACTATATCCTTTTCATCGCAAAGCCCTCTTACCTTTTTTACATATTCGCCCTTCGCGATATTAATGCCGCCCTCGCACTGGATAAGCTCGAGCATTACCGCCGCGGTCTTTTCGGTTACGGCATTTTCCAATGCCCCTATGTCGCCGAAGGGGATACTGGTAAAACCTTCGGGCAAAGGCTCAAACCCGAGCTTTACCTTATCCTGCCCTGTCGCCGCTATCATCGCAAGGGTCCTTCCGTGAAATGATTTATTCATGGTTATGACTTCGTATCTTCCCCTCTCATGGCCGTATTTTCTCGCAAGCTTGACGGCGCCCTCGTTGGCTTCCGCGCCGGAGTTCGAGAAAAATACCTTTCCCGGAAAAGAATGTTCAATAATCTTTTTAGCCAGCATCCCCTGAAGCACGCTGTAATAGTTATTGGAAACGTGGATAAGTTTCTTTGCCTGTTTCGAAATTGCCTTCGCGACTTTTTCGTGGCAATGGCCTATTCCGCTTACCGCCCAGCCGGGGAAGAAATCGAGGTATTTTTTACCGTCTATATCTTCCACAAGCGCATCCCTGGCCTTCTCAAAGACAAGCGGCACCCTTGTGTAGGTCTTCATTACGTATTTATCGTATAATTCTATAACGTCTTTTGCGTTCATAGCCCCTCTGTCGCTTTCGTTCGCCTTCCCAGCTTAATAATCTCCGTCCCGATTCCTTTATCCGTAAATATTTCAAGAAGAAGCGCGTGCGGGATGTTGCCGTCGATAATGTGCGCTTTCTTCACCTTGCCCTCCAGGGCATTGGTGCACGCCCTTGTTTTCGGGATCATTCCCTCCGATATGATTTTCTTTTTCATTAACACTTCCGCGTCCGAAAGGCTCAAAGAGCCGTAGAGCGTCTCCGTATTACCCTGCTCTCTCATGATTCCTCTCACGTTCGTTAGAATAAAAAGCTTCTCTGCCTTAAGCACCATGG
This sequence comes from Candidatus Omnitrophota bacterium, assembly GCA_049642705.1. Classification (GTDB taxonomy): domain Bacteria; phylum Omnitrophota; class Gorgyraeia; order JABMRN01; family RBG-13-46-9; genus CAZYPU01. The sequence continues at coordinate 5,568 of JBARPB010000046.1, forward strand.
CTATGTGGCTTGCCGCCTCGTCGGCGTTCACGTTATAAAGCTCGCCGTCCGAGCCCATTGCTACGGGTGAAATTACCGGGATAATATTATCGTCTATGAATTTTCCGAGCACCGTCGTATCCACTGACTCAACGGCGCCTGCAAACCCGATGTCTTCAGCATGCTTTATCTTTTTTGCGACTATAAGCTTGTTTTCTTTTCCGCTTAACCCGAAAGCCTCAGAGCCCATCTTTTTTATCTCATCGACCAGAATGCCGTTTAACTGCGTAAGGGCCTGGTCCACGATCTCCATCGTTTTTCTGTCGGTAACCCTCAGGCCGTCAACGAATCTTGGCTTTTTTTTGGCCTCTTTCAGCTTTTCGTTTATAAAAAACCCCCCGCCGTGCACGAGTACCGGCTTCATGCCGGCGTAATTCATGAATACTATGTCTTCTAATACGCTATGCCTTATACCCTTATCGGACAATGCGGAGCCGCCGAATTTAATCACGATTACCTTATGGAAAAATCTCTTTATATAAGGTAAGGCCTCTATTAAAACGGTTGACTTCTTTATCGCATCTTCCATCATTACCTCAAGTCATATAGTGTGAATTTATCTCGACGTAGCGCTTCGACAAATCGCACGTCCAGATTACGGCGTCTTTTTTGCCCAGGTTCAGATTAACCGCTATCTCAACGTTTTTCCTCTTGTATATTCTTGAAAATTTTTCCCTCGCCGGCGTGGTAAACTTGCCGCCCCTAAAAACGAGTATCCCGTCCAGGTATATCTCGAACCTGTTCTGTTTTATGTCTTTTACGCCGCTTGAGCCGACCGCGGAGGCGATCCTGCCCCAGTTGGGGTTCTCGCCGTGTATGCTCGTCTTCACAAGGCAGGAATTGGCGATTGCCCTTGCCACCTTCTCGGCATCGCCGGAAGTCCTCGCGCTTTCGACATAAACTGTTACGAATTTAGTGGCGCCTTCGCCGTCCCGGATTATATCCTTCGCGAGTTTCGAAGTCACCCTCCCAAGCGCCTTCGAAAACGTATCATATTCTTTCGTCCCCTTCTTTATCGTCTTGTTACCCGCCAGGCCGTTGGCCAGAAGAAGCGCCATGTCGTTTGTGCTCGTGTCGCCCTCGATTGTTATGGAATTAAACGACCCGTCGCACGCCTTCTTTAAGGCGGATTTTAAAGCGCCCTTGTCTATCTTGGCATCAGTCATTACAAAACAAAGCATCGTTGCCATATTCGGATGTATCATGCCTGCACCCTTCGCGAAGCCGCTTAAAATAACCTGTTTTCTGCCGATTTTAAATTTCTCGACGCAAACCTTCATTTTTCTATCGGTGGTCATTATGGCGCTTGCCGCACTGGCAAGCCCTTTGTGAGAAAGTCTCTTCGCGAGCTTCGGCATACCCTCTTCTATCAGCTCTATGGGCAGCCTCTTGCCGATAATCCCCGTGGATGATACCAGGACACTGCTAAATTTTAATCTTAGGTTCTTGCACACGGCGCTAATCATTCTCTTCGCATCCCTCACCCCGTACCATCCCGTGCAGCAATTGGCGTTCCCGCTGTTTATGACAATGGCCCTTATGGGTGCGCCTTTCTTTAAGGCTGCTTTCGAGACCGCAAGAGGCGCGGCTTTTACCTTATTTTTTGTAAATACGCCGACTGCCTTGCACCCCGCCTTCGAGTATATGAGGGCGAGGTCTTTTTTAAACCTCTTCAGGCCGCAGTGCGCACCACTTGCCAAAAATCCTTTCGGCAGAATGTATTTCATAACCCTTCGTCTTCCTTGAAGCCGCACATTATATTCATATTCTGCACAGCTTGGCCCGCCGCGCCTTTCAGCAGGTTATCTATGCAGCTTACGGCGATTACTTTTTTACCCGTTACCTTAATCCCTATATTGCAGAAATTCGTGTATTGCACATCTCTTATCGTCGGTAGTTCGCCTTCGGCCATAACCCTTACAAACGGCTCCTTCTTATAAAAATCCTTGTAAATCTGGTTAATTTTAACGTTGCTTGTTTCCTTCTCCAAATCCATGTAAACCGTCGAGAGTATGCCCCTGTTCAGCGGAACAAGGTGCGGCACGAATACGACGTTCGGGGATTTCCCGGTGACGTCCTTTATTACCATGCTGATTTCCGGCTTGTGCTGGTGCTCATCAATCTTATAGGCCTTCATGTTCTCGTTCACTTCCGAAAACGAAAGAGAAATGTGCGCTTTTCTTCCGGCTCCCGTAGCCCCGCTTTTCGCGTCGATGACCATAGTATTTATGTCCGCGAGGCCCGCTTTCACGAGCGGTATTACCGCGAGCAGCGCTCCCGTAGGGTAGCAACCCGGATTGGCTATCAGTTTCGCCTTCTTTATTTTATCCCTGAAAAGTTCGGGCAGCCCATATACCGCCTTTTTGATATTCGCGGCATCTTTATGTTTTACCCCGTACCACTCCTCGTATTCGTCGACGTCTAGCCTGTAATCGGCGCTCAAGTCAATGACGCTTTTCCCGCTTTTCAGAAACTCCGGCGCGACCGCCATCGAAACCGTATGCGGCAGCGCCAGGAAAAACAAGTCCGCTGATTCTCTCGCCTTTTTCACGTCGGGCTTTTTGCACACGAGGTCGACCTTTCCCTCAAGATACGGGAAAATCTTCGATATCGGCACCTCGTTTTCCACGACTGCCTGCAAAACGGCTATCTTTACACCTTTATGCCTTGCGAGAATCTTTACGATCTCCTCGCCCGTATAGCCGCTTGCGCCTATTACGCCTACTTTTAACATGACATGCTCCCCTTTAATCCTTAATCCTTAATCCTAAATCCTAATATCCCCTCAGTATAAACAAAAAAACCTACCCTGTCAACATATTTCCTCGTCGGGAATTTAACAGGGTAGGCTATCTAAAAAATTAGCGTTTGGAGTACTGGAATCTCTTTCTCGCGCGCTTTCTGCCGTATTTCTTTCTCTCCTTGGCCCTCGGGTCCCTCGTGAGGAATCCGCCTTTTTTCATCACCTGTCGTTTTGTTTCATCAAGCTTTATGATTGCCCTCGAAATTCCGTGCCTGAGGGCTCCTGCCTGGCCGCTTGTACCGCCGCCCGATATCGTAGCGAAAATATCCAGCTTGTTCTGGAGGTCGGCTTTATTAATCGGCTGATTTATGACTAGCCTGTGTGATTCCCGCGGAAAATAGTCGTTAAACTCGCGTTTATTCACGCGGATTGCGCCTTTTCCTTCGCGTAAATAAATGCGGGCTACGGACTCTTTCCGCCGCCCCGTCGCCGTTATATACTTTGTTTTGGTTTGTTCTGTCATGATTCTTTCTTATAGCTTAATCTCTTTCGGCCTTTGCGCCGTCTGTTGGTGCTTTTCCCCGACGTAAAGCTTAAGCCTCTTTATCATTCTCCTGCCAAGCTTGTTCTTCGGGAGCATGCCCTTTACAGCGTGCCTGATCACTTCATGCGGCCTTCTTTTAAATAAAGATTCGAATTTTTCCAGCTTCAGGCCGCCCGGGTAACCGGAAAACCTCTTATACATCTTCTGCTGGGGCTTTTTGCCGGTAACCCTTATTTTCTCGCTATTTACGACAACGACGCCGTCCCCCATGTCCACGTGCGGGGAATAGGCTACCTTGTGCTTGCCCTTAAGAAGCGACGCTACCTGCGTGGCAAGCCTGCCCAGCACCCTGTCCTTGGCGTCTACAAGGTACCACTCCCTCTTAACATCCTCTTGTCTTACATACGTAGTCTTGTTCATAATAAGCCCCTATAGGAACGCTAAATTTACCACATTCCCGACGGTATGTCAAGCATTATTTACGTTTTAGCTTTCTCTCAACTATGCGGTGGAGGAGGAGGAAGAGGAGGTATAGGAGGACGATCTCGGAGATGACGAAGGTCCAGCCGAAGCGCGTATCAGCGAGTATGGTGAAGTCCACCTTTTACTCTCCGTTTCTTGTCTTTCTCTATCGTTAGCACCCTCACCGTTGTATAAGCGAAGCCGCCCCAGAAGAGGACGCATATGAATATAATCATGAAAACCGTAACGGGCGTTATGCCTATCGAGGTAAAACCGAGCGCCTCTCTTGCGGGAATAATCGCTGGTATAACACCGTTATCCTGCAAAATCTTCAAAAGCGTCAACACAAACAAGAGCGCCACAAAAATCGGCACAACCGCCCGTATCCAGGGTTTGAGCCACGTGTGGCTGAGTTTAACCCTCGCGTTCTTGTTCATCTCGTCAAAGCCGCGGTTTTTCATGAAGTAACCGACAGCGATTATTGCAAGAACCCCGAATACGGGTATGGCAAGTTGGCCGATAATAATATCCATCTTGGAAAGAAGCGCCAGTTTCGCGCCAAGTCCGCCTTTAACAAAGCCGTTGAGAATAAACGGAAACCCCATTATCCATAATATAATTCCGGTAAATGCGGCGCTTCGTTTTCTCGACCAACCCGCTTCCTCCTTAAGCCAGGCGATGGCGGGCTCCTGGATGCTTATGGCGCTCGATATGGCGCCGAAGGCAAGAAGGATGAAAAAGAGCCCGCCGAAGAAGTGGCCTCCGGGCATCATTTCAAAAACCTTCGGCAAAACAAAAAACGTAAGTCCTATGGATTCGACGCCGCCTATGACCTTCCCGAAGCCGAGCGCAAAAGCTGCCGGGAAAATGGCGAAACCGGCAAGGATACTCGCCGAGCTATTTCCCAGCGCTACGCTCATCGCGTTTGCGGGTATTCCCCACTCGTCCTTCAAGTATGAGCCGTAAATAAGCATGGCGCCCATGCCGAGGCTAAGCGTAAAAAAGACCTGTCCTAACGCCGCAACCCATGTTTCAACGTTTAAAAGCCCCTCCCATCTCGGCCTCATGTAAAATTCTATGCCTTCTGCAGCGCCCGGAAGTGTCACGCTTCTTATCACCACGATTACGAGAAGCACAAAGAGCGTCGGTATCATAATCTTGCAGGCGCGCTCTATCCCTTTTTGAACACCCATGGCTAAAATACTGCTTGTAATGCACACGGAAGCAAAATGTACGACGAATATCCACTTGCTCCCTAAAAATGAGGCAAAAAAACTTTCCGTATTTTTTCCGAAATAAAGCCCTTCGAATGAAGCGAATATAAAAAATAAGACCCAGCTTGTTATGACTATATAATAGGAATAGAGAAAGAATGGCCCGATTATGCCCCAGGCGCCTATGTCGCGTCCAAAAGGGAATTTTATCCTGTCAAAAGCGCCGAGGGGATCACGCTTTGTATGGCGGCCAAGCACCCACTCGCACATCATCGCAAAGATAGCAACACCGAATAAGAGAATTACGTAAGGAATGAGGAAGGTCGCGCCGCCATACTTGCCGCAGAGGTAGGGAAACCTCCAGATATTGCCGAGGCCGATAGCGGTGCCTATCATAGCCGCTATCATTCCCCAGTGTGAGTTCCAGGTTTCTCTTTGTTTCGACATGAATTAAAAAATGTACCGGTTGTGTTCGCAACTTTGTATTGCGCAAGGGGTTAGGTCAAAGTGAAACGTCCCCTTTTTTTAATCCTTTCTCCGCCATCTTAAGGGCTGTTTTCAGCGAGGATTCGCTGGCAGGAAACATGCTGAGTTTCGGAATATAGGCGCTCACGCCGAGCGATTCCGTGTCTTCGATAGATTTTTTGTCCGGAAACGCGGTAAACATGATAACCGGTATGTTTTTATTAACCTTTCTTATCTCTTTCAGGGTAGTAATGCCGTCCATGTCGGGCATCATGTAATCCAAAATTACGATATCGGGGTGTTTGGACTCTACGGCCAAAAGGGCTTCTTTGCCGTTTAAGGCCTCGAGTAAATCGTAACCCCACCCCTTTATCCTTTTACCCATAATCAAAATAAGGTCTATCTCGTCATCGACTAATAAAACTTTTGTCTTTTCCATATGTTTACCTCCATATTATTCTTCCGACAGTAAATATTTTATCTTCGCCACTAAGGTATCATAATCCCTTACAAACCTTGCGAGGTTCGATTCCGCTCTTATATAATTTCTGTGCGCGTCTATGACATCCCATTCGCTGCCTTCGCCCCTGTCATAGAGAACCAGTACCATATTCACGCCGTCTTCAGCGTCACCGGCAAGCCTCCTCTGGCTTTCAAGAAGGGGCCTTGTTTTTTTAAGTTCGCTGACTGCGTCCTCGAGTTCCCAGAAAACATCTTTTCTCGTAGCGCTCTCGGAAGCAGCGAGTTTGGAGTATTCTGACCTTGACTGATTAATAAGAGAAGGGATCTTAAGGCCGTCGAAAAGCGGCACCGTTACGTTTATCATAAGCGACCAGTCGTAAAAGTAATGTGACATAAGGTCGAACTTGTCGGAACTCTTGTACCAGGCGCTTCTCAAGCTGGCTCTTAAGCCCGCCTTTGAAGTTGCGACATTAATCTCTTCTTTGCCTATTTTCTTCGCGAGCTTGGCGACTTTGATCCGGCGGTTTTTATTCCCTGCCGCCGGAAGCACGCGCTCCAGCGAATAATCCTCCTCCGGGGTTTCTCTTTCGGAATATGCCGGGCCGTCTTTTGGGGAAATATCCCGAACCTCGTCCAGCATAAGCAGTTTCTGCATCTTTGCCTTATAACGTATCTTTTCCTTTTCTACATTTATGAGGTCCGAGTTCATGATTTCTATCTCGATTTTTGCCCTTAAAACGGCGTATTTTGTAACATCGCCCACTTTGCTTCTTCTGGTAAGCTTCGAAGCGTAGGCCTCCATCCTTTTCTTGGATTCGCTGTAAAGCGAGATAAGTTTTTCCACGAGCAGTAAATCGTAATAAGCAGTTTTAATATCGAAGGTGAGTTTGTCGCGTATCGCCATGTAGGACTCCCTTGCCTTACTA
>JBARPB010000047.1:0-8353 GCA_049642705.1 Candidatus Omnitrophota bacterium
TATTAACCTACGCAGAAAGAGAGTAGAACCTATTAACAATATAATAAAAGTGTAACCCATCTCTCCGGTCTAAAATGTAACCTATGTTTCGGTTGCACATCTCCACACCACCTAAAAAATCTTCCACTCTCCCCTTGACAAATCAGAAAGAAAGAGTATACTTACCTTTAGAGACAAAGTAACTAGAAAGCGGGGGTGACTAATGGCAAGAAAGATAAGACGTTGGATTAGAAGGCACTTTGGGAAAAAACCTAAAGCACCCAAGAAACACTACACTAAGCCCGTCCTCACAATTATAGACCTTGACCCGGAGCAGGCAATTATTACACAGTGTGCCGTGGATGGCAACCTATGGATGCTTGACGCGGTTCACTGTCTCGTCAATGCAGGTCCTACGCACGCATGCGCTACACCAGTTCGGGGGGCAAGTGCGCTGCCCGGCAGGGCACAGGGACTCGAAGGCTCACAAGCGCCTAGCTAATCTACCCGGTTTGACCTGCGTCCCTCACTCGCCAAAGAGTCGTCTGATGGTATTTGGTCTTTAATCCTCTGTCTTTTTTGTCAAAGAGCGATAACCGCTAAATTTCCGCTTGTAACTATAATATCATAGACTTTTTAGAGCGTAAGAACTCCTACCTCTTTTCTCTCGTTTCTTAAGCCATTCTTCTATTTTTCTTTCTTTGAATCTTATAGAAATGCCTAGTTTTATATGGGGAACATATCCATAATGGACCCACTTATAGACCGTTGGCAAGCTTACTTGTAGCAGTTCACTTAGTTGTTTTGGAGTTAGTAGTTTGTCCATAAGAATAGGGTGTTAGATCCCTTTGCTCTTAGACAGTGCATATAACCTGCCTAATTTCAATATGTTATGTAATTTTGAATAGGGCGTGTTTAAATTATTTTAAAAAATGTTTGGTGGGTAAAAATAAGATGGCGGAGAGGCAGGGATTCGAACCCTGGGTACCTTGCGGTACACACGCTCTCCAAGCGCGCCGTTTAAACCGCTCACGCACCTCTCCGACGGACTAAAGTATAACACAATACCGATTTAAGTTGTAGTTAAAATTTTTTCTTTAAGTGTCTTCAGGCGTTTTTCAACGGATTTTTTCACCTCGGAAAAGCCTCTGTCGGAAAAGTTAAACCTCTTGCCTATCGTTAAGGCCTTATCAAGAAGTTCGAGGTAAACCCTATCGATATCGTAGTCCAAGTGTTTCAACTCTGCTCTTCCGAGACGGTCATCGAGAGTTTTGTCATCTCGTTTCTTAATATTAAGCTCGATCAGTTTTTCCCTCCGGAGTTTTTTCAAAGTTCTTATTCTCTTCCGAAGCGTTTTTTTGTATTTCTTTACAAATTTATAGATCTTCTGCATGTTTTTATCTTTAAAATCCCACCTCGGCCTGAATATGCCGCCCTTAAGACGTCCTTCCTTTCGCATCCTTTCGTAATACGCAGTGCCTGGGTGGAGGTCAATGCTATGCAGGAGGCTTCCGAAAATAAAAGCATGGTGAAGGAAAGGCGTTATGCCGAGTTCTTTTACGAAGTCGATATTCTCGCGAAAATCCTGCAATGTCATGTCCGGCTCGAACATGATTAGGTCCAGCAAGGCGTTCATGTCGTTTTTCCGCAATATCTCTACTGCTTTTCGGTTTGTGTTGACGCTTACGTCTTTTCTGTATCTTTTGAGCATGCCCACAGAACCCGCTTCAATGCCTACCTCGCAGGAGGTAAAACCCCTTTTTTTTAAAACTGGTATATATTTCTCGTTTTCCACTATATTGTCCGGCCTGGCAATTATGTTATATTTAAGCGATATGCCTTTGGAGGTAAGTATATCCGTTACTTTTACAAGGCGCTTTGCGTCAACGAACATGTTATCGTCCTTGAAGGCAACCTGTTTTATGTTAAACTTTTTTACGAGGGACTCTATCTCTTTCGCTATGCCGGAAGGGCTGCGCATCCTGTAAGAGGTGCCCGGCTGCGCTTTATAAAAAGCACTTATGGAACAAAAGGAACACCTGTAGGGACAGCCCCTGCTTGAGATAAGCGATGCACCGCGCCAGCGCTTCGGCTGTCGCCTGTATCGACTTTCGTCCCTTTCCGGATATGGAAGGCGATTAAGGTCTTTAATTAACGGCCTTGGCGGATTTACAATTATATTTTTTCCCGATCTGTATACCAGCCCCTTAACGGCCTTGAAATCCTTTTTTTCCTTCATTCGGCGCGCAAGCTCAAGAAGGGTAAGCTCGCCCTCTCCCCTTACTATAAAATCGACAAAAGGGTATTTCCGAAGTAGCTCTTTGTAGCTAAAGGTCGCGTGGTGGCCGCCCAGGACCATTTTTGTCTTTGGGAGACGTTTTTTTATGTCTTTTGCGAGGTTCAGGGTATTGTAAAAAATGTGGGTGTAAACCGCCATTCCAACGAGGTCGTATTTCTTACGGGCGGCGATTTTTACTATTTCCTGGCGGGAGATTTTTTTGGGGCCTGCGGAATTGCCGTCGAGGATATCGCAGGTAAAGGCGTGTTTTTTTAAAAAAGCGCTGAGGTAGCCGAGGCCGAGCGGTTCCCCGCCTCTTCTGTCATTGTAGTCGGGGGCGTTTATGAGGAGAACCTTGGGATACTTATAGGGCATTTGGATCCGGAAGTAAAAATCATTACTTTACTGTTTGCGGGGTCAAGTTTGCATTTTTCGCATTTTTTACGCTCTAATTTCTCGGGCACGTCTTTGGCTTCTTCGAAGCCGGACTTTTCAAAAAAAGAAGGCCTGTGGGTAACACAGTAAACGGGCTTTCCGGAATCAAGCCTTTTTGCTTTTTCAGCAAGGGAAAGAAGTATTCTGGCGCCAATCCCTTTTTTCCTGTGGTAATAATCAACCCCTAAAGAGGCAATTTCGAAATACTCGCCGTGGTCTATTATCCTGCCGAAAGCTACGGTTTTTCTCTCTAACCGGGCGACAAAAAAGAAACGCCACTGGATATTATCACCATCGAGGATATATTTTTCGAGCTTCTCCTCGATATAGGGGAAGTCCTTTTTCGCCGCGCGTTTTATTTTTATGTCTTGCATAAATTCTTGTTAATTTCTGCGGAGCCGAAGGCGAAAGCACTTCGGCGAAGCAGAATGGCGGAGAGGGTGGGATTCGAACCCACGTAACCCCGAAGGGTTAAACGGTTTTCGAGACCGTCCGGTTATGACCACTTCCGTACCTCTCCTTTTTATATTTATTTATATGTTTAGGATTATGTGAACCCACAACGTTAATGTATGATTCGATATCTTTCTTTCTATGTAAATAGAGACGTTTATCATTCTTGGATGGTCGAAAGTTCAATTCTTTTAGAATGTTATGCACTGAATTAAGCAACAGAGTGGAATAGCTCGTAAAACACATCGCAAAATTGCTATATACTTTATTATTCACTTTATGCTTATAGGAATAAAAAGAGCCATCAGTATCTATGAGCCCACGCACGCAAGCTTTTTTAAATTCTTTTTTTTCTTTTATCCAATACGGAATATTTACTTTGTTATGCATTTTATTGCCGGTATCTAAGCCTTTGTCCAACAGGAATTCAATTAAGTCTTTGCTATATACTACGATTCTATCTGCTTTGTCATTTTTGCTTTTACCCGATATTATAGATGATAAAATTCCGAATAATTTCCTAATCAATTTTTGTACATAAAGAGAATATTCTTTATCCGTTTCCCTATTAAGCGAGACTGTTGCATAATATTCTGTTAAACCTCCGTCTCCAAGTAAAATACCAATAAATTCTGCCAAATCAGATGAATCTTTGGGTTTATGGATGATTTTTTTTATTTTTATACCCAGGTTTTTTGCGTAGTCTGGATTTTTTCGAAATTTCATTTGCGAATTTATGCCACCTTTTTTTCGTCCTTCCACCGTGCCAGGATTACCGTATATTTCGTATCGCCGTTTTGCGCCTATAGGTGCTGCTTTTTTTGTATTCCAATAATCTGGCAATATCTTTTTCGACCGCCATAAGGAAACCGAAGTTTTCTCAGATAATGCTTGGGCAGACTCATATTTCATATAAAACTTTTCCCGACGCCAATCCCTAATAGTACGTTCGCTTACGCTGCAGATATTAGCTATATGAGACCAGTCCAAGCCACTTTTCGCATAAACCCTATTAAGAAAAGTTCTTTGACATCCTTTATCTAATACTATTCTACTCATGGCTCAGCCAACTCTCCTATTTGCGCTACTTTATCATAGATATCCAGTAACGTCAATGATAGTGCTTAGTAATAGTTAATAAAAAACAAGAGCGGAGAGGGTGGGATTCGAACCCACGTAACCCCGAAGGGTTAAGCGGTTTTCAAGACCGCCCGGTTATAGCCACTTCCGTACCTCTCCATTTTTCACCTAACCAATCTGCCGAAAATATTAAGATAAATATCCTTCGACAGGGCGAATGTGTTTTTCGCGAAAGTTACAAAAGAAATATCCCTGAAAATAAAGCTGAGAACCAGAACCGCGACGAAGATATTCGCCACATATATAAAAAGAACGGAGAAAAAGTACCCTGTCTTTATTATATCAGGCTGCCTCATCTTCATGACTTCTATGGTCATGAAAACATGAAAGCTCATCGTAAACCCTATAAGGAAGATGAACTCGTTTGAAAACTGCGATATATTATAAAATTTCGAAAGCGCCCAGTAGAGCAAAAAAAGAAATATCGTGTGAATCGGCACGAAATAGGGCGCAAGTCTTATGAATAAATTCGTTTTCGTGGTCGTTACGTTCCCGCCGGCGTGCGATACATGGAAGGATGTTACCTTGCCGCCGCAAAGCCACGTCGCCAAAACATGGATGATTTCGTGCCCTACCGAATAAATGTACATCGGCTTTAGAAAAACTATGTGAAAGATCGGGTAGGCGAGAAACCCGCCCGTAACAAGGTACAGGTTTACGTTAAGAAGATCCATGCCCTTAAGGGCTTGAACGGACGTCTTTGTCGAGGCGATGACGATGGGTATGAAAAGAAGCGGGATAATTGTTTTAATGGTTTTTATGAGCATATCTATTTTATAACACCGAGGCCGTCGGTGAAGGGCCGTAGCGCCTTCGGGATATTTACGCTTCCGTCTTTATTCTGGTGAATTTCTAAAATAGCTACTACAAGGCGCGCGAGCGCAACGCCCGAGCCGTTCAGCGTATGGACATACTCGGGTTTCTTTGCGGTTTTAGGTTTGAATTTTATATTTGCCCTCCGCGCCTGGAAATCCGTGAAATTCGAACAGCTCGATACCTCAAGCCACTTCTTTATGCCCGGCGCCCAGAGTTCGATATCATAACACTTGCTTGCCGCGAAACTCAAATCCCCGGTAGAAAGCGCGACAACCCTGTATGGCAGTTTAAGCGCCTGTATTACCTCTTCGGCATCCTTGAGAAGTTTCTCAAGTTCGTCGTACGATGTTTCCGGCTTTACAAACTTAACAAGTTCGACTTTATCGAACTGGTGCACCCTTGTAAGGCCTTTGGTGTCTTTCCCGTATGAACCGGCCTCGCGCCTGAAGCAGGCGGTATATGCCGTGTAGCATATAGGAAGGTTAGCTTCATCGAGAACCTCATTTGCGTGAATATTCGTAACGGGGACTTCGGCTGTCGGTACCAGGAAAAGGTCGTCATCCTTTAACCTGTACATGTCCTCCTCGAGCTTGGGAAGCTGGCCCGTTGCGGTCATGCTCTTTCGGTTTACGAGAAACGGCGGGAAAACCTCCGTATAGCCGTGTTTCTTTGTATGAAGGTCAAGCATGAAGTTAAACAGGGCCCTTTCGAGCCTTGCGCCCATGCCTTTATACAGGACAAACCCTGCTCCGGCAATCTTGGCAGCCCTTCCGAAGTCAAGAATATCCAAAATCTCGCCTATTTCAAGGTGAGTTCTCGGTTCAAAGCCGAATTTGGGCATTTTACCCCACTCTTTAAGCACTTTATTCGCTTCAGGGCCCGGACCGACTGGAACTGAACTATGTGGTAAATTTGGGACATCATATATCAATTTCTGGAATTTTTGCTCTATTTCTTCCACTTTTGCCTCAAAATCGGCTATTTTTTGGGATACCATTTTCATAGAGGTGATAAGATCCTTAGCGTTCTCCCTTTTCTTCATCATTTTGCCGATTTTTGCGGAAGCTTCGTTCTTCTCGCGCTTAAGGGTCTCCATCTCGGTAAGGAGTTTGCGCCTTTCGGCATCGATCTTGAGGAATTCGTCAATATCTACCTTCATGCCCTTATCTTTTACGGCTTTTTTTACCACATCCGGATTCTCGCGTATGAATTTTATGTCTAGCATAGTTTACCCCTTAATTACAGCTAACGGTCTCATCCTGGCGACGCGCTTTGATATGCCTGCTTCGTGGACCACATGAACCACGTCGTTTACGTTTTTATAGGCCTCCGGCGCTTCTTCGGCCAACGTGCCGCGGCCGGCGGCCATAACCACTATCCCTTTTTCCGCAAGTTCCCTGGAAATGGATCTCCCCCTGCAGGCAGCAATCGCAGCTTTCCTTGACATAAGGCGGCCTGCACCATGAACTGTGCTAAAAAATGTTTCTTCGGCTTTTTGTGTGCCAACCAATAAAAATGAAGCCCTTCCCATGTCTCCCGGTATTATCACGGGCTGGCCTATTGGTTTATATCTTTCCGGTAAATCGGGGTGTCCCGGTGGAAAAGCGCGCGTGGCGCCTTTTCTGTGCACGCACAGGAGTTTCTCTTTCCCGTCTATGTTGTACTTTTCGAACTTCGCTATATTGTGGGCAACGTCATAAATTAAATCCATTCCTAAATCTTTAAAACTTTTCTTAAAAACTTTTTCAAAAACCTCCCGCACGAGGTGCATGAGGCACTGGCGGTTATTCCAGGCGTAGTTTGCCGCGCATTTCATTGCTCCGATATAGGCCTGGCCCTCCGGAGATTTAACCGGTGCGCAAGCAAGCTGCCTGTCGGGAACGGAAATGTTGTATTTGCTCGAAATCCCGATCATGCTTTTGGAATACTCGTCACATATCTGATAACCGAAGCCGCGGGAGCCGGAATGTATCATAATCGTAATTTGGCCTTTTTCTATGTCAAAGATTTCGGCTGCTTTATCGTCATAGATTTCGCTTACACGCTGAATCTCTATAAAATGGTTTCCGCTTCCGAGGGTTCCCGATTGCTTTTTTCCTCTCTGGTATGCCCTTTCGGAAACCCTTGAGGGGTCTGCGCCTTCCATCGCTCCTTTTTCCTCGGTATGCTCGAGGTCCTCCTTTATGCCAAATCCCCTGCCTACAGCCCAGGCCGCGCCCCTGGTTAATATTTTTCTTTCCTCTTCGGGGTTTACCCTTATTTTTCCTTCGGAACCGAGACCGGCGGGGACGTGGTTATAGAGGCCGTTTATCAGTTCCCTAACTCGCGGTTTAACGTCTTTTTCTGTCAGGTTGGTTTTTAGAAGACGGACGCCGCAATTGATATCGTAGCCGATCATTCCGGGGCTAACAATACCATTTTCACCTACATCAAAAGCGGAGACTCCACCGATGGGCGCTCCATACCCCCAGTGAATGTCCGGCATGGCAAGGGAGTATTTTACAATTCCTGGAAGCGTGGCAACATTCACTACCTGTTCCGGTGCACGGTCGTGCTTTATGCTCTCTAAGAGATGGTCGTCGGCGTAGATTACGCCGTCAACGCGCATGCCGGGTTTATAGCTTTTAGGTATGCGCCAACGGTAATCGTCGATTTTTTGTAAAGGGCCCTGCCAGGTTTCCATGTTACACGTCAAATACGATATCTACGCTCAAGCCTCCATCCGAGTCGCGTATGTTAAGGTCGTGATACGTGGCTGCCTTTATTTCCGTTTTCAGCCTATTCTTGTTTTCCCCTACATGCCTGCCGCGGGCTTTCGCGGAAATCTTCTCTCCGTTCAAAAACGCAATATCGAACCTGAAAAATATTATACCCTTTGTGTAGAAATTATAAAGCAATTCGTCCAGCCACGCAACCAGAAGTTCCTCGCGCGAAGCCGCTTTTAGTTCCACATCTACGGACACGCTCTCTTTAAGGCCCTCCAGGTCCGCTATGATATCGAACATGGCGAAGGCGGCATTCATAAAAAGTTCTCTCAGGTCCTTGCCATATACCCTCACGGCTATGTCGGCGGTGTGGGGGAGCTGTTCGTAGCGCTTCATATACTATAAGATAATATCAGAATTATCCCTTTTATTCAAGAGCCAAGCTAAATAAAAGAGCGTTACGTAAACAAGCGGCATTACGTGGCGCTCATAGGCAAAACCGGCCAGGTAGTAGAGGCTGTATGACAGCACAAAACCGAGGTATATC
>JBARPB010000048.1:0-5819 GCA_049642705.1 Candidatus Omnitrophota bacterium
ATGTCGGTGGTGGTTATCGCTATGGGTATCTCGGCGTCCTCAAAACCTTTTCCGTCAGTGAATTCGTGTATTATTTTCTCCAGCTTCTTTCCCTTCAGCACCGACATCCTGGAAAGCGAAAAATCCGTCAGCGTATCCACAGAAAACCTTAAAGCGGCTTCCTCCATCCTGTACGTGGGTATGCCTACGCTGTATGCCGCGCCGACGAAACTGCCGATACTTGAGCCGATGATAAGGTCGATAGGTATGTGCTCGCGCTCCAGCACTTTTAAGACGCCTATATTGGCGAAACCGCGCGCCGCGCCCCCGCCCAGTGCCAAAGCAACTTTTCGTTTTTTAAGTAATTTCATCAGTAAATCACCACCCCCGCGTACCCCACGACCTGGGAATAATCGCCTGAGGTATCGCCGCTTGTGTTGTATTTTATAAGTTTGGCTTTTTTGGCACCGAGCTCGATACTTGCCTGTATCATGATAGCCGTAGGCGCGAAGCCGCACATGCTGATATCGTATTTTTCTATCGTATCCAGAAAGCCGTCCAGATCAAGCGAGAGTATTTTTTCTATTGCGAGCATGTCTTTTTTCTTGGCGGATTCGTGCGGCTCGTAATGCGTCATGTCGCTCGAGGCTATGATCGTGACGTCTTTTTTCGCATCCTTTATCGCCTTCGCAAGTCCGCATCCTATCTCCTTATAAGTTTGAGCGTCCGCGGAGGAAATTACTATCGGAATAAAGGTAAAGTTTTTATTCAGGAATTGAAGGAACGGGAGCTGGACTTCTACGGAATGCTCGTGATCGTGACACAGACGGTCGGTTTTTATGTATTTGGAATTCTTCAGTATGGCACCGGCCAATTCATCGTCGATTTTGACATCGCCGAGCGGTGTCTTCCATGCCCTCTCCGAATCCAGGCCGAACGGCTTTCCGTAGCCGGTGTGGTTTGGCCCGAGGATTATATATACGGGCTTTGTTTTTATCGAGGAGAGGACTTCGCCTGCTACGCCCCCGGAATATACATACCCGGCGTGCGGTGAAACGACGCCTATCGCGTCTATTTTTTCTTTTTTTTGCCCCGCGAGGCCTGATACCTCTTTCTCGAGAAGCGATGGGCTTGCCGTGTAGAACTGCCCCGCCACTACAGGTTTTCGTATCATTCGTCCGATGCCCCTTTTCTGCCGTAAATCGTAACTACACAAGAGCGGTTTAAATCTATGTATTTCTCCGATACATCAGCAATGGCCTCTTGCCCCACACCTTGAATTTGCTGCGGGTATTTCTCGTAAGCATCATAACCCATGCCGTAAAGTTCGTCAAGCGCCATTTTGCGCGCCAAGGCGGTGTTGGTCTGGAGGAATATTTTCTGCCTGCCAATCAGGGATGTTTTTGCAAGGTTGATTTCTTCTTCCGGAACGACGCCTTTTCCCGCCTTCTCTAGTTCTCTAAAGAGGATATTTTTCGCCTTTTCAAGGTTTTTTTCGTCGGTGGCAGCATACGAGACAATAAAGCCGGTATCGATCCCCGGCACGGAAAAAACTCCCAGGGCGTAAGATAGACCCAGTTCATTTCTTATCGCCTTGTAAAGTCGGCCGTTTTCGCCCGAAAGAACCGAAGACAGGAGAGACAGCCCGTATCTATCCTTACCTTCGAAGGTAGCGCCCCTGAACCCGACGAGCACGAGCGATTGCTCGCGCGGCATATCGCAGGTCACCTTCTTAACGCCGCTTAAAGGCGCCGGCTTGGTCGTTTTTATGTCGAAGGTCCCCCGCTCTAAAGCCGAAAAACGCTTCTCTATTTCGCGGGGCATGCTTTGAGCCTGAAAATCACCCACGACAGCTACTACCATGTTTCCTGCGACGGCGAATTTCCGGTAAAAATTCTGAATATCTTTTTTCGTTATTCTTTCCACTGACCCGGGTTCGCCGAGAACCCTCATGCCGTACGGATAATTTTCAAAAACCGCCTTTCGCAGTTTCAGGAATCCCGTGCTGTACACGTCGTCGTCTTCGGCTTTTATTGCGGCGTATATTTTCTCCTTTTGTTTTTCTATCTCTTCCTCGGGAAAAACGGGATTCAGGATGATATCTGACAGAACATCGAGAGATTCCGAGGTATTTTCACTTAAGGATTCCAAGAATACACCAAGGGAGTTCTTTCCGCTAAAATGCGATATCTTCCCTCCGCGGCTTTCAAGAAAGGCCTTAATTTGGCTTTCACTTCGTTTTTTCGTCCCCTTAAGGAGCATGGCGCTTGTCAAGCCGGAGATACCGTTATTTTCCTTTGTTTCCGCCATTAGTCCTCCGAGAAAAACGCAAACGACGGAGACTTTCGGAAGCCGCGGGTTTTCCTTTAAGATAAGCCGTATACCGTTCGGAAGCACTACCTTGGTAGGTTCGGTGGGGACAGGTCTCGACACCCTGCGCGGGGACAGGTTCTGTCCTGACACTATACTTCCTGATGAAGAACCTGTCCCCGCACGTGCACCTGTCTCCGCGCGTGACATCGGAAGTAAGTACGAAACCGTTAAATTTTTTTCAGCCAAATATTTTCTCGCTGCCCGGCGCACGGCATTGTTATCCACTTTTTTTACGTTGCCGACGTATTTTTCGAAGAAAGAGGGGTCGCCTGCCAGAAACTCGCTCTGCGAAACTGCCCTGGCAAGGCCCCCGGTCGTCTCAAGTAAATCGATATAGCCTGAGACAACTATGTTCTTCGCCGCTTCCAGCTCACTTTCTTCTGCGCCATCTTGCGCTATTTTTTTAATCTCGTTCAGGATTTCTTTCTTTGCCTTCTCAAGCCTTTCGTAATCGCCGACCCCATAAACAATAAAAAGCCCCGGATATTTCGGGGTATAATTAAAGGCGCCTACCGTATAAAGAAGACGTTCGTCTTTGACGAGTTTGCGGTTGAGACGCGAGCCGTCCCAGTCGCCCAGTATTATGCCCAGCACATCCAGTGCATAAACGTCCCTGTCAGACAGCGCCACAGTGTGGAAGCCCATCGCGAGGTACCCCAGGTTTATTTGCGCATGCCCCTTTAGAATCCGCGGGGAATTCTGCGGCGGCTCGAGGGGCACAAAAGCGACGGAGTCCCTTTTTCTTTCGTTTTTTCCGAATGTTTTTTTTATCCGTGAGAGCGCCTCGTCCTTATCGATGTCGCCTACAACCACAAGAACGATATTGCCGGGTGTATAACGCAACGAGTGATACTTCACCAGGTCGCCTCGGTTAAGCCCTTTGAAAAGGCCTTCGTATCCGATTATGGGGATTTTATAGGGGTGCTTGAGATAGGCTGTTTCCCAGAGCTGACGCATAACGCGCCTTGAGGGATCGTCGTTATTAAGCTTTATTTCTTTTAATATAACTTCTCTTTCTTTTTCTACCTCCCGGGCTTCGAAGGCGGGATGGAAAACGATGTCTTCGGTGAGGTCAAGCGCTTCGCCGGCATGCTCCTTGGGGACCGTGACGGCGTAAGTCGTGCTGTCAAGACCTGTCCAGGCGTTTATAGTTCCGCCGAAAGATTTGACCTCTTCTTCTATCTCGCCCGGCTTTCTCTTCGAAGTTCCCTTGAACAGCGTGTGCTCTACGAAATGCGATATTCCGGTGCCGGTGTACGCACCTTCCGAAGAGAGGCCCGCGTCCACGGTCGCCAGGACGCTTACGATAGGGTTGGAATGTTCCTCTTTTATGATTACCGTTAAGCCGTTATCCAGAACGTGTTTAGACAGAGATGTGTCCGTTTCTTGAGAGAGGCAGCTTGCCTCAAACAGTAAGAGGATTAAGAATATGAGGATGGATTTTTTCGTCAGAATTTTCGCTCCTTTGCTTATATTATATCGGAAATACCGCGTAAGTCAAGAAGACAAGCCTTCCGGTTTTTTTCTAGCCTTCGTTACCGTGGCGTGGTGGGTAATGCGTATCGTGATATCGTCGATGGCCGCGTAGACGCAGGGTATAAATATCAGGGTAAGCGTCGTCCCGAAAAGGAGCCCCCAGCTCAAAGTAAGCGCCGCCGGCTGCAGAAACGGGTCAAGCCCCCCGATACCGTATGCCACGGGCGCAAGGGCGATAAACGTCGTAATTGTGGTAAGAATAACCGGGCGCAGTCTCAAGGAACCGGCTTCTATAATGGACTTGCGCCTATCCATACCTTGAATTCGCAGCCGATTGATGAAGTCAACCAAAATAATGGAATCATTGACTACAACGCCTACTAAGCCGACAATACCGAGAAACGCCAGAAAACTGAATTCCATATTGTGCATTACCAGGGCAAAAAGCGCGCCTGAAATTCCAAATACTATCGCTATCATTATGATAAAGGGCTGGATTAGCGAGTTAAACTTTGTCGCAAGTATCAGAAATATCAAAAAGAATGCCAGCATAAATGCCTTCATAAGGTTGCCGAATGCCTCCAGGGTATCCTTTTCTTCGCCGCCGTATGTTACCGTATACCCCAGGTGCTCAGTCTCGATATCTTTGAACTTTTTTCTCAAAAGCGCGTTTGCCCTGACAGCCGTCATATTTTTTTCATCTACCGTGGCCATCACCCTTAATGCCCTTTTACCGTCGAGGTGTTTATATGACTCGAGTTGTTTTTGTTTGTTCAAAGACGCCACGTCTTTAAGGTTGATGAGATTGCCTCTTTTGTTGGGTACGACTATTCTTTGAAAAACATTTTCGTCTTCCCGCTCTTCCCTGGGAAAACGCACAACAACATCTATCTCTTCCTCTGCCTTGGTCTGCTTGATTGCCGTGGCGGTTCCGCCGCCGACAGCATTTCTGACGGCTTCGGCTATATCCTGCGTTGTGAGGAATGCGCTGGAGGCTCTTTTTTCATTGACCTCGACAGTAATCTCGTCTTTTCCGAACTTGTAGTCCGTATCGATATCCGTTACTCCGTTTAGGGTTTTAAGGTAGGCCATGTACTTTTGCGCTATCTCATTCAGAGTTGCGTAATCGTCCCCTTTTATCTTGATATCGACTGCTTTACCCATAGGCGGGCCGCCCCGAATCTGTTCAAACCTGACTTTTTCAAGGCCCTGTATACCTTGAGCTTGGGGGCGCAACGATTCTATAATCTGATTGGCCGTCCTTTTGCGCCTGCTTTCCGGAGTAAGATATATGTTGACCTGAACGAGGTGGCTCCCTCTTCGCATGTATGGATCAAGAGTCCGGCCCTCTGAAATATTGCCGACAGTGGTTACATAGCTGTCAAGTTCGTTTTTCGGCAGCGTTTCGACGATTTCCTCCAGCTGGTGCGAAAGGTCCGCGGTTCTATCAAGGCTGGTCCCGATAGGCGCTTCGGCCCGCAGGTAGAATTCCTCTACCCCCTTATGGGGAAAGGCGACAACGCGCAGACTTATTTTAAGCAACACCATAAGTAGTATAAATGCTATTACAAAAATGCCTATGGTTTTATACCTATTTTTAATCGCTCTTGATATGGCCCTTGTATAAAAATCACGAACCCTGTCAAACCAGTGCAATCGCTCTAACCTCTTTTTATCCAGAGCGCTTTTCGGCGCTCTTGCAAAATCCGCCAGGTGCGAGGGGAGTATTACAAACGCCTCAAAAAGAGACGCTGAAAGCGCCACTATCACAACGATTGGTATCTCTCTTATGAATCTGCCTATGATACCGGTCATGAATGCCAAGGGCAGAAATGCGACTATTGTGGTAATTATTGTGGTTGTCACCGCGGGAATAACCTCTTCAGTCCCCTTCACGGCCGCCTCTTTAGGCGCCATTCCTTTTTCGATATAACGGAATGTGTTTTCGGACACAATGATGCCGTCGTCCACTATCATGCCCAGCACGATGA
>JBARPB010000049.1:0-12963 GCA_049642705.1 Candidatus Omnitrophota bacterium
GGAACAATTTCTTTTTTTACGAGTTTTCCGTTTTCTATGTCCAAAATGGTAAAATCCGGGCACCTTCCGAAATGCGGAGATACAAATTCCCCGTCTGTAGAAATCGCTATTTTCATATGTACCTCACAATAATTTTAACACGGATTGGCAAGGATTGCAACACGGATATATACGGATCCTTCGGTAAACTCAAGCCAAGTACCCGCGTATACCCGTGTCTTTAATCCGTGTAAAGCTGTGTTATTTAGCTTTCTTAGCCGCAGATTCGAGCTCTTTTATGTGCTCGTTTATAGCCTTGATTTCGTCCTGCATGGCTTTGGCCTGTTCTTTCAGCATCTTGGCTTCTTCTTGCGGGGCTACTTCAGCGCCATATTGGTAACCCGCATATCCGCCATATGGATCTCCCTGATACGGATAACCATACGCATAAGGATAAGCAGCGCCCCAGCCAAAACCACGGCCCCAGCCGCGGCCTCTGCCACGGCCCCAGCCACGGCCTCTTCCAAAGCCACGGCCCATACCCCAACCTCTACCGGGAATCGGGTTCGCGTAACCCGGCATGGGATAACCTGCGCAGTAACCTGCAGCGCGGCCTGTCATTGGTCCCATTCCTGCCGGACCTGTTCCATCTCCTCCTGGCATCTCAAACACCTCCTTTCGTCAATGATAACCATTTTCATTAATAGGAAAAAAATATATCTACCTGCATTTGTCACATAGTCCGTAAAAATGGATCTGATGGTTTAGAATATTAAAATTATACTTCTTGGAAAGCCCTTTTTCCGTTTTATCAAGCAACTCCTTTTCTTCGTTAACGAAATCCGTATAATCAATTACCCTGCCGCATTTGGTGCAGACCAGATGATGATGATGTCTTTCCCCTTTCGGGCCGACGGCTAATTCATACCGCGCCTTCCCGTCTCCGAAATCGAACCTGAACACAAGCTCCATTTCCGTCAAAAGCTCAAGCGTCCTATAAACCGTCGTAAGGCCCACGGCCGGATAAATCTTGTGCACGCGAAGATATATATCTTCGGCGCTTAAATGCTCATCGCTCTGGCTTAAAACCTTCAGTATTTCCTGGCGAGGTACTGTTATTCTGTATCCGCCGCCTCTAAACCTTCCGTGCCACCAGGGTGGCCCCATACCGTGCCTGCCGGCAGGCAGGCCAAATCCTCTTCCATAACCTCTGGGCATTGTAGCCTCCTAAATGATAATGATTTCCATTATCAAGTATACACTATTTTTCGGGCTATGTCAAGAGTAAATTTAAAAAATTTGCGTTTAGCTAGCAAATCCGGGGCAGCTGGTCGAATTCGAGCATCGGGATGATGCGGTTTGAGCCGATTTCGGTCTTTAAATATACCTCTTTTTTGTGGCGGGAGACTACTTCGCCTATGATGTGCGCTTTTTTGCCGATTGCTTTCCTTACCCGGCGGGCGTCTTTCTTGTTTACAAAACAAATAAATTTCCCTTCGTTTGCGACATAAAGCGGGTCGAATCCCAGTATGTCGCACATTTTCTTTACGCTTGGTCTTACGGGGATTTCCTTTTCGTAAATTTCTACACCGAGGTTCGATGCGCGCGCTATCTCGCAAAGCGCCGTCGCAAGGCCTCCCCGCGTGGGATCGCGCATTACGCTTATATTTTTAGAGGCCGCGAGGCATCTTCCAACTTCAAAATTAAGGTTGGCGCAGTCGCTTTTTATTCCCGAGGCAAACTTAAGTTTTTCCCTTGCGTTCAGTATAGCCATTCCATGTTCGGCAATTGTCCCGTTTATTATTATCGCATCCCCTCGCCTTGCTCTTGCGCCGACGCGGCTTCCCGAATGGCTTATGGCGCCAATTCCTGAGGTATTTATAAATAATTTATCCGCCGCCCCTTTCTCGACAACCTTTATATCGCCGGTAACGACCTTGACTTTGGCCCTACGGGATGCCTCTTTTATCGATTGACTGATTCTCTCCAGTATTGAGAGTTCCAGGCCTTCCTCGATAACAAATGCCAGGGATATAAAAAGCGGTTTTGCACCCTTCATCGAAACGTCGTTTACGGTGCCGTAAACTGCCAGTTTACCGATGTTTCCGCCGGGGAAAAAGAGCGGCTTTACGACGTAAGAATCCGTGCTGAAGGCAAGCCTTTTAGTTTTTACGGTGATCTCGGCGGCGTCCGCCATCTCATCCAGGATCCTGTTGGAAAACTTAAGGCGAAGCTTCGCGATAAGCTCGTGCATTAGCCTGCCGCCGTTTCCGTGAGCCAGCGTTACTTTCTTATCTGCGCTCATCCGTGTATTCCATCTGTGCCAATCTGTGCTTTATTCCCCGTACCTATAATATGCCGCGCAGGTTCCTTCCGACGAAACCATGCACGGCCCCACCGGGTTTTGAGGATTGCAAATTCTTCTGAATAGTTTGCAATCCGGGGGGGATTTTATGCCGTGCAAAATCTCACCGCAAATACACCCGCGAGGTGTGCAGGTGGTTTTGACTTTAACTTTAAACTTCTTCTCGGCGTCGAATGCGCTGTATTTTTTTCTTAGTTTAAGGCCGCTTTTTTTAATTATTCCGAGTCCGCGCCACTCGGAATCTTCGGCTTTGAAAACGGAATTCAAGATTTTTCGCGCGGTTCTGTTTCCCTCTTCCTTGACTGCCCTTCTATACTCTATTTCAACACTGTGTCTCTTTGCTCTTACCTGTTTAACCAAACGCTTTATGCCTTTTAAAATATCGATTGTCTCGAAACCCGTTATAACGCACGGCTTTTTATAACGCTTTGCTACTTTTTCGTAGGGCGCGCTTCCCGTAATAACGCTTACGTGCCCGGGACAGATGAAACCGTCTATATTCAGTTTTCTCGAGGCGGATATGGCTTCAAGGGCCGGGAAGATAAGCTTGAAGCTTGATAATACGAAAAAGTTGCGCACTTTTTCGGCTCTGGTTTTGAGTATCGTCGCGGCAACGGTCGGAGAAGTAGTCTCGAAGCCGATGCCCATGAAAACTACGTTTTTTCGGCCGTTTTTCCTTGCGATATCCAGAGCATCGGGGCAGGAATAGACCACCCGCACGTCCGAGCCGCGTCTTTTCATTTCTTCGAGGCTCGCTTGTGTCCCCGGCACGCGCATCATGTCGCCGAAGGTTGCCATTATAACGTCTTTCCTTCGGGCTACCTCTATTGCCTTGTCGATGTCGCTTTGTGCCGTTACGCACACGGGGCAGCCAGGACCTGAGACGAGTTCCACGTTTTTGGGCAAAACCTTCTTTATCCCGGCCCTTGCGATTGCCATCGTATGCGTGCCGCATACTTCCATTAATTTTATAGTATTCATAGTTAGTTAAAAATGCAAAATGTAGAATTAAAAATTATAATTTAAAATTTAAAATACATGTTAATTTTGAATTTTAAATTTTGGTTTTGCCTTTTTCATTTTAAATTCTCAATTTTCGAGATTTCTTTTAATTCTTTTAAAACCTGCAATGTATCTTCCGCATCGAGTTTGTTAACCTTCCCTATCGCAAAGCCCGCGTGCACAAGGACGTAATCTCCGGTTTTTACATTGGTTAGGATCCCGAGGGAAATCTTCTTTCGCACGCCGCCAAAATCCACGACCGCATCTTTTCCGCCATAGGCGAGATCTCGCCGCAAAGCGGCGGAGTCTTCTATATTCTTAACTTTTGCCGGAACGGCTAAGCACATGGTATTGCCCCAGTGAAATATTTAGGTCGTTTGTAGGTGTTTTCTCGTTTGCAAATACCCGAAATCCTGACGAGGCCAGGGCCTTAATTGTCTTTGTCCTCAGGAATTTATTCTGAAAGACGCCGCCGGATAACGCAACGTCTTTGATTCGGGTATTTTTTGACAATTTTTTAAGGGTTTTGACAATAATATCGGCCATGGAATTATGAAATCTGGTCGCTATAACTTTTTTACTTTTACCTTGTTTTAAATCCTTAATCGTGCCCAAAAAGACGGGCTTTACGTCAATTATGTATTGTCCTCTTTGCTTCGAAATGTTAAATCTGTAACCTCCCTCTATTTCATCCTTACACATGGCTTCAAGCTTTATCGGTCCCTCTGCCTCGTATGAAGCATGCGTGCATATGCCTAAAAGTGCGGCTGCGGCGTCGAAGAGCCTCCCCGCGCTTGATGAAAGCGGCGAATTTATATTTTTCTCACATATTGAAAGCACGGCTTCCTTGTCCCCTTTTTTGACGCTTTTTATAAACGGGATCGCCTTTCTGCCGAGTATACCGAGCACCATCCTCCAGGGTTCGCTTACGGCTTTATCGCCGCCCGGCATCTTATTATATTTCAAATGAGCCAGCCTTTTAAAACTTTTTCTATCGACAAGAAGGAACTCGCCGCCCCAGATATTGCCGTCCGTGCCGAAACCCGTTCCGTCGAACGAAACGCCGATAACCGGTTTCTTCAAATTATGTTCATGCATAACGCTCGCTATGTGGGCGTGGTGGTGTTGGATGGAACGATGGACGAAAGTTTTAGCGAACTGCGTGGAGAAATAATTGGGATGAAGGTCGCAAGCGATAATGTCCGGTTTAATATTTTTTATGGCTTTGCTTACTTCTTTTTTGAAAACTTCGTAGTTACAGGCGTCGCTCAGGTCACCTATGTCGGGGCCAAAGCGCAAGGTTTTGCCGTTCGCCACGAGGAATCTATTTTTCATATCGGCGCCGAGCGCTACGAGGCACGCCTTATGCATCGCACGCCTCCTTTATCAAGACCGCAACTTCCTTAAGGGTTCGTTTTATACTGCCCGACATTTCATCTCCCAAAGACATGTTTTGCGGCTCCGCGCCCAACATATAAATTTTCGCTTTTGTCCGCTTTTTTAGATACTCGATAAACAGCGTAGGTGATATATCGTGCGTGGTGAAACCGCTCTTTAATATCTCTTCCGGCTTTAAAATACGGTATTCGCCCGGAGCCAAATCCATGCAAACCGCATCGACAAGCAGCACGGTATCGGGGTTTTCTTTAGCTATGGAACCGACATAGTTCTCCGGGGCAGTACCGGTATCGATGCAAACGGCCTTTACGTTGTTCTTTAATCTCTTTATAAGATTCGGCCCAAATCCGTCATCGCCTTTCATGGTATTACCGATACCGACGATGACAACCTTGCCTTTAAGTATACTTTTAAAGGTGTTGTTCATGCCTGTTTATTTCGTGGTAAGAGTCGTCTCTCTTCTGCAACGCGCGCAGAGAATCTTTACTCTGTCGGAGCGGCCGTGGTCTTTTAGCGCGGATATGATGTTCTCATCTATAATTCCGAGGGTTTTAAGGCGCAAAAGGTATAGGGTGGGGCTTGAATATGTCAGTTCGCCCAGCTTTTCGGATATCCACTTCAGGTGGTCCTTGCAGGCGATCGGCTCGCCGCATATTTCGCAAAGGGCGAGTTCCTTTTCGATCGCCTCAAAGGCTTCTTTTCTGTCAAAAAACGAAAGTTCCCATTCGTTGGACAGTTTAATTCCTTCGTGCTCGTTGATGCAGACTGCTTCGCATTGCCCGCAGAATATGCACGTATCCATATAATGGATCATGACGCGCTTTGCGACGCCATTATCATCAATAATATCTTTGTGCGCAATGGCGCCGACAGGACACACCTCTTCGCAAGCCGTGCACCCAACGCATTTTTTATCGTCGAATTTGGGTTTTCCCCTGAAATTCGGGTGCGGCACATGCGGCACCTTCGGGAATTTCGAAGTGTACGGACCCTTTATAAGCGCCTTTACCGCCTCTATTAGTTCCCTTACTTTCGGTAATTTCACGCTTCGCCCTCTTTATCTTCCTTGTATCGGTCCACGACGCTTCCTTCCCAGAGCTTAACCCCTGCGCGGTGCGCGCCCCTTGCTATTGCGTGCGCGGCAACCGGCGATGTCAGGACAAGAAATATTATGCATAAAAGCGCTTTTATCCCCGGTGCAGTAAATCCTACCATGAGAAATGCCCCGAATAGTATACTGCAGGTGCCGAGAGTGACGCATTTGGTTGCGGCCTGCAACCTATTATATACGTCGGGCAGCCGCACAAGCCCGAGGCACCCCAAAACATCGAAGGCCAAACCCACCGTTATGAATATCAAACCTATCGCGTTACTCATCGAACCCTTTTCCTTCCAGGTATTTTGAAAGCGCCAGCGTGCTTATAAAGCTCTGGAGGGCCCAGGCTATCCCGATGTCAATATACCAGGACCTTCCCGTCGAAATAGTCAACACAGCGCAAAGGCCCACGATCATAATCCCTAAAATATCCACAGCCACAATTCTATCGGCGCCGGTGGGGCCTTTCCATACACGGTAAAGGCATAACGCGCACGCGAGAATTATAATGTAAAGTACCCTTCCTAAAAATCCAAGATAGGGCAGGTCCGGGTAAAAAAGAAACGGGGCCGGTCGTACGATAACCAATGTTATTATACTTATTAAAATAACCGCGCCGACAAACCACTTTAGGATTTTCAACTCTTTCCCTCCCTAATCAAAGATTTTCTTCAATATTTTTTCAAAACGCGCCACGATAATTCTTGTAGCCCCATCAATGTCTTTTTGCTTTACGTCGATCCAGTGGACGTATAAAACGCCCTTTTCGCTGTCTATGTCCACGCTTAAAGTGCCCGGCGTGAGCGTTATGGAGTTGGCCAGAAATGTAAGGGCCGTATCCGATCTTAACGACGTTCTTACTTTCACTATACCCGGTTTTATGGGTAGCATCGGGTGAAGGACCCGGTAGGCAACGTCTATGTTCGCCTTGACAACCTCCCACAGGAATACCGGCAGGTACCAGGCGAGAAAATAGATGTACCGCATCGGGTGCTTCAAGACGTGCGGCCTCTGTATGAATAAATCTCCCGTAATAAATGCGATGAAAGCCGCTACGAAAATACCGACGACAATATGCTGCCAGTCAGGCACCCAGCTTAAAAGGCACCACATGAAAAAGGCAATAATGAATAAAATAATTCTGCTTTTCATATTATTGTATATTGCTTAAAACTAAATCAGCGTAATCCAGGCCCCCCATAATTACGTCTCTTGCCCTGTCCAAGAAAATGCCTGCCAGACCGGGTATAAGCAGAACGCCACCTGCCAAACATATAAATGCCAGGGCAATCATCGATAATCTCATAAAAAACGGGACTTCTTTTATTCCGCTCCACCGATCTCTCAAGGTGCCGAAAAACGCGTATTTAACAACCTTTAAATACATTGCAAGGGTCAATATGCCTATCAATGCGGCCCAGAAAGCGTATCCAAACCTTCCGGCCTCGACGAGAGCGATTATAATTAATAACTTGCTCCAGAAACCGCTAAAGGGCGGAACGCCCGCAACCGACATGGACGCAGTCAAACCGGTCGTCGCCGTTACCGGCATTTTCGCAGCGAGCCCCCCCATCTTTTTGAGGTCGCGCGTTCCCGTCGCATACACTACGGCTCCTGAATTTAAAAAGAGTAGCGATTTAAATACAGAATGGTTAAAAAGATGAAACAAACCTCCTAATACGCCGAGCGGCGTACCGAGGCCGATACCCAGAATAATATAGCCTATCTGGCTTATGGAAGAGTATGCCAGAAGTCTTTTAAAGTCCCATTGACCGAGGGCCAATAACCCCCCCACAACCATTGATAGGGTCCCCAAAAACATCAGGATTGCCGATATCGACGCGTTTACGCCGATTACATTATAGAATATCCTGCACAGCGCATATATGCCGAGAGCTTTTATTAAAATACCTGATAGCATAGCCGAGATAGGCGCCGGAGCGGAAGGGTGTGCATCCGGAAGCCAGGCATGAAAAGGAACAAGCGCGGCCTTCAGCCCGAAGCCCATAAGGAAAAGGACGCTTATCATCAAAACGATATTTTCGGAATTCTTTGCCGCTAATACATTCGCCATATCCGCCATATTAAGCGTTGAGGTAAAGCTGTATAAAATCGCGATGCCAAGCAGAATAAAAAGCGAAGCTACGGTGCCCATGACCGCATATTTGAAAGCGGCTTCGAGTTCGTGCTTTTCCGTCCCGAATGCAACCAAAGCATAACTTGCCACAGAGGCAATTTCCAAAAATACGAAAAGGTTGAACATGTCGCCTGTTACCACGACGCCGTTCATGCCCGCTACCATAAGGAGAAATAACGTATAAAATTTCCATTTGGATGTAAAATGCTCCATGTAGTTTACCGCATAGAGCGAAACAAAAAATGCAACGAGATTTACTGTAACGAGCATAAACGCCGTAAGGCCGTCCAAAACCATCGCTATTCCTATGGGCGCTTTCCACGCGCCGACGCTATAGACAAGTACCCCGTATACATTTACTATCCTGACGGACGCAACGGCGCCCACAAGTAAAACAAACGTTGTAAGGCCGCCCATAAAATCCGGCATCCATTTTACGCGTTTCCCTACTATCGCGGTAATGAACGAACCCGCAAGCGGTATGGCTACGAAAAGCGGTATAATGTGAGTCGCCAGGATCATCCTTTTAGTTCCTTGATCTTTGTAATATCGAACGTGCCGTATTTTTCATAAATCCTCATGGCAATCCCTACCAAAAGAGCGGTGGTCGCTAAACCTATAACTATTGCCGTAAGGACAAGTGCCTGCGGAAGCGGGTCGACCATGTTTATGACCACGGTATCCGGTGAATGAATCGGGGCGCGGCCTTCCATGCGATACGCCCCCAAAATGAAAAAAAGGTTTACCGCATACTCCGATATAATAATGCCGATGATGATTTTAATAATATTGCGCTTTCTTAAAATGCAGTAAATCCCCAGTAAAAAAAGTGTCAGGCAAAGTAAATAAAGGATCATCTCTTCTTCTCTTTTCTCTCCGGTTCGAATTTTAAGAGTACCAGCGCCGCAAAAATCGCGAAAAGTCCGGCGCCTACTTTTATACTTATGGCTATGTTGGCAAGCGGTATTATGCCGGCGCTGAAGAGTCTGAACTGTTGGCCCTTAGGCAGTAGATTCAGGAAAAAATATCCCGCCGTGAAACCTAAAAGCGCGAGTCCCAAAAACATTATCGCGCCTGCTCCTTCCAGAAATGATGTCGCGGCCTTTGGCAGCTTCCGCAAAGACACTTCTTTGCCGTAGGCAAGCATAAGATGGACAAAGGAAAGTGCTATAATAACGCCACCCGCGAAACCGCCGCCGGGCGTAATGTGGCCGTGCGAAAGGATGTAAATTCCGTAGAGGAGTATAAGCCCTACGGTAAGGCGCGTAATCGTCTTTACGATGAGAGACATGCCTTTTTCGCGTTCTTTACTCATCTTCTTCCTCGGGTATTATTTGCCCTTTCTTCTTCCTTCCCACTTTGCGGACAATCGCTAAAACGCCTATCACTGCGGTAAACAATACCGTCGCCTCTCCCAGCGTATCAAAAGCCCTGTAATCCAGTATAACTGACGCCACAATATTAGCAGCGCCTGTTTTCGCAAGGCCTTCTTTTAAATATATGCTTGCAACCCTCATTATCGGATATCCGAATTCCGGCAAATCCCTGAAACATTTCCCTGCCACAAACAGCAAAACAGCCATAAAACAAACCGTTATTAGGGTATTCAAAATCCATCTGCCCGATGTCGAAAACAGAAGGTCTTTGCGCAGGGTTGCTCTTATCAATATAATAAGCGCCAGTATCTCAACGACAAGTTGCGTGATTGCCACGTCGGGTGCTTTAAGTATTAAGAAAACTATTGAAAGAGCCAGTCCTACGGCGCCCACAGCCACGACGGAGGAAAGGAGATCCTTCATCTCTATGGCTATTATGGCGCCGACAATCATGAACACGAGTAATATATAGAGCTCGAACATACGGCTACCTCAGGAATATATAGAAAAGAATAATCATGCCGAGAAGGCACCACGAAAGGTACGTCGGAAGCACGCCGTTATGGATGTATCGCAATACCCTGTTGAATGCGAACGTAAGCTTCGACCCCACCTCGTATATGTCAAATACCTTTCTTTCTGCCAGTTTATAAATATACTTTAAAGGCCCTATATCACGTATGGTATTATAAAATTCGGTTCCCGAAATTCTCATATCGGGATTGTCTTTTAAGGTCTCACCCCCTACAAAAATTTCCGTCTGCCTTGTCCGGACCGCAAGGCCCAGAAGATAGATTACAAAGCCGATTGCGATACCTACTAAAATAAGTACAGTGGCCAAGCCCGGATTCCAGACGCCGTAAAATACTACGTTTTCTTTTAGGGCCGGCAATATAAAAATCTTAAGAGGCACACTATAAGCAAATACGCCGAAAATGACACACAAAGCCGCCAGCGTAACCGTCGGAATCCACATGGTCGGCCCTGTTTCCCGCAATTCGCGACCCGTAACTCGTGACTCGGCGGAGGGCTGTCCCAAGAAAACAGTATGCACCAACTTCATGAAGCTGGCCAACGTCAGTGCGCTTCCTAACATAGCGGCGGAAAGCCACACTATCCAGAGATGGGAACCGTTCTTCGCCGTTTCTATCACGCCCTGATAAATCATCCATTTTGACGCGAATCCGTTGAAAGGCGGCACTCCCGATATGGCAAATGCCGCTATCAAAAATGTTATGAAAGTAACGGGCATGAATCTGGCAAAACCGCCGAGTTTCTCTAGATCCGTGGTTCCGGCTTTTTTCTCTACCGCGCCGCCGCCTAAAAAGAGGCACGATTTGTATATCGTGTTGTTCAGCATGTGGAAGAGTCCACCTGCAATTCCTATAGGGTTTCCCGTGCCGATCCCCAGGACCATGTATCCGACCTGGCTTACCGCATGATAGCCCAAAAGTCTTTTCAGGTCATGCTGGACAAGCGCCATCATAACGGCCGCCACGATGGTGACACTTCCCACCACAAGAAGCATCGTGTTCATGGCATGATTCATCCGGAACATATCCAATGAAATCCTGGCAAGAAAATATATGCCGAGGAGTTTATCTAAGGACGCCGGCAAAAATGCCGTAACGGTCGTCGGCGCGTCTTCGGCGGTATCAGGTACCCACGTGTGAAAAGGCATGGCGCCTGCCTTGGCAAACGCGCCTGCGGCAAGGCAAAGGTACGCCAGAATAGAAACTTTGCCCTCAAGCGCGATATTTATTTTATCCATGTCAAAAGAACCGCTGATACACCAGATAAAAGCAAGCCCGAGCAGCATGAAGGCATCCGTTCCGCCGATTATTATAAAGGCCTTCTTGGCCGTATACGACGCCTTTTCTTTCCCTCCAAAACCTATTAAAAGGTAGAGAAGGAGCCCTAAAAACCCCCAGAAAACCATAAATAGGATAAGATTATTAGAGAATACGGCACCGAGGGAAGCAAGAAGCGTAAGTATTATATACAGGTAATAACGGGGCAATCCTTTTTTCTTTCGCATAAACCCGAAAGAATAAAAAAGTATAAGCAAAGAGAAGAAAATTACAAATATACCTACAAAAATAGATAGTTTGTCAAATCTGAATAACCCTATTATAAGCGACTGAAAATTCACCTGCATCATTTTTCCTTCGTCTCTTTATATGTCCGCGCTATGTTCGTGCAATGACGGGCAATATTTCCGGTAAAATCAAGCATATCAAAATACATGTTTGCCGCACGTGCCTCGCAAATACCTTCGGCTAAACGTTTAAGATGTTCTTTTCTGTATTTCTCGACTAATTCTTTGATTTTTTCGCCGTTATTCAATATGCTGTCTAAAAGCTCGTTTTTATTTGTATTTAAAAATTCCATCGTTAAAATTGCTGACTTTTTCATTGTTTCAAAAACTTCCCTGTACTGCTCTACGCCAATATCGCTAAAGAAAAGATTCTCCGCAATCTTGATTTCCATCCGTTCCATCAAATAACGCAGTTCGTCGCCCATGCGTTCTATATTCTGCGCGGTCTGTTCCAGTAAAATAATTTCTCTTTCGGCCTTTTTATCAAGCGTCTTGGCTACCCCGACAACAGAAGCTGTTATCTCCCTCTCCAAATCATCCATGATACGCTCTTTATTAAGTGCCCTGTTTAAATAGTGAGCATCGTTCTCCATAAACCCCTGATGCACAAGGTTGATCATCTCTGATATGATATCCGCCATTTTCTTAAGATTTACGGTAATCTTCTCTTTCATTTCATGCCCTTTTTTATTTTTTCCGTCTTCTCCTGCGAAAGACGGACCAAATCCTCTCCGGTATACAGTTTTTTTCCTTTTACATTCCGCACCGCTACCCTCTCCGTGCAGCAATAACAGGGGTCGATAGCCGCTAAGATTATCGTTGCATCCGATATCGTCTCGCCTATAACGGTTGCCTTATATATCGGAAGGTTCATAAATGTTGGCGCCCTTACCTTGTGGCGTGCGGGCCTGTTAGTGCCGTCCGATCTCACGTAATGAAAGACCTCGCCCCTGGGCGCTTCGACGTGGCCTATGCCTTCGCCGGGTGGAATGTCCTTTAATTTTAGGTCTAATTCGCCCTTAGGGAGATTTAAAAGACATGTTTTCATTATTTTTATTGATTCCAGGACCTCGAGTATCCTTACAATTACCTTGTCGAATACATCGCCGTTATTGGTTACTATCATATCCCATTCTACTTTATCGTAGACGCCATAAGGCGAATCTTTCCGCACGTCCCTTGCCACGCCCGAGGCTCTTGAAGTAGGACCGAGCGCGCAGTAATTTATCGCGTCTTCTTTCGTAAGAATGCCTATGCCCTTTGTCCGTGCATGTAAAACAGGGTCGTCCATAATGGCTTTTTTAAGCATATTCAATGTCGGTACGATAGAATCCAGTTTCTTAATAACAGGGGGTATGTCTTCGGGCTTTATGTCCCGTCTTACGCCGCCGGGCTTAAACATGGCGTAGTTATTTCTGTTCCCGGAAAGAATTTCCATCACGTCGAGAATCTCTTCCCTTAGTTTCCAAATCCACATAAATACGGTGTTATATCCCAAAAAGTGTCCCGCAA